>NZ_CP109598.1:4281428-4595000 GCF_036327775.1 Streptomyces sp. NBC_01498 | reverse complement strand
GGGTGCCGGCCGATCGGGCGCAGGTCGTACCGCCTCCGCCGCCGTGGCTCGTCGGCCGCTTCTCCCAACTGGATTTCTCTTCGGTGCCCGACGAACTCTGGCTGGCCGTACGTCAGTACCTGACGCGGATGAGTCAACTCGACGCCAACGTCGGCTCGTCGATGGCGCAGCGCCTGGCCGACGATCTGGCCGCTCGTACGGGAGTGCCGCTGCCTCCGGACGTGCCACCGATGGCGTTTCTGGCGGCTGTGGTGAGCGAACGGCAGTCGCGGGACGCCCGGCGGGCCTTCGGCGCCGTACCGACCCCCGGAGGCACTCCTCCGGCCCGTGTCGGTGGGCCGTCGGCGCCGTCACCGCGAGTGGGCCGGCCAGAGAGGTCGGGGCCGCCGGTCGCACGGCCTGACGACATCGGGCCCGGCACCACGGGGACGGCGAAGTCTGCTTCCGCGCCGGCCGGTTCACCGGCCCCGGCGCCAGGCCCAGGTCGCGGTTCGGACTCCGGTTCGGGGTTCGCGCCGCCCGCCTAGGGAGCGTCAGGGCAGCGCCGACGGCGGGGTTTCGAGATCTTCGAGCTCGATGCCAGGCGCTGCCACGACCACGTCGCCGCTGATGTGAACAGTGTGCCGTTCGCCGGTGTCCAGGGCGCTGACCTGGTACTCGTCCACGTTCAGGGGGCCATTGTCAGTGGCATGCGCTTCACTTCTCACCAGTGCCCAGGACTGGTCGAGTGTGCGGGGGGCGAGGACAGGGTGCGTGAAGGCGACGAGACGGACTCGGGTCGGGGGTGAAGCGGCGGTGAGACGCAGCAGACGCGTGAGGGCGACAAGGAAGGCGGGGGACATACCGGTGAAGGCATGGGCGGGGGCGTTGCCTTCGATCGCCTCGGCGCCGGAGGGATCGGTGCGGACCCAGGTGACGCCGTCGAGGGCGGCGGCACGCACCCGCCAGCTCGCGGCGTGCAGTTCGAGCCGGATGGGGCGGCCGAGTTCGTCGAGAGTGAGGTCGACGGAGCCGGCGTGGTCTCCCGAGGGAGCGGTGGTCTGGGAGACGTATCGCCAGCCCGAGGGCCCCGGCGCGCAGTGGAAGTGTTCTTCGCCGAGGGGGGTGCGGTCGTGCGGGTCGTGGAGTGAGTAGCGGCCGCGGGGCATGTGCGTGATTCCTTCGGTGTCCTCGGGGCGGTGCGTGAGAACGCACGGGATGTTGCCCGCGTACACACGGGCCACCTGGGCCGGTAGCCGGTCGGGCCAGGAGCCGGAAAGCGGGGCAGGCCCCCCAACACGGGGGTGTGGGGGGCCTGTCCGTACCGCTGGTGTCAACGGTGCCGCTGAGTCATCAGTAGCGGTAGTGGTCCGGCTTGTACGGGCCTTCCACCGTCACGCCGATGTACGCGGCCTGCTCGGGGCGCAGTGTCGTGAGCTTCACGCCGAGCGCGTCGAGGTGGAGGCGGGCGACCTTCTCGTCCAGGTGCTTGGGCAGCACGTAGACGTTGGTCGGGTACTCCTCCGGCTTGGTGAAGAGCTCGATCTGGGCCAGCGTCTGGTCCGCGAACGAGTTGGACATCACGAAGGAGGGGTGCCCGGTCGCGTTGCCGAGGTTGAGCAGACGGCCCTCGGACAGCACGATCAGCACCTTGCCGTCGGGGAACGTCCAGGTGTGCACCTGCGGCTTGACCTCGTCCTTGACGATGCCGGGAGTCTTCGCGAGGCCGGCCATGTCGATCTCGTTGTCGAAGTGGCCGATGTTCCCGACGATCGCCTGGTGCTTCATCTTGGCCATGTCCGCGGCCATGATGATGTCCTTGTTGCCGGTCGTGGTGACGAAGATGTCGGCGATGCCGACCACGTCGTCCAGCGTCGAGACCTGGTAGCCGTCCATGGCCGCCTGGAGCGCGCAGATCGGGTCGATCTCCGTGATGATCACGCGGGCGCCCTGGCCGCGCAGCGACTCCGCGCAGCCCTTGCCCACGTCGCCGTAGCCGAAGACCACGGCGACCTTGCCGCCGATCAGGACGTCGGTGGCGCGGTTGATGCCGTCGATCAGGGAGTGGCGGCAGCCGTACTTGTTGTCGAACTTCGACTTGGTCACGGCGTCGTTGACGTTGATCGCCGGGAAGAGAAGGGTGCTGTCACGGTGCATCTCGTAGAGACGGTGGACACCGGTCGTGGTCTCCTCCGTGACGCCGCGGATCTCGGACGCCAGGAGCGTCCACTTCTGCGGGTTCTCGGTGAGGGTGCGGTTGAGGAGACGAAGGATGTAGCCGTACTCCTCGCTGTCCGCCGTGGCCGGGTCGGGGGCCGCGCCGGCCTTCTCGAACTCGACGCCCTTGTGGACGAGCAGCGTGGCGTCGCCACCGTCGTCCAGGATCATGTTGGGGCCGCCGGTGGACGAGTTGGGCCAGGTCAGGGCCTGCTCCGTGCACCACCAGTACTCTTCGAGCGTCTCGCCCTTCCAGGCGAAGACCGGGACACCCTGCGGGTTCTCGGGGGTGCCGTTCGGGCCGACGGCGATGGCGGCGGCCGCGTGGTCCTGGGTGGAGAAGATGTTGCAGGACGCCCAGCGGACGTCGGCGCCGAGCGCGACCAGCGTCTCGATGAGGACGGCCGTCTGCACGGTCATGTGCAGGGAGCCGGTGACGCGGGCGCCGGCGAGGGGCTGTGCCTCGGCGTATTCCCTGCGGATCGACATCAGGCCGGGCATCTCGTGCTCGGCGAGGGTGATCTCCTTGCGGCCGAACTCGGCAAGCGAGAGATCGGCGACCTTGAAGTCCTGCCGGTTGGCGACAGTCGTCATATCGAGCTGCTCCTCGTGAAGGGGTCGAGGGTGGGTACGGCTGACAGTGCGGCGGCGGGCATAGGAATGCCCGGACGTACGCAACGCAGTCCGTCGGAGGCCCTCTCTCCCTCGGCCGGTCCGCGCCGCAGACCGCCCGACCGCCATCAGCAGCGACGTCTGGCTCTGCTGACGAATCTACACCGATCGGCCCAGCGGCCCCACAGTGCACCGGAGGACGGACCCCTTGAGCGGCTGATTCGAGACGGAGACCAATTCGGACCTTCAGGACTTCGCGGCCCGTCCGTACGGAGGCCCCGACGCGGGGTGCGCCGGGGCCTCCGTACGGATACGAGCAGACGGTCAGTGGTCGTTGTCCGCCTGGGAGGTCGGCTCGGCGCCCGGCTCGGGTGTCGCCTCCGATGTCGGCTCGGAGTCCGTCGCGCCCGGCGACTTGGCCGGGTTGGTGCCCGCCGCCGCTGCCGCTTCGCTGTAGATGTCCGGCTCCAGGTAGATCACCCGGGCGATCGGGACCGCCTCGCGGATCCGGGTCTCGGCGGCGTTGATCGCGTGCGCGACCTCTGCCGCCGTGTCGTCGTGCCGGACCGCGATCTTGGCGGCGACCAGCAGTTCCTCGGGGCCGAGGTGGAGGGTGCGCATGTGGATGATGCCGGTGACGACGTCGCCGTCGACCATCGCGTCCTTGATCTTCGTCACGTCCTCCAGCCCGGCGGACTCGCCGAGCAGGAGGGACTTGGTCTCGGCCGCCAGGACCATCGCGATCACGATCAGCAGGATGCCGATGCAGAGGGTGCCGATGCCGTCCCACACTCCGTCGCCCGTGGCGAGGGCCAGACTCACGCCGACGAGCGCGAGGATCAGGCCCACCAGCGCGCCGAGGTCCTCCAGCAGGACGACCGGGAGTTCGGGAGCCTTGGAGTGCCGGATGAACTCCTTCCACGAACGCTTGCCCCGGGTGGCGTTGGACTCCTTGATGGCCGTACGGAACGAGAAGGTCTCGGCGATGATCGCGAAGACGAGGACGCCGACCGGCCAGTACCAGGCTTCGATCTCGTGCGGGTGCTTGATCTTCTCGTAGCCCTCGTAGATGGCGAACATGCCGCCGACCGAGAAGAGCACGATGGAGACGAGGAACGCGTAGATGTAACGCTCGCGGCCGTATCCGAAGGGATGCTCCGGGGTCGCCTCCCGCTTGGCCTTCTTGCCGCCCAGGAGCAGCAGCCCCTGATTGCCGGAGTCGGCGAGGGAGTGCACGCTCTCCGCGAGCATCGAGGACGAACCACTGAAGAGGAACGCCACGAACTTGGCTACTGCGATCGCTAGGTTGGCGGCGAGCGCCGCCACGATCGCCTTGGTTCCGCCTGACGCGCTCATGGGTGCGGTGGTTCCCTTCCTCGGTCTGCGGCCCTGGAACCGCGGTACGGCGGGTCATTGTTGCAGCCGCCGGGACGGGCCGTAAGCGGAGCGCGGGTTCAGGCGACGACGGTGGCGCGGTAGATCGTTCCCGAACCGGTCAGTTCGGTCTTTTCGCCCGCGGGGACGAAGACGGAACCCCCCGGCGCGAGGTCGATGTCGTTGGCGCGTGGTGTGCCCTCGGTGCAGAGCAGGATCTGGGGTGTGCCGACGGTGAGTTCGCGAGGCGTCGCACCGGGCGCGAGGACGTACCGGGAGAGGCGGAACTCGTCGATCGGGGTGTCGTACAGCTCCTCACCGGACGACGACGCCTCGGGGCGCAGCACGGCGGGGTCGGTGGCTTCGAAGCGCACGATGCGGAGCAGTTCCGGCACGTCGACGTGTTTGGGGGTGAGGCCGCAGCGGAGGACGTTGTCCGAGTTGGCCATGATCTCGACGCCGAGGCCGTTCAGATACGCGTGCGGGACGCCCGCGCCGAGGAAGAGAGCTTCTCCGGGCTGGAGTTGTACGTGGTTGAGCAGCATGGCCGCGATGACGCCCGGGTCGCCCGGGTAGTGCCGGGCAATCGATACATATGGCGAGTACTCGCCACCGAGGCGTGCTGCGGCTTCGGCGGAGGAATGAACCGTGTGGGACATCTCGTCGGGGTCGGCGGTCAGCACGGCGGTGAGGACTTCGCGCAGCGCGGCCTCCTCGGGGTGTGCGTGCAGGAGGTCCACGTACGGCTTGAGCGAGTCGACGTCGAGGCGGGCGAGGAGGTCGGCCGTCTCGGCGGGGGCGCGGAAGCCACAGAGTCCGTCGAAGGGGGTGAGGGCGCAGACGAGTTCGGGCTTGTGGTTGGTGTCCTTGTAGTTGCGGTAGGGCGCGTCGATGGGGACGCCCTGGGATTCCTCTGCCGCGTAACCCTCCCTCGCCTGGCCGGGGTTGGGGTGGACCTGAAGGGAGAGGGGGGCGCCGGCCGCGAGGAGTTTGAGCAGGAAGGGAAGACGTGGGCCGAATTTGCTGACGGTGGGGGCACCGAGTTCCGCCTCGGGGGCAGCCGCGATGACATCGGAGAGGGGGTGTTCGAGGGGGGTGGTGGATCGATTCACGCGGGACGGGGCCCCGGGGTGGGCGCCCATCCACATCTCGGCCTGGGGCTCGCCGGTGGGGGCGGTGCCGAGCAGTTCCGGGATGAGGGTCGTGGAACCCCAGGCGTAGGGGCGCACGGTGTTGGAGAGGCGGTCCATGGGTGCTTCCTTGTGGCGTGGCGTGGCGTGGCGTGGCGCGGGCGGAGTGCGGGGCGCGGGGCACGGGCGACGGGTGGGGCGAGGTGGTGACGGCGGAGTGTGGGGTGATGCGAGGTGTGGCGTGGTGACGGCGGAGGTGGTGGGTGCGCCGGGGTGCGGTGGGCGCGGCGTCGCGGGGCGGGCGGTGCCGGTGCCGGTGCCGGTGGAAGGTATCGCGGGCAGGTGAGGTGCGGTCAGCGTGGGGTTGAACGCTGAGGGCGGTCCCGGCAGCCGGTCGGGATCATGTGCGGCTGCCCGAGGCGAGAGCCAGATAGACGGCCGCGAAGTCGGTGACGGCTACGAGTTCCGCGAGGGATTCGAGTTCGCTGCCCTCCTGCGGTTCGAGTTCGCTGATGGCCGTCTCATGGCTGAGGGCGAGTTCGCGGGCGGCAGGGGCCGCCGTCAGTCCGCCGACGGGGCGGTCGCGGAGCAGGACCACACGGGCCCGCAGGGCTTGGGGCTCCTCGACGCGGTCGCGGAAGAAGTCGTCGGGGTCCGCGGCGCCGCCGGCGAAGTCTCCGCCGAGGAGAAGACCGTGGGCGGGCAGGGCGCCGGGGAGTTCGGCCGTGAGCGCGGGGCGGCCGGACAGCTCGGCCAGCACGGACGCGAAGCGGCGTCCTACGGGGGCTGCGGCCGTGCCTTCCGTCCAGATGAGAGGAAGGTTGTCGGCGAGTTCGGCGGCGAGGGTCTTGGCCGGGTTGCTGTACGTCGCGATGGCCGGGCCGCAGCGTTCCGCCGTGCTGTCGAGGCGGTCGGCGACCGACTGAAGTGTCTCGGCCGAGGCGCTGAGCAGTCCGAGACGGTCAAGAAGGGAGAGAAGGGGGGTGAAGAGGGCCCAGAGAGCACCCGGGCTCGCGGCCTGGATCTCCTCGTACTGCTCCTGCGGAGTGGGTGCCATGGGCACGGCGAGACCGTGCGTGCTGTCGACGGCGTCGCTGAGCGGGGAGTGGCGCGGGGTGACGGCGACGACGGTGCAGCCACGGCGGTACGCCTGCTCGGCGAGGAGGGCGAGGCCGGGTTCGCCGCCGTCGGTCGTGGCGATCAGGAGGAGGTCGACCGGGCCGGCCCAGCCGGGGAGCGCCCAGCGCAGGGCACCGGCGGCCGGGGCGACGCCGGTCGGACGAAGGAGAGTGACGGGTGCGGCGGCGCCGGCGAGCGCGCCGAGCAGGTCGGCCACACCGAGGGCGGCTGTGCCGGAGCCCGCGAACAGCACGGCTCGGGGGCGCCCCTCCGGGTTGAGCTGCCCGATGCCCGCTTCGGCCGCGTGCCGGACAGCGGTACGCACGCGGGCCCCGGCCTCCGCTGCGCCGAGCAGCAGCCCACGGTGGTCGACGCGGGCCAGCGCCTCGGGCGCGTCGAGCAAGGACTCGTCGAGCATGGCGGGGTGGGTCTCCGATCGCCGGGCGCCGTGGGTGGCGCGTGGAGCACGGGCGTTGGCGGGGCTGGTGCGTTGTGGCGTTTGTTTCGTCGAGCGATGGGGCGGAGGTGCTTCAGGCGGGGCGGCGGGCCTCGTCCACGAGGAGTACGGGGATGTCGTCCCGGACCGGGTAGGCAAGGCCGCAGTCCTCGCCGGTGCAGATCAGCTCGGGGTTCTCGGCGGTGGTGTGGTCGCTGAGCGGCGCGTGGCAGGCCGGGCAGGCGAGGATCTCCAGGAGGCCGGCTTCGAGCGGCATGTGGTGGGTGTCCCTTCGAGCGAGCTGAGGCGGTCGGGGTGGTGCGGATCGGGCCACGTCAGCCTACCGCCGGGGTGTGAGGTGCGGCCGACTCCGGGGTGCGCCGGGGAGCCGGGCCCAAGGTGCCGAACCGCACGCGCCGCGCCCGCCCCTTCCCGGGACCGGGGCACGCCCCGGCACTCCAAGGCCACCCCACCGTGCGCCGAGGGGGAGCGTGGGAAACGTCCATGCCGTGACCGGTCGTGTGCCGGGCCTCATGGGTGCGGCGGCGCAGGGGGAGGTGAGGGCGGGGGCCTGCGGTGCCGAGGCCGGTGACCGCGACTCCCGACCGTGAGTCTCACGTCACGGGCAGGATTCCTCGGTCTTGACCGTGCCGAAGTCGACGACGGTGTCCGTCGGGCGCGAGCCGGCGGCCGGGGTCCGGAAGCACACCTGCCAGTTCCGGTCGAGGAGTTGGGCGCGTCCGGCGCCGGTCGCGTCGGAGGACGTGAGGCCGTAGAACCCGGCCGCCTGCGCCGCGTCCTGGGCGGCCTGGAGTGTCCGGCCGGTCAGGGCAGGGTGTTGCGCGGTCCTGCGGGCTCCGCGTCGCCCGGGTCCTCGGCGGGGCCGGGGGCGCCGCCGGTGATGAGCGTGGCGGTCTTTCGGGCGGTCGGCGGACTCGGGATCGACCGGGGGCTCCTGCGAATTGCAGGCAGCAAGTCCCGTGAGCAGCGCAGCGCCGAGGACCCGGGCGACGCCGTTTCCTCACGTGCTCCCACTCGCAGCCGTGGCATGCTCAACCTGGCCCCGGACCACACGTGCGCCAGGCCCCTGGGATTCCGGTCTCGGGCCCGACCCGAGGCCAGAAGGACCCGGACCAAAGCCCCGGCCCCCGACGAGACCCCCGGCCTGTCCAGCCGGCGGAGCAACAAGCCGCACAGCGGACGCCGTGAACAAGTCACCACGGCGCGCGGCGACCCCGACGCCCCGCACCCCGCACCCCGCACCCGATTGCCCGACGCCCTGCGCCGCCCGCCACACGCCACACGCCCGCCCGTACGCGTACAGCACCCGCACCTACCCCGGATCAGGTGCGGATCAGGGTGAGGGCTTCGTCGCGGATCTTGGACATCGTCGGTTCGTCGCGGGCCTCGACGTTGAGGCGCAGCAGGGGCTCGGTGTTGGAGGCGCGGACGTTGAACCACCAGTCGGGGGTGGTCACCGTCAGGCCGTCCAGCTCGTCGATCGTGACGCCCTGTCGGTCGGTGAAGGCGTCGCGTACGGCGGCCACCCGGGCGGTCTGGTCGTCCACCGTGGAGTTAATCTCGCCGGAGCCGACGTACCGGTCGTAGGAGGCGAGGAGTTCCGACAGTGGACCGCTCTGGCCGCCGAGCGCGGCCAGGACATGGAGGGCGGCGAGCATGCCGGTGTCCGCGTTCCAGAACTCGCGGAAGTAGTAGTGGGCCGAGTGCTCGCCGCCGAAGATCGCGCCGGTGCGGGCCATCTCCGCCTTGATGAAGGAGTGGCCGACGCGTGTACGGACCGGCGTGCCGCCGTGCTCGCGGACGACCTCGGGGACCGACCAGGAGGTGATGAGGTTGTGGATCACCATTCCGCCGGGGTGCTTGGCGAGTTCGCGCTCCGCGACGAGTGCGGTGATCGCCGACGGGGACACGCCCCTCCCCCGCTCGTCGACGACGAAGCAGCGGTCCGCGTCACCGTCGAACGCCAGCCCCAGGTCCGCGCCTTCGGCGAGCACGCGGGCCTGGAGGTCCACGATGTTGGCCGGGTCCAGCGGGTTGGCCTCGTGATTGGGGAATGTGCCGTCCAGTTCGAAGTACATCGGGACGAGGTCGACCGGCAGTCCGGCGAAGACCGTGGGGACCGTGTGGCCCCCCATGCCGTTCCCGGCGTCGACGACGACCTTCAGCGGACGGTTCGCGGAGAGCTCGACCAGGGAGAGCAGATGGGCCGCGTAGTCCTTCAGCGTGTCCCGCCGCGTGATCGTCCCCGCCGCCCCCGGCTTTCCCGCCGTCTCCGGGGGCGGGGCGCCGTCGGCCAGCCAGGTCTCGGCCAGCGCGCGGATCTCCGCCAGGCCGGTGTCCTGCCCCACCGGCGCGGCGCCCGCGCGGCACATCTTGATGCCGTTGTACCGCGCTGGGTTGTGCGAGGCGGTGAACATCGCGCCCGGCAGATCCAGCGCCCCGCTCGCGTAGTAGAGCTGGTCGGTCGAGCAGAGCCCGATCAGCGTGGCGTCCGCGCCCCGCCGGACGGCGCCCTTCGCGAAACTCGCGGCCAGGTGGGGCGAGGAGGGCCGCATGTCGTGACCGACGACGATCGCCGCGGCGCCCGTGACCTCCACGAAGGCCGCCCCGAACAGCTCGGCGAGCCGGTCGTCCAGCTGGTCCGGGTACACGCCACGTACGTCGTACGCCTTCACGATCTGGCCCAAGTCGGCCACGGCCACCCCTCCTGAGGTCTCTCTGGTCCCTGCGGACAGTCCTCACAAACTACCCGCGTCCCCGGCGAGATCCGAAGGACCGTCCTACGGCAGCATCCAGCCCAGTACGAAGGACCGTCCTACGGCAGCATCCAGCCCAGTACGGAGGTGCTCTGCCCCACCACGATCAGACACATCACCAGCAGCAGCCCGAGGCTCCAGGGCAGGACCTTCCTGAGGAGGTCCCCCTCCTTGCCGGCCAGACCGACCGCGGCGCACGCGATCGTCAGATTCTGCGGGGAGATCATCTTGCCGAGGACGCCGCCGGAGCTGTTCGCCGCCGCCAACAGTTCGGGCGACAGACCGGATTCGCGTGCCGCCGTGACCTGGAGCGCGCCGAAGAGCGCGTTGGCCGAGGTGTCGGAGCCGGTGACCGCGACGCCGAACCACCCCAGCACGGGCGAGAGGAACGCCAGCCCGGCACCCGCCGCCGCGACGAAGTGGCCGATGGTGGCGGCCTGTCCGGAGAGGTTCATCACGTACGCGAGGGCCAGCACGGACACGACGGTGAGGATGGCGTACCGCAACTCGTGCACCGTGGCGGCCCATTCCCTCAGCGCCTCCTTCGCCTTGAGTCCGATCACCCCGGCCGTGATCAGGCCCGCGACGAGGACGAGCGTGCCGCCGGTCGAGATCAGCGGCAGGGAGAAGACGTTGGCGGCGACCGGTGTGCCGTCCGCGTCGGCCACATTGAGCAGGGGCCAGTCGAAGGACCGGGTCGCCTTGGCGAAGAGGTCCTTGACCGGCGGGATCTGAGCGAGGGAGAAGATCACCACGATCAGTGCGTACGGGGCGTAGGCGCGGAGGACTTCGCGACGGTCGTCCTCGACGTCCAGGTCCTCGCTGCGGGCGCCCTTCAGTACGGAGGTCCGTACGGCTTCGTCGGCCGGCCTGCGCGCGCTCGGTACGGCGAGCAGCGCGGCGGCGCCCACCAGCGCGGCCCCGATGTCGGCGAGTTGGGCGGAGACGTAGTTGGAGGCGACGAACTGCGCCGCGCCGAAGGCGAGTCCGCAGGCGAGGGCGGGTGCCCACGTCTCGCGCAGACCTCGTTTGCCGTCCACGAGCCCGACCAGCACCAGGGGGACGACGACGGCGAGCAGCGGGGTCTGCCGGCCGACGACCGAGGCGACGGTGTCCAGCGGCAGGCCGGTGACCTGCGCCAGGGTCACCACCGGCGTACCCATGGCGCCGAAGGCCACGGGCGCGGTGTTGGCCACGAGGGCGACGATGGCCGCCTTGACCGGGTCGAAGCCGAGCGCCACGAGCATCACCGCCGAGATGGCGACCGGGGCGCCGAACCCGGCCAGCGCTTCGAGGAGCGCGCCGAAGCAGAAGGCGACGACGAGTGCCTGGATGCGCGGATCGTCGGAGAACCGGCCGAACGAGCGCCGCAGGATGTCGAAGTGCTGGGTACGAACGGTCATCCGGTACACCCAGAGGGCGTTGACGACGATCCACATGATCGGGAACAGGCCGAAGACGACGCCCTGTGCGCCTGCGGAGAGGGTCTGGCCGATCGGCATTCCGAAGGCGAGCCAGCCGACGAGTACGGCGACGGCCAGCCCGATCAGTCCGGCGCGGTGCGCCTTCATGCGCACGGCGCCGAGCAGCACCAGAACGGTGACCAGGGGCAGGGCGGCGACCAGGGCGGACAGGCCGAGTGAATCGGCCACGGGTTCCAGCTGCTGTTCGAACACGACGGGTGCCTCCGTATTCCGCGATGCGGAAAGTGATCTCTCACGGCTGGGAGGCATGATCGTGTCCACGACAAAAGAGGTCAATGACCCGCGCAGCATCCGTCACGGAAACGCGGACGGCCCGCTGCACAGAACGCCCCTATGTGCGGAAACGCGTGGGCGCACCCCCGCGCGACCGAACTCGGCCGCAGACGCGGACGCGGAGGAGAGTCGCGAGTGGAAGATCAGGGTCGGGGAACCAGACGTACGACCCGGCCGACAAGCCGACCGACGTCAGGAGTCGGGGGAACGCAGCACCCGCAGATGCCCTCGGCGCCCGACCTCGCCCTGGTCCACCCCGCGCGGGCCGCTGCCACCGCCGGGACCGGGTCCGCCCGGCCGCTCCGGGGGCCGTGCCGCCTCGCGTACGGCGTTCGCCAGGGCCTCCAGGTCGTCACCGCTCGGCCGGGCCGGGGCCGAGCCGTCCGTGAGCCGGACGACCTCCCAGCCGCGCGGCGCGGTCAGCCGCTCGCTGTGTTCCGCGCACAGGTCATAGCAGTGGGGCTCGGCATACGTGGCGAGCGGGCCGAGGACCGCGGTCGAATCGGCATAGACGTACGTCAGTGTCGCGACAGCGGAACGGCCGCACGCGGTGCGCGAACAGCGACGTACAGGGCTCACGATGTTGGACGGTACCGCACTCTTGAGCGGGCCGCGACGACTCTCCCCCACGTCACCCGACCGTGTCGTGCGGGGGCGTTCGCCTCTCCGGGAGCGCCCGTAACTACCCTGACCTGCACGGGAAGAGGTGTGACCAAGGGGTCACCTTCGGTGACACGGTCATCACTTGGGGCAAATCCAGCCAACGACCGTGAGCGCCACGATCCGGTGGACCTAGCGAAACGAGCCCAAGCTTGGCCGGAATGCTCAATTTGCGACATGCCGTCCGGCGACCGGCGGCACCGTCCGGGCGACCCCGGAGAGCTACCCTGCCTCAGTGATGGACAGTCCCGTACCGCCGCAGCCCACCGAGCCGAGACCCCGCCGCCGTGACCGTCACGGCCGCGGTATGCGCGGGCCCGTCGCCCCGCCCCAGGTCCCGCTCGCGGCGAGCCGTTCGGACTCCTTCCGCGATCTCGTACGGGACTCCGTGGAGCGCCTGGAGCGGCGCTGGCCGCAACTGGCCGAGATCGACTTCCAGGTTCTCGACGTGCCCGGCGACGACGGCGACTCCGTCCCCCTCGGCCGGTCCGTCCCCGAGGCCAAGGGCAGGCCCGCCTCCATCGTCGTGTACCGGCGCCCCGTGGAGATCCGCACGAAGAACCGCGAGGAACGGGCCCTGCTCGTCCACGAGGTCGTGGTCGAGCAGGTCGCCGAACTGCTGGGGCTGGCACCGGAATCCGTCGATCCGCGATACGGCCAGGACTGACCGACCGACCGGGCCGCTCCCCGTGGCCGGGCGTTCCCCGTACGCACCCGGGCCCGTCGGCGTTCTCCGCCTCCCCTCCGTACGGAGGGGCCGTCCCCGGTCACTTCAGTACGGAGAGGTCTTCCTTCGTCGCCGGTACGGACACCATGCCCCGGTCGTTCGGCAGGGTCTGCACCGTGAACAGCGGTACGCCGTCCTGGGTGAGCGCCAGCGTGCGCGCCGCGTGCACCGGGCCGCCCGACTCGGGCTCGACCGTCAGCGCGTACGAGCCCTTGAGCCCGCCCGGGACCGGGGGCACCACCGCCTGCGTCGTACCGCCCTTGACCGTGTACGACTTCACGGCCGGCTCACCGCCCCCGCTGCCCGCCGAGGCCGTGACCTTGACCTTCCCGGTCTCGCCCGGCGCGGTCAGCGACAGGGTCGAGCCCTTGGCGCGGTTGTCGGCGACCGTCGCGCGCTCGGTCACGGCGCCCGTGGCCGGGATGAAGGCGATCTCCTGGTCGGTGCCCTTGCCGCGGACGACACGCAGCGCCGCGACCACGGGGGTCTGGTCGCCGCCCTCCGCCGGACTGACGAGCAGGGAGCCTGCCTCGCCCTTGGTGAGGTCACCGAGGTCGAGGGCGGCCGTCATGCCCGACTTCACGGTCAGCGGTGCGGCGGCGGAGGTCGGGACGATCGTGCCGGTCTCGCCCACCAGTTGCACCTTCAGTTCGGCGTCGTCCTCGCCGGGCGCGAAGGCCACCAGGTGTACGGAGGTGGCGTCGGCCGGGATGCCGGGGAGCACCGCGCGGGGCGCGGGGTCGGCGGCGGCTGCCAGCCAGTCGCCGCCGGCCTTGTCGTCGGAGGCGTTCACCACGGCGCCCACGCGGCCGGTGCGGGTGCTCACGTGGACGGTGACGTCGGGCTCGGCCTCTCCGGTGAGGGTCGCGAGCAGGACGGGGACGCTGGAGCGCGCGGGGACGGTGACGCCCTCTCCCCGGTCGGACTTGAGGTTGCCCTCCTTGCCGTAGAGGGCGATGTCGGCGACGGCGGCCGTGTCGTCCGGGTTGGTGAGGTGGACGTAGTCCTGGCGGGACTTGTCGGTGGACGCGCCCGGGAACCAGAAGTCGGTGTCGGGCGCGGTGCAGGCGGCGCCGAGCAGCGCGCGCGAGTCACCCGCCGTGATCGTGGTGGTCTGCTGGGCGGTCCAGCCGGGCGCGAGAGAGCCGGTGGCGGTGCCGACGAGCGCGGGGGCTTCGGCGGTCTTGTTGGAGCCGGAGACGGGCTTGCCGGGCTCTTTGAGGGCCAGGAACGGCTTGGGCTTCGGGTCGGCCGTGCCCGTGCCGTCCGCCGCGGGCTTCTTCTCCTCGTCGCCCGCCGCCTCGTCGCCCGCCGCGTCCTCGTCCGTGGCCGCGTCGCCGGCCGCCTCGTCGTCCGTGGCCCCGCTGTCCGACTCTTCGCCGTCCGGCTGTTCGTCGTCCGGCTTCTTCTCGTCGTCGGCGGGGGCCTCGTCGGCCAGGGCGGCGGCGGACGGCGCCAGTTCGGCCGCGCCGCCCGTTCCCGCGCCCGCCGTGCCGGCCGGGGTGAAGGACGTGTAGACCGTCTCGGCCAGCTCCGAGGTGCTGGGCGCGGGACAGAGCAGACTGCTGCGTTCCACCGGCAGCCGGGCGGCGGCCTTCGCCGACGCCGCCGGGTCGGTGGGGTCGGGCGCGGTGACCGCGGCGAATCCGGTGATCGCCGCGAGTGCCGTGGCGGCAGCGATGAGGGAGAGGGTCGTGCGGTTCACCGGTTGTTGCTCCCGTCGGGACGCTGCTCGTTCTCGCTGCCGTCGGTGTAGGGCTGCGGGATGTCGGTGTAGTACCCCTGCCCGTCCTCGTACGGCTGCTGGACCACGTATCCGTACTGGTCGTACTGGACGGGTGCCTGCTGCTGGTACTGGTCCGCCGGGTACTGCGAGTACTGCGGGTATCCGTCGGCGCCGTACTGCCCCGTGCCTTCGTACTGACCGGCACCGGCGCCTTCGTACGGAGGCGCGCCCTCGTACTGCCCCTGCTCCTCGTACGGCTGGGTGCCCTGCTGGTGCTGGTAGGGAGCGCCTTCGTACTGCCGCTGCTCGTTCGTGCCGTACGAGGCGTACTCCTCGGCGCCCTGCCGGTCCGTCCGGTCCGAGCGGTCGTCCCACTCTCCGTACGACTGCTGCCGGGGTACGGCCGCCGCGTACGCCGCCTCCGCCTGCTCCGGCACCGTGACCTCCTCGGCGGGCTCCGGCGTCTCCGTGCCCTCCGCCTGGGCGGCGGCCCGCAGCCTGCGGGCCCGGCGCCCCTCGCCCGAGACGGGCTGTGCGGGGATGTCGGCGCCCTCCTCGGGCAGGTCGTCGTCGTTCTCCTTGCGCCGCCCCGGCAGGGCCAGCACGACGAGCACGACGGCCAGTGCGGCCTGTGCCCAGCCCCACGCGGTGTGGGTGAAGGAGTCCTCGTACGTGAGGTCGAGCCTGCCGCCCTCGGAGGGAAGCGCGAAGCCCTGTGCCCAGCCGTCGACGGTCGTCTTCTCCAGGAGGCGGCCGTCGAGCGTGGCCTGCCAGCCCTCGGCGGCCCGGTCGGCGATCCGCAGCACCCGCCCGGCCTTGCCGGCCGGGATGTCGGTGTGGGCCTCGACGGTGGAGGAGCCGACGGGCAGTGGTTCGGCGCCGTCCTCGCCCTCGATGATCGTGGCCCGTGAGATCTGCCGGTCGACGCGCCACAGCGCGCTGCCGTCGAGCTGGCTGAGCCGGCTGAGGCCCGGGGTGGAGTCCAGTACGCGGGACATCTGCGCGGGGGCGCCGTCCCGTACCAGGACGTAGCGGATCGCGAAACCGCTGAGCTGCTCGGTCTGGTCGGCGCCGGAGCCCGCGACGAGGCGTCCGACGACCTTGTCGAGCCGGGGGTCGCTGCCGCCCGACGCGGTCAGCTCGGCGTCACCGAGCCGGCCGCCGGAGCCGCGTACGAGCGAGTACGCGACCTCCGCGGGCGACGTGCCGCCCAGGATCAGGGTGCGCGGCTGGTCGCGGGTGATGCTCTCCTCGGCGACGAACGCCGGTACCTGCACCGGGTCGCGCCGCTCCAGCGGGCCCGCCGCGCCGCTGATCATCCAGCCGCCCGCCGCGAGCAGCGGGGCCGCCGCGGCGGCGAGGGCGATGACCGCCGCCACGGGCTGGCGCCAGCCGAAGCTCTGGCTGGCGACCCGGTCCTTGGCGCCGTCGGCGCCGAGCACGGCCGCCGCGATGAGCGCGAGACCGTAGACGAGGGTGGCGGGTCCGGCCCAGCCGGAGTTGTTCGTCAGGACGGCGAAGACCAGGGCCACGAGGGCGGCGGCCCAGGCCGCGCGCACGGCGAACTGCCGCTCGCCGCGCAGCAGTGCGGCCAGCGCCGCCAGGACGACGCCGATCAGCAGCAGCCCGCCCGCGGTCTTGGGACCGCCGGGGCTGAGGCCGAGCAGATCGAGGGCGGTGGCCTGGCCCGTACCGAACTCCAGTCCCGCCTCGCGGAACAGCCCGGACGGCGCCGTCAGCAGCGACAGCGACCAGGGGGCCAGGACGAGCAGCGGGGTGCCGACGACGGCCAGCAGGCGCAGCCCGTACGCGACGAGGTCGTCGCGGCGCAGCACCAGCACGCCGAGGCCGAGGACGAGCGCCAGCGGCCAGACGACGGGGGTGAAGGCCATCGTGAAGGTGAGCAGCAGGGTGTACGCCCAGGTGGCGCGCCAGCTGCCGCGTGCCGTGCCGCCCGCCGTGGCACCCGGGCCGGTGTTTCCGGCGCGGAAGCCGTGCGCGGCGACGGCCGCGCGGGCGATGAGCGGGAGCAGGACGGCCAGCACGGCCGTGCCGAGCCGCCCGGTGGCCAGTGCGCCGGTCGCGGCGGGCAGGAAGGCGTACGCGACGCTCGCCCAGGCCCGCAGGAGCTTCGACTCGACCAGGGGCCGGGAGGCGAAGTACGCGGTGACTCCGGCGAGCGGTACGGAGCAGACGAGGAGTACGGTCAGCGCGAGGCCGGTCGAGCCGAGGAACAGCGTGGACAGGGCCGCGAGGAGCGCGAGGTACGGCGGCGCGGTCTGGGTGCCGCCCGTGCCTACGGGGTGCCAGCCGTCGGCGTACCGGGACCACAGGTCCGAGACGTCCGGCGGCGCGGGCAGCAGGGCGCCGCCCGCGAGTGAGCCGCCGGCCAGCAGCGCGCGGCAGGCGACGAGGGAGACGAGGAGCAGCACGGCGAAGAGGACCGGGCCGGGCCGGTGCGCGAGGCGCTTGAGCCGGGCGAACTGCTCGACCTCCAGGAAGTCCGCGTCGTCCCCGCCGGGGCCCGACTCCACCGCGCCGTGGCGTGAGCCGCCGGCCTCGGTCTCAGAGCCGCCACCGAGGCTTCCAGCTACGTGTTCGACCGTTGCCCGGACGGTGGCACCGGGTGGCGGGAAAAGCGGGCGGAGTTCGGCGGCCTCGACGACGCCTCTGCCTCGTCGTTTTCGGGCGCCGATGATGCGGCCGGGCCGCAGGAGCGTGCCGGACAGGCCCATGACCTCGTCCACGGCCTGTCCGGGGGCCTTGCCCACCAGATAGGCGACGGTGCGCAACAGGGTGCCGAGGACGAGCCGCAGGAGTACGTAGGGCAGCACGGCGGTGCGCGAGTTGACGAGCATCGTGTAGACGGCGCCGGCCTTGTCGACGCGGTGCGGGTTGACGACGGAGCGGCCGGCGCAGTCGACGGTGCGGCGCTCGCGCGCGGCGGCCTCGGCGTGCCGCAGGACGGCGTCGGGCGCGACGAGCACCCGGTGTCCGGCGGCGTGCGCGCGCCAGCACAGGTCGACGTCGTCGCGCATGAGGGGCAGTCTGCGGTCGAAGCCGCCGAGTTCCTCCCAGACGTCCCGGCGGATGAGCATGCCCGCGCTGGAGACGGAGAGCACGGTGCGCACCTGGTCGTGCTGGCCCTGGTCCTGTTCGCGCCGGTCGAGGCCGGTCCAGCGGCGACCGCTGTTGGCGATGGAGACGCCGACCTCCAACAGCTGCTTGCGGTCGTACCAGCCGCGCAGCTTGGGGCCGACGATGACGGCGTGCTCGTCGGACTCGACGACGCGCAGCAGTTCGGCGAGGGCGTCGGGGTCGGGGGCGCAGTCGTCGTGGAGCAGCCAGAGCCACTGCACGGGTTCGCCGTGCGGCAGTTCGGGCATGTCGTACGCGTCGTCCTGCCAGGTCCGGGTGACCGGGTCCCAGCCGCTCGGCCGTTTCAGATACGGCAGGTCGTCGGGGGTGAGCACGCCGGCGGTGCGGACGGCCTCCTCGACGGCCGCGCCGAAGCCGGTGCGGCGGGCGAGGTGGACGACGCGGTCCGGGCCGAGCGATTCGGTGAGCAGCGTGGCCGATTCGTCGGCGCTGCCGGTGTCGGCGGCGATGACGTTCTGTACGGGGCGTTCCTGGCCGATCAGCCCGGCGAGGGCGTCGGGGAGCCAGCGGGCGCCGTCGTGGGCGACGAGCACTGCGGTCACGACGTGCCGCGGGTACTCCGGTGCGGTGGCGGACGTGAACGCGGCTGTGGTGGCGGACATCGAGTTAGGGGCCCTCCGGCCGGGGGGTCGCCCCCACGGGGCGTTTGGCGTCTCGGACGGGGCCCCACACTAACGGTACGAACAGGCGCCGGATCCCCGAGCGCGGGAACAAACCGGACGATCCGGAGGACGGCGCCGGGCGGGGGCGTCCGCTCCGGTCACGTCGACGGTCCGCCGCCTGCGCCGGGGGCGCGGGTGGCGGACCGTCGGGAGAATGTCCGGTGAAGGGGTGTGCGGGGTCGTACGGGGGCTATCGCGCGGGGGGCGCTCCGAGAATGGCCGGAATTGTTCAAACCGCGGCCTTCTTGAGACGGCGGCGTTCGCGTTCGGACAGACCGCCCCAGATGCCGAATCTCTCGTCATTGGCGAGGGCATACTCCAGGCATTCGGAGCGGACCTCACAGGCGAGACAGACCTTCTTGGCCTCGCGGGTGGAGCCGCCCTTCTCGGGGAAGAAGGACTCGGGATCTGTCTGGGCGCACAACGCGCGCTCCTGCCAGCCGAGTTCCTCGTCCGCGTCCTCGACCAGCAGTTGTTCGAACAGCTCGGTCATGTGCGCCCCTCGTCTGTCTTTACGTCCCCGTGCTTGCGGCCGCTACCGTTTTCGGCCGAACGACACGAGTGAAATTACAAGTGTGCGGATACGAGCCAGTCAAGCCGAGTTCTGCTATTGGTCCCGGTATTCACTCTGCGGAACCAAGGCTATGTGGAAAGTGTTCAAATCACCAAAAACCTGACACATGCCACTGGCCTGCCCACGTCCGCCGTCCGCGCCGTCCCCTTCCGACCCCCGGATCTCCCCCGCTCTCTTTGAAAAGAGGGACATCCGGAGCCTCGTCGGCGATGCGTTCCAGCCACGGAAACAACCCGGATCACCGGCGAACGGTGAGGGGTGGACCGCGAACGGCGGACCGAGGACGGCGGACCGCGACGATCTTTCACAAGCACGACTGCTGCGCCATGTCTCCGCACGGGCGGATGGACAAACCTTTCTCCGGGCCGGACAACCGGATGAGGTGAAACAGTGGCGCCGAACGGGTCATTGAGTTGACAGGCGGGAACGGTTACCGCCACCTTTGATGTCATGCCGGTCCCCGCAGCGTCGTACGCCGTCCACACCCGTGGATTCCGCCGCGCTGTCCAGGCCCGCTGTTGCTGTTCCTGTTGTCCGTGCTGTTGAGCCACGACGCTCCGGCCGTACGACTCCCCCGCGCCCCGCGCGTCCTTCCGCGCAGCCCGCGCCCACCCGCTCGCCTTCCTTCGAGGAATCCCCACACCCATGAACAGCCACAGCGACCTCCAGATCGCCGGCGACCTCCTTGAGGTGCCGCACCTTCTCCAGCCCGTCCGGGAGCACCCCGCCACCGTGGCCGAGTTCGCCGGCCTGGCGCGGACCCTCGCCGCCGACCGCGCGCGCTGGGCCCCGCTCGTCGCGTACGACGCCGTCAGCCGCTGGTACCACCGGCTCGTCACCGGCCCCGGCTACGAGGTGTGGCTGCTCTCCTGGGTGCCCGGCCAGCTCAGCGGACCGCACGACCACGGCCGCTCGTCCGGCGTCCTGACCGTCCTCGAGGGCGAACTGACGGAGCGTACGGAGAAGGCGAGCCGCGCGCTCGGCAGCGGCGCACAGCGGGTGTTCGCGCCCGGATACGTCCACGAAGTGGTCAACGACTCGCTCGAACCGGCCGTCAGTCTGCACGTCTACTTCCCGGGTCTGACCGAGATGCCGATGCACGCCGCCCGCTGCGCCCCGGCGGCCCAGGATGTCGTACCCGCCTGACAAACTGCACAGCATGCGCATTGTGGTTCTGGCCGGCGGTATCGGCGGTGCCCGTTTCCTGCGCGGCCTCAAGCGGGCCGCGCCGGACGCGGACATCACGGTGATCGGCAACACCGGTGACGACATCCATCTGTTCGGGCTGAAGGTCTGCCCGGACCTCGACACGGTGATGTACACCCTCGGGGGCGGCATCAATGAGGAGCAGGGCTGGGGGCGCGAGGGCGAGACGTTCCAGGTCAAGGCGGAGCTCGCGGCGTACGGGGTGGGCCCCGGGTGGTTCGGTCTCGGCGACCGGGACTTCGCCACACACATCGTCCGCACACAGATGCTGGGCGCCGGCTACACGCTGAGCGCCGTCACCGAGGCGCTGTGCGCGCGCTGGGAGCCGGGTGTGCGGCTGCTGCCGATGTCCGACGACCGCGTCGAGACGCATGTCGCGGTCGACGTGCCGAACAGCCCCACCGGCGAGCGCAGAGCCGTGCACTTCCAGGAGTACTGGGTGAAGATGCGGGCCTCGGTGGAGGCCCGCGCGATCGTGCCCGTCGGCGCCGAGCAGGCCAAGCCGGCGCCCGGTGTGCTGGAGGCCGTCGCACAGGCCGACGTCGTCCTCTTCCCGCCGTCCAACCCCGTCGTCAGCATCGGCACGATCCTCGCCGTGCCGGGGATCCGCGAGGCGATCGCCGACGCCGGGGTGCCGGTCGTCGGGCTCTCGCCGATCGTCGGGGACGCGCCCGTGCGCGGGATGGCCGACAAGGTCCTCGCGGCGATCGGCGTCGAGTCGACGGCCGCCGCCGTGGCGCTGCACTACGGGTCCGGGCTGCTGGACGGATGGCTGGTGGACACGGTGGACGCGGACTCGGTCCCGGAGATCGAGAGCGCGGGCATCCGCAGCAGGGCCATACCACTGATGATGACCGATCTGGACACGACCGCCGCGATGGCGCGTGAGGCGCTGGCGCTGGCCGAGGAGGTGCGGACATGACCTCCTACGGAGGCGGGTCCGAAGGGCGGACCGAGAAGCCGGGTGTGCCGTCGTACAGCGTGCGCGCACTCGGCGGGCTGCCGGAGGTGCGCGCGGGCGACGACCTGGCGAAGCTGATCGTCACGGCGAGGCCGGGCCTGGTGGACGGCGACATCCTCCTGGTCACGTCGAAGATCGTGTCCAAGGCCGAGGGCAGGATCGTCGAGGCGCCGGACCGTGAGGCGGCGATCGACGCGGAGACCGTCCGTGTCGTCGCCAGGCGCGGGCCGCTGCGGATCGTGGAGAACCGGCAGGGCCTGGTGCTCGCCGCCGCCGGGGTCGACGCGTCCAACACCCCCGCCGGGACGGTGCTGTTGCTGCCCGAGGACCCCGACGCCTCCGCGCGCGCGATCCGCGACGGACTGCGTGACGCGCTGGGCGTCGAGGTCGGCGTGCTCGTCACGGACACCTTCGGCCGGCCCTGGCGCAACGGGCTGACGGACGTGGCGATCGGCGCGGCGGGCGTGCGGGTCCTGGACGATCTGCGCGGCGGCAGCGACACGGAGGGCAATCCGCTCCAGGCGACGATCGTCGCCCTCGCCGACGAACTGGCCGCCGCCGGCGACCTGGTGAAGGGCAAGACGGCCGGGCTGCCGGTGGCCGTGGTGAGCGGCCTGGCACGGCTCGTGGGCGAACAGGCCGACGGCGCGCGGTCGTTGGTGCGGACCGCCGCCGAGGACATGTTCCGGCTGGGGACGTCGGAGGCGGTACGGGAAGCAGTCACCCAGCGGCGTACGGTCCGGGAGTTCACCGGCGAGCCGGTCGATCCGGGGGCGGTGCGGCGCGCGGTCGCCGCGGCCGTGACGGCGCCCGCGCCGCACCACACCACGCCGTGGCGGTTCGTCCTGCTGGAGTCGGCGGAGTCGCGGACACGGCTCCTGGACGCGATGCGCGACGCGTGGATCGCGGACCTGCGCCGCGACGGCAAGCCGGAGGAGTCCGTGGCCAAGCGGGTGCGGCGCGGGGACGTGCTGCGCAAGGCGCCGTATCTGGTGGTGCCGTGCCTGGTCGCCGACGGGGCGCACACGTACGGGGACGCGCGGCGCGACACGGCGGAGCGCGAGATGTTCGTGGTCGCGACGGGCGCCGGGGTGCAGAACTTCCTGGTCGCGCTGGCCGGTGAGGGGCTGGGCTCCGCGTGGGTGTCCTCGACGATGTTCTGCCGGGACGTCGTACGGGACGTGCTCGGGCTGCCCGCCGAGTGGGACCCGATGGGCGCGGTGGCGGTGGGCCACGCGGCGACGGAGCCCAAGCGGCGGCCGGGGCGGGCGGCGGAGGACTTCATCGAGGTGCGCTGAGCCGCCGGTCCCGGTCGGTGGCGGTCCCGCCGCCTCCCTACAGATGGGCGATTCTGCCGACCGCCATCCGGGGGGCGCGGCGGGGCGGCGTGCGGCCGCTGAGCAGGATGAGTCGTACGGCGCGGTGGCGCTGGCCGGCGTACGGCTCCAGCAGTTCGAGCATCCCGGCGTCGTCCGTGTCGGCGCGGCCGGCGAGGGCGTAACCGACGATGCCGGGCAGATGGAGATCGCCGACGGTGACGGCGTCGGGGGCACCGTTCGACCGCTGAAGCGTCTCGGCGGCGGTCCAGGGGCCGATGCCGGGGATCAACCGGAGCCGGGCGGCGGCGGGTTCGGGCTCCATCGCGGCGGCCTCCTCCAGCCGGCGGGCGGCCCGGACCGCGCGCATCACGGTGTCGGAGCGCTTGGAGTCGACACCGGCCCGGTGCCACTCCCAGGACGGGATCATCGCCCAGGTCCGGGCGTCGGGCATGACGTACAGGCGGCTGCCGCGAGGGCCGTCGGGGGCGTCACCGTACGGGCCGGGGGCGGGCTCACCGTGCGTCCGTACGAGATGGCGCCAGGAGCGGTTCGCCTCGATCGTGGTGACCTTCTGCTCCAGGATCGTCGGGATCAGCGACTCCAGCACGAGACCGGTACGGCACAGACGCAGGCCGGGGCGGCGGCGCTGGGACAGGGCGAGCAGCCGGTGGCGCGGGACGAACGCGGCGGGATCGTCCGACGCGCCGAGCAGCTCCGGCAGCCGCTCCAGCAGCCAGTCGGCGCCGGGGCCCCACGCCTCGGCGCGTACGCCGCCGTCGCCCGGCCCGACCCGGAGAGTGCCGGGCCCGTCGGGCGTCCGGGTGGCCCGCACGGCGGAACCGTCGGCGCCGGTACGGAAGGTGGGATCGGCGGGCCCGCGCCGCAGCGGCCCGAGCACGAGCCCCAGATCGAAGGCACCGGTCGGCGGCACCCACACGCGCGTCCCGGCCCCTGCGCGGGGGGTGGCGGGGAGGGCGGGGGTACGGGGGCGTGGGACGAAGCGGCCTGCCACGGGGTGGGTCCTTGGGGTCGGGGTCAGTGACGAGGGTAGGCGCTGCGCGGCTGCTCCCCTGTCCCGCCCCTTCCCGAAACCGGGGGCTCCGCCCCGGCCCCCCGGACGCGCGAGGGCCCACGGGCGTGCGTGCGGAGCCGAAGACCGAGGGCTTGCGCGGGCACCGCCCGGCGAGGTGACCCGGCAGGGCCGTACCCGGGCCGGGGCCGCACCCCGGCCGCCCGGCACCGCCGCCTGACGGGCGGGGCGGGAACGCGCCCACCAGCCGTGACCCGTGCCGCCCCAACGTGCGTACGCCCCCGGGACCCCTCACGAACCGGGCAACCACAGCCGTGCCCGGCGAAGACCTGCACCGCCCCAGCAGGCCGACTTGAGACCCGAGGACTCCGCCTCCGCCCCCGCAGCAGCGCACCGGGGCACCGGGGCACCGGGGCACCCACGGTGGGGCGTACGCCGCCGCCCCGCCGCCCCCTCACTCGTCCGACGAGAAGCGGATCGCGCCCGGGGGGAGTGTGGTGTCGCACCAGACGCGGGCGCCCGCGTGGAGTTCGTTGTCCGGGCCCACCGTCGCGCCGTCGCCGATCACCGCGCCCGACAGTGCCGTACGGGCGCCCACCCGTGCGCCCGCGCCCACCAGGGAGTCGGTGATGACCGCGCCGGGGCCGATCACCGCGTTGTCCAGGATCGCGCTGCCCGAGATCCGGGCGCCCTCCGCGATCACCGCGCCCGCGCCGACCACCGTGCCCGCCGTGAGCTTCGCGTCCGGGGCGACCGTCGCCGTCGGGAGGATCAGGCGGTCGCCGCAGCGGCCGGGGACCGCCGGGGACGGGGCCACCCCCAGGACCAGGTCCGCCGAGCCCCGGACGAACGCCTGCGGGGTGCCCAGGTCCAGCCAGTACGTGGAGTCGACCATGCCGTGCAGATGCGCCCCGGCCGCCAGCAGACCGGGGAACGTCTCGCGCTCCACCGACACCGGGCGTCCCGCCGGGATCGCGTCGATCACCGAGCGGCGGAAGACGTACGCCCCCGCGTTGATCTGGTCGGTGACGATCTCCTCCGGGGTCTGCGGCTTCTCCAGGAACGCCGTGACCCGGCCGTCGTCGTCCGTCGGCACCAGCCCGAACGCCCTCGGGTCGTCGACCCGCGTCAGATGCAGCGAGACGTCCGCCCCGGACCGGGCGTGGGTGTCGACCAGCGCGCCGATGTCCAGGCCGGTCAGGATGTCGCCGTTGAAGATGAGCACCGGGTCGTCGGGGCCGGAGTCCAGCCGGGAGGCGACGTTGCGGATCGCGCCGCCGGTGCCGAGCGGCTCGCGTTCGGTGACGTACTCCAGTCGCAGGCCGAGCGCGGAGCCGTCGCCGAAGTACGGCTCGAAGACCTCGGCCAGGTACGACGTCGCGAGGACGATGTGCTCGACCCCGGCGGCCCGCGCCCGTCCCAACTGGTGTGCGAGGAAGGGGACTCCGGCCGCCGGGACCATGGGCTTGGGCGTGCGCACCGTGAGCGGGCGGAGCCGGGTGCCCTTGCCGCCGACCAGGAGGATCGCTTCTGTCACGTCGGGTTGTCTCTGCTTCCTGCTGGGGACGGCGGGTCCCCTGGACGAACCGGGGGGACGACACGTCAGTCTAGGAGCGTCCCTGGTACTTCGCGGCGGATACGCGCACCGTGCCGAGCTTGCCGTAGAGCCTGTTGCCCGGACAGTCGGTCACATAGCCGTCCCGGTGCCCGGAGACCGCGTTCATGCTGACCTTCCTGCCCTTCGCGTACTTGTTGCCCCCGGCCGACGTCAGCGTCACCTTCCCCTTCGGGTTGATCCCGTGCAGCCCGAGCTTCCAGGCGGTGAGCTTGGCGAGGGCCGTGGTGACGGCCGCCGGCGGAGTGGTCGTCGAGTACGACCCGAGGACGGCGATGCCCGTGCTGTTCGTGTTGAAACCGAGGGTGTGCGCGCCCATCACGGGCCTGGCGACACCACCGGCACGCCCCTCGTAGATGGTTCCGCACTTGTCGACGGCGAAGTTGTAGCCGATGTCCCGCCAGCCGCTGCTCGTCACGTGGTAGCGGTAGATACCGCGAATGACGGACGGGGCCTGCTTGCAGGTGTAGTTGTTGCCCGTCGCGCTGTGGTGGACGAAGGCCGCCTTGACCGTCTTGGTGTAGCCGAACTGCTTCTCGCGCAGCTTCTCGTTGGCGCCCCAGCCCTTGCGCGTGACGATCCTCGGGCGCGGGGCCTGGCCGACGGCCGCACCGGCACCGGCACCGGCACTTGCCCCGGCGCCAACTCCCGCGCCACCGGCCGAGACACGTGAGGGAGCGGCGCCCGGTACGGGCAGTTGCTCGGGCGCCTCGCCCGGGTTGATCAGTTCGAGGCTCAGCCCGTGCGGCAGGGGTCTGCGGGCCGGGCGGGTCTCCGGAGCGTGCGCGGCCGGGGAGCCGGCGACCGGGGCGTCGGACGCTGCTTCGCCCGGGGCTCGGGCCGGGTCCTCGGGCCAGGCGTCGTCCGGGTCGGCGTCGGCGTCGGCGTCCGGGTGGTCCTCGGCGCGGACCCGTACCTGCACGCCGTCCGACGCCCCGACCCACAGCGGAGCCGTCGAGCCGCGTACGGTCCCGGAGTCGCGTTCCGACGTGCCGAGGTCGGCGCCGTGCTCGGCGTTGTGCGTCTCCAGGTTCTGCCAGCCGGACCAGGCGCCGGTCTCCGCCGACCGGTTCCGGACCTGGACCGAGCCGTTGAGTTCGGCGTCCGCGTCGTCCCAGACGACACCGACGAGCGAGAAGGGCTGGACGTCCCGCCGGGTCAGCCCCTGCTCGGTGGCGGCGCCGGGGGAACGTTCCGACCCGAGCGGAGCCAGGGGCAGCGACTCCGTGGACCCCGGCACGTCCGAGGCCGTCCGGACGTCGCGGGGGGCCGCCGCCCCGGAGGGCGTGGAGAGCGGGAGGACGAGAGCCGCGGCGCACGCGACGCCGATGGAGGAAGCCAGGAGTACACGCATGATCAGATCGTGCGTCCGGCCGCCCGTGCCCGCCTTCCGGGAAACCCCGCCGAAACTGACGGGCCATCGGACCAACCGGTGGACGGCGTCACCGGTACGGCGGTGCGCGCCCGGCCGCCCCGCGTACCCTTGCCCGCGTGAACGCCAGCGACCGCACCCCCGCCGACCTGCTGCGATCCGCCCTCACCACGGATCCGGCCCGCCCCTTGGTCACCTTCTACGACGACGCCACCGGTGAACGCGTGGAATTGTCCGTCGCCACCTTCGCCAATTGGGTGTCCAAGACCGCCAATCTGCTCCAGGGCGATCTCGGCGCGGCGCCCGGCGACCGGCTCGCGCTGCTGCTGCCGGCGCACTGGCAGACCGCGGTCTGGCTGCTCGCCTGTTCGTCGGTCGGCGTGCACGTCGACATCGGCGGCGACCCGGCCGGCGCGGACCTCGTCGTCACCGGCCCCGGCACACTGGACGCCGCCCGCGCCTGCCGGGGCGAGCGGCTGGCGCTCGCGCTGCGCCCGCTCGGCGGCCGGTTCCCGAGCCCGCCGGACGGTTTCGCCGACTACGCGGTGGAGGTGCCCGGCCAGGGCGACCGCTTCGCCCCGTACGAGCCCGTGGACCCGGACGCGCCCGCGCTCACCGTCGGCGGTACGGAGCTGACGGCGGCCCGGATCGTCGAGCGGGCGCGCGCCGACGCGGCGGGTCTCGGACTGTCGGGTCCGGGCACGCGGCTGCTGTCCGGCAGGCCGTACGACAGCTGGGACGGGCTGTCCGCCGGGCTGTACGCGCCGCTGGCCGCAGGGGCGTCGGTGGTGCTGTGCCGCCATCTCGACCGGTTGCCGGCGGAGGAACTGGCCAGGCGGATCGAGAGCGAGCGGGTCACGGGCACGGCGGACGGCACACCCGGTGGGACGGCGTGACGCCGCGGCGAAAGAGTGACCCGGGGGACGTTTGCGGTGCCGTCCGGGCGGCGACACGGTGACCTGATGGCCGGACCGGTTCCGGCACGGAACGTCACCTCCGGTAGATGATCGTCGGTAGTTCCGACTCAGTGCACAACCAAGCGCGCGGTTCGGCCGTCTATCCCTGAAACCGGCGGAGCCGTGCGCCGCCGACGCCATGAAGGATGGACTCCCCCGTGACCGACAGTGCTGGCACGCCGCCCGAACCGGACCCCCGGGCAGACGACGAGCCGCCGGCCGTGTCGCACGGGTCCGGCGGCGACCACGAGGACGCCGACGGGGAGCGGGACGGGCGTACGGGCGAACCGGACACCGCGCCGACCTCGCCGGCCACGCCCACCGACGGTTCGGCGGACGAGCCGGCTGAGCTGAACGAGTCGGACGAACAGCCGGCGAACGCGTCGGCGGACGCGTCCTCGGACGGGACGGCCGACGAGCCGGCGGACCAACCCGCGAACGCCCCGGACGGTGACGCCGATCCCGGGTCCGAGCCCGCGCCGGTCCCCGGGGCCACCGTCGCCGCCACTTCGGCCGCCGCGACCCCGGCCGCCGCCGTCGCGGGCCCCGGCAGCCCTGACGGCCCCGACGACGCCGGGACCGCCGACGCCGCCGCCCCGCACAAGCGGCACTGGCTCCGCTGGACCGCCCTCGGCACCTCCGTCGTCGTGCTCGCCGCCGCCGGTGTCGGCTGGTGGTTCTACCAGAAGCTCGACAACAACATCACCACGGACAAGACCGCCGCGTCCGAACTGAAGACGTACGAGAAGGAACGCCCCAAGCCCATCGCCGTCGACGCGAAGAACATCCTCCTCATCGGCTCCGACACCCGCGCGGGCGCGGGCAACGGCAAGTACGGCCGTGACGACGGCGGCTCGCAGCGCTCCGACACCACGATCCTGCTGCACCTGGCCGCCGACCGGCGCAGCGCGACCGCCGTCTCCCTCCCGCGCGATCTCATGGTCGACGTCCCGGGCTGTCTCACCTCGGACGGCAGACGCACCGAGAAGCAGAAGGCGCAGTTCAACTGGGCGTTCCAGATCGGCGGCGCGGCCTGCTCGATCCGTACGGTGGAGAAGCTCACCGGCGTCCGCGTCGACCACCACATGGTGATCGACTTCAGCGGCTTCAAGGACATGGTCGACGCGGTCGACGGGGTCGAGGTCTGTCTGAAGAAGCCCGTGGACGACGTCGACGCGCATCTGAAGCTGCCCGCCGGCAAGCAGACCCTCGACGGCGAGGACGCCCTCGGTTTCGTACGGGCCCGCAAGACCATCGGCGACGGCAGTGACACCGAACGCATGGAGCGCCAGCAGCAGTTCCTCGGGTCGCTGGTCAAGAAGATGCAGAGCAACGGAGTGCTGCTCAATCCGACCCGGCTGTACCCGGTGCTGGACGCGGCGACCAAGTCGCTGACGACGGACCCCGGTCTGAACACCCTCCGGGATCTGTACGACCTGGCGCGCGGTCTGCGCAACGTACCGACAGAAAAGGTGCAGTTCCTCACCGTACCGCGCCAGCCGTATGTGAATGACCCCAATCGTGACGAACTCGTACAGCCGGACGCGGGGCGGCTGTTCGCACAGCTGCGCAAGGACGAGGCCGTGTCGGTGGTGCCCGCCGGGGAGAAGGAGAAGAAGGACAACACGCAGGGTGACGGGGGGAATTCGAAAACGGATGAAAAGCCGGACGACACCGGATCTTCGGATGCCTCTCCCACTCCGACTTTTCCGGGCACGAATGCCGCCGCGGGGCTGTGCGAGTAAAGGCGGCACCAAGGAGTCGTCGGCGGTCTACGACGATTGGGCAGATTGCCCCCTTGTAAGAGGAGTCGAATTTGTCACTCGCGTCGCTCCACGCTGAACTGGGCGGATAGTGTGACGCGGTCTGGTTCGTGAAGCGCGAGGTCGCGCACAACCGGATCGAGAGACCGAGCGTCTTTGGGGGAAGAGACGCTTCGCGTGGCACCGACGGAGGACTCAAGCAACCGTGGATGCGCATAGCCGTGGCCAGTCGGACGGGATCGACCCCGCCGACCAGTGGGTGCTCAACCCGCAGACCGGCAATTACGAATTGCGACTGAACCACTCCGAAGGGCAGCCGTCCGCCCCTTCCCGCGACACCGGAAACAGGCGCGGCGCTGCCCGGCGGTCGAGAAACGCGTCGCCCACGGACGGTCCGCCACAAGGCCGTTCCGAGGCACCGGGCCGCTCGGACCGGCAGGGCCGTTCCGACGGACCGCCCCGTTCCGACCGGGACCGCCGGACGTCGGCCCGCCCGGTGCCGGACGACGAGGCGGCCGACGGAGCACGTGTCCCCCGCGCCCGTAACGCCTCCGGCACCTCGCGCCGGGACGTCCCCGGCCAGCGCGGCCGGCGCGGCGCGAACAGCGCGGACGCCGCCGCGGGCCGGCGCAAGCGCAAGGCCGCGGCCGGTTCCCGCAAGAAGAAGGTCCTCGGCTGGACCGGCGGCGTCACCGCGTTCATCGTGCTCGGCGGCGCGGGCGCCGCGTACTACGCGTACCAGGAACTGAACAGCAACATCCACACGATCGACGTCGACGGCGGCAGCGGCGGCTTCAAGAAGGACCAGGCCGTCAACATCCTGGTGATCGGCACGGACAAGCGCACCGGGGCCGGCAACGAGAACTACGGCGACAAGGACAGCGTCGGTCACGCCGACACCACGATCCTCTTCCATGTCTCCAAGGACCGGACGAACGCCACGGCCCTCTCGATCCCCCGCGACCTGATCACCGACATCCCGGACTGCACGACGAAGTCGGAGACCGGCACGAAGGTCATCCCCGGTGAGCAGGGCGTCCGCTTCAACACCAGCCTCGGCCAGTCGGAGCGGGACCCGGGCTGCACGATGCGTACGGTCAAGGAGCTGACCGGGCTGACGGTCGACCACTTCATGATGGCCGACTTCAACGCGGTGAAGACGCTGACGACCGCGATCGGCGGTGTCGAGGTGTGTGTCGGCAAGGACGTCGACGACCCCGACTCGCATCTGAAGCTCACCAAGGGCAAGCACGTCATCGAGGGTGAGCAGGCGCTCGCCTTCGTCCGTACGCGGCACAGCTTCGGCAACGAGAGCGACCTGGACCGTATCCAGACCCAGCAGCAGTTCCTCGGCTCGATGGTCCGGAAGATGAAGTCCAGCGACACCCTGACCAGCCCGAAGAAGCTGTGGAGCCTGGCGACGGCGGCGACCGACGCGCTCACCGTCGACACCGGGATCGGCAGTATCGAGAAGCTGCGCGACCTCGGTACGGAGCTGGCCAAGGTGGACCCCAAGAACATCACCTTCACCACCCTCCCGGTGATCGACAACCCGGCGGAGGTCGTGAAGGCGACGGTCGTCGTGAACGAGGCGCAGGCCGGGCCGCTGTTCGCGATGATGCGCAGCGACACGTCGCTGACCGAGGTGAAGGAACAGGAGAAGGCCGCCAAGAGCCAGCAGGCGGCGCTCCTCAAGGGAACCAAGGCGGACCCCGCCGATGTCCGGGTCGATGTGTTCAACGGCGGCGGGCCGCAGGGTTCCGCGCAGGAGACGCTGACCTGGCTCCAGAACGATCAGGGCGTTCCGAAGTCCACCAACAAGGGCAACGCGCCCGCGGAACTGGACAAGACGACGCTGGAGTACGCGCCGAACCAGGCCGACCAGGCCCGCCGGCTCGCGGACATGATGGGTCTGCCGGCCGCGGCGATGAAGCCGGGCACGGAGGACGCCGAGGGGCTGGAGGCGATGACGCTCACCCTGGGCGAGGACTTCAAGGGCGCGGGCGTGCCCATCGTCGGTCCGGCGAAGGCGCCGGAAGGCGTGCAGAAGGTGGAAGCGGACAAGCAGGTGTGCGCCAAGTGAGGCCGGCCCGGGAACACCCGGATCTCCGGCCCGTGCGGCGCACGTGAGCACTGGGCAGGGGGCAGGGGTGGGGCAGGGCATGCGCAGAGAAGGGACGCGACGACGCGTCCCGCACGCCCGTGAGCTGGGCTGGGACGACAGTCTGTACGAGGACGGCCCGGACGGTACGGGCAGCGGCTCGGCCGGCACCGACGGCACGGACGGCACCACGGGCAGTGACGGCACGGGCAGCGGCGCGGACGGCTCCGGGCCGCAGGGAGCTTCCGGCACCGGGAGCGCCGGGAGCGCCGAGGGCGCGGAATCCGGCGGCGGCGAGGGAGCCGGCAAAGGCGGCAAGCGCACCGGCAAAGGAAAAGGCACGGTCACGGAGTCCGCCGGCGGTTCCGGTCCGGGAGGCACGAGAGATACGAGAGGACAGGGCGGCCCGCCCCGGCGCGGCAAACGCCGCATACTGCGCTGGGCGTCCTCGGTCCTCGCCCTGCTGATACTCGGCACGGCCGGCGCCGGATACCTCTACTACCGTCATCTCGACGGCAAGCTGAAGAAGGAAGAGCTGACGCTCGGCGACAAGCCGATGGCCGACCACAAGGCCAACGCCGCGGGCCAGACCCCGATCAACATCCTGCTGATCGGCTCCGACGCCCGTGACTCCAAGGAGAACCAGAAGCTCGGCGGCGCGAAGGCGAACTTCAACGGCCCCACTCTCGCCGACGTACAGATGCTGCTGCATGTCTCGGCCGACCGCAGCAACATCTCGGTCGTGAGCATGCCGCGCGACACCATCCTCGACATTCCCAAGTGCACGGACCCGGAAACCGGTGAGGTCTTCCCGGCGAAGTCCGGCACCCTGACCAACGAGAGTCTGGAGCGCGGGGGTCCAGGCTGCACGGTGGCCACCTGGTACGAGCTGACCGGCATTCCCATCGACCACTTCATGATGATCGACTTCGCGGGTGTCGTGTCGATGGCCGACGCGATCGGTGGCGTACCGGTCTGTGTCACGGACAACGTCCACTCGCGCAACGGCAAGGGCGAGGGCTCCGGACTGAAGCTGAAGGCGGGCAAGTCCACCATCCAGGGCGAGCAGGCCCTCCAGTGGCTGCGTACCCGCTACGGCTTCGAGGACGGCAGCGACCTGGCCCGGACGCACGCCCAGCACATGTACATGAACTCGATGGTCCGCGAGCTGCGCAAGGGGGCCAAGCTGACCGACCCGGCGAAGCTGATGAGCCTCGCCGAGGCGGCCACCGACGCGCTGACGGTCGACAAGGGACTCGGCGGCGTCACAAAGCTCTACGACCTGGCGGAGGAGCTGAAGAAGGCGCCCACCGAGCGGATCACGATGACGACGATGCCGAACGTGTACGGCACGGGCGCGAACGACCGCGGGCGCGTGTACCCGAAGCCGGGCGACGCCGACCAGTTGTTCACCATGGTCCGCGACGACGTGCCGCTCGACGGCAAGGCGTCCAAGCGCAAGCCCCCGGCCGCCTCCGAGGACCCGGTGGCGGCCCCGGCCGACACCGGGGTGCTCGTCCGCAACGGCACCGGCAGCGCCACCCGGGCGCCGACGTCGCAGCGGGCCACGGCCGTGGCGGGGCTGCTGACCGCCAAGGGCTACACGAAGGCCGTGTCGGACGCGACGCCCGACGCCACCGAGCGCACCGAGGTCCTGTTCCCCAGCGCCGACCTGGAGGGGGACGCGCAGGCGGTCGCCAAGTCCCTGGGGATTCCGGTGGCGTCGGTGAAGAAGTCGGCGGACGTGACGGGTGTGACGCTGATCGTGGGCGCCGACTGGCGTACGGGCGACACCTACCCGAAGTCGGCGGCGAAGGACAGCGACAAGACTCCGGAATCGGCGCGGGCGCTCAACGGCGCCAACGACAAGGAGTGCATGGAAGTCCAGGACGGCTTCACCTGGTAGCGCGCGGACACCGCGTACGTACGTGAGGAACTACGTGAGGAGCCCCCGGCCGATGCGGCCGGGGGCTCCTCACGTACGGGGAGGTACGGAGGTACGCGGAGGTACGCGGAGGTACGCCAGCGGATGTAGGGGGACGTACGCGGGTGTCGCCGTCGGGCGCATGCGGAGGTACTCGGGCGCACGCGGATGCCGACGCGCGCCGTGGTCAGGCGCCGCGCCGTGTACGCGGGTGTCGCTCGCCGTCGGGCGGATGCGGGCGCATGCCGGATCGTCGGCTGTCGTCGGACGACGCGGACCCACTCCGGCGCACGCGGATGCCGACGCGCGCCGTGGTCAGCGCGCCCCCTGGTCAGGCGGCGGTCTGCTCCTGGACCGCCGGGCGGCGGCTCGCGATGACCTTGCGGGCGAGCGAGCGCGGACTGGTCAGGAAGCCGAACCCCCACGACATGTGCATCGTGGCGAGAGCGAGCGGGATCTGGAGCCGCGCCTTGAGGGGCAGGCCCCGGCCCGCCGGTATCGAGCCCGCGACGATCGCCGCGAGATAGCCGCCGGGGACGATCAGCGCCCAGGGGCTGACGGCCAGACCGACGACAAGGCCCGCGACGTTGGCGCAGACCGCGACCGGCGGCGCGAGATAGCGCAGATTGATCGAGCCGGCGTGGAAGCGGGCGACGACATGGCGCCAGCGGCCGTAGTCCTTGTACTGCTTGGCGAGCGCACGCACGGAGGGCCGCGGCCGGTACTGGACGCGCAGCTCCGGCGAGAACCAGATCCGGCCGCCGGCCTCCCGGATGCGGAAGTTCAGCTCCCAGTCCTGGGCGCGGATGAACTCCTCGTTGTAGCCGCCCTGTTGCTCCAGCGCGGCACGCCGGAAGACGCCGAGGTACACGGTCTCGGCGGGCCCGGCCTCACCGCCGGTGTGGAACGCCGCGTTGCCGACGCCGATCCGGGAGGTCATCGCCGCCGCGACGGCGTGCTCCCAGTCGTTCTCGCCCTCGGCGTGCATGATGCCGCCGACGTTCTGCGCGCCGGTCTCCTCCAGGAGCCGTACGGCGGTCGCGATGTAGTTCGGCGAGAGCATGCCGTGGCCGTCGACCCGGACGACGACGGGGTGCCTGGACGCCTTGATGGCCGCGTTGAGCGCCGCAGGGGTACGGCCGGTGGGGTTCGGCACGGTCCGTACCCGGGCGCGGTCGCCGTCCGCCGTCTCCCGGACGAGTTCGGCGGCGATCTCGTCCGTACGGTCCGTGGACGGGCCCAGGGCGATGACCACCTCCGTCTCGCCGTCGTACTCCTGCTCCAGGATGTGCCGGACGGAGTTCCTCAGATGCCGTTCCTCGTTGAGCACCGGCATGATCACGGAGACGGCGGGCGGCTGGGCAGGCATGTGGTCCTTCGGGCGTCCGGGAAAGGGGTGTGTCGGGCGCTCCACGTTACCGCGAACGGGGGACCCCGGCGCGCGTCGGGCGGGCGCAGCGCAAGGCTGCTGATCGTATGGGCCTACGTTGCGTCCCCCGGCGCCCCCTGGGCCTCCCCCGGCCGGCCGTCGCCCCGCCGTTCCCGCCTCTCCCGTCGTCCCCCTTCCTTCCCGTCACCCCCTTCTCCTCCCCTTCTCCTCCCCTTCTCCTCCCCTTCTCCTCCTCCCGAGTTCATTCCTCTCTTCTTCTCGTTCCTCTCGTTCCTGTCACCCGCGGAGGTGTCCCCCGTGCCCCCACCACCCCGCTCCCCCCGTGCCCGTCCCCGTCCCGCCGGCCGGCCCGGTCCGGCGCAGACCGGCGTACGGAAGGGCCGGGCCGTACGCGGCGGAGGGCGGGCCGGGCGGCCGGGGCGCCCCCGCTGGGGGATGCGGGTGGCCACGGCGCTGTCCGTGCTGGTGCTCGGCGCGGGTGGCATCGGCCATGCCGTGGTGACGAGTCTCGACAGCGGGATCGGCCGGATCGATCCGTTCAAGGACATGAAGAACCGGCCCGACGGGGGCCATGGCATGAACATCCTCCTCGTCGGCACCGACGGCCGCGACAAGATCACCAAGGAGGAGCGGCGCAAGTACCGCCTGGGCGGCGCCCCCTGCCGCTGCACCGACACGATCATGCTGGTGCACATCTCGGAGGACCGGGAGCGGGCGAGCGTGGTGAGTCTGCCGCGCGACAGCTACGCCGAACTGCCCTCGCACACCGACATCACCACGGGCAAGCGGCACGGCGCGCACGCGGTGAAGCTCAACGCGGCGTACTCGGAGGGCGGTCCGCAATTGACGGTCCGGACCGTGGAGACCATGACGGGTGTGAAGATCGACCACTATCTGGAGGTCGACTTCACCAGCTTCATGAAGACCGTCGACGCGCTCGGCGGGGTGGAGGTCTGCACCGCGAAGCCGCTGAAGGACTCGCACACCGGTCTCGAACTGACCGCGGGCACGCATGAACTGGACGGCGGGCAGGCGCTCCAGTACGTACGGTCGCGCTATCTCGACGGCTCCTCCGACCTCGGCCGGATGCAGCGCCAGCAGCGCTTCATGGCCGCGCTGATCAAGCAGGCGACCAGCAGCGGAGTCCTGCTGAACCCGGTGAAGTTCCGCGAGGTGACCTCGGCGATGCTCGGCTCGGTGCGGGCGGACAAGGGTTTCGGTACGCGGGAGATGCTGGCGCTGGGCGAGGCGATGCGCGGCTTCGGCCCGTCGTCGTCGGAGTTCACGTCGGTCCCGGTGAACGAGCGGAACCTGGCGGTCCAGGGCATCGGCGCGACGCTGACGTGGGACCCGGTGAAGTCGAAGAACCTCTTCCGGGCGCTGCGGGAGGACCGGCCGCTGACGCCCCCGGCGCCCGGGGGCCGGGGCGGACCACCGGCGCCGGCGCCGAAGCAGCAGCGCGCCGCCATGGTCGAGGTGGCCCCCCGGCAGATCCGGGTGCAGGTCTACAACGCGACCCGGCAGGACGGTCTGGGCCGACGCGTCGACGGCGCCCTGCGCGGGACCGGCTTCAACACCACGCGGGCGCCGCTGAACCACATGGGCCCGGAGGTGGCCCGTACGCGGGTGCTGTTCGATCCGCGCTGGGACCGGTCGGCCAAGTCCCTGGCGGCGGCGCTGCCGGGCTGTGAACTGCGGCCGGTGCCACGGCAGGGGGCGACGCTGAGGGTGATGGCGGGCACGGACTACACGTCGGTGCGGCCGGTGCGGGCGGAGGATGTGCGGCGGGGCGAGTTCGGGGCGGTGACGGGCGACCAGGTGGTCTGCCCGTAGGGCCGGGTGCCGGGCGGGGTCCGGTACGGCCGGGTCAGCCGTGCCGTACGGCGAGGTCAGCCACCCGGTGTCCGGCAGGTCCGGGGGCCGACGTCCCGCAGGTCCCGCGTCCGCCGGTTCAGTCGCTGAGCCGTGCAGTCGTCAGTCGTCAGTCGTTGATGCCCTCGGCGGCGCGCTTCTCGCGCAGGTCCTTGATGGCGCGGCGCCGGGCGAGCCGGTGCGTACGCCGGATCTGCGCCTCCTGGTGGCGCCGCTGGTCGCGCTCGGTCTCCGGGACCACCGGCGGTACGGGACGGGGCCGGCCCTCCGCGTCGACGGCGGCGAAGACGAGATAGGCGCTGCCGACCTGCTGGGCCGGGGTGGACTCGTTCCAGCGCTCGGCGAGCACGCGGACGCCGACCTCCATGGAGGACCGGCCGGTCCAGTTGACCTGGGCCTTCACATGGACCAGGTCCCCGACGCGTACCGGCTCAAGGAAGACCATCTCGTCCATGGACGCCGTGACGGCGGGCCCTTCCGAGTGCCGGCCCGCGACGGCGCCGGCCGCGTCGTCGACAAGCTTCATGATCACGCCGCCGTGCACCGTGCCGAGGAGGTTGGTGTCGCTGCCGGTCATGATGTGGCTGAGCGTGGTGCGGGACGCCGAGGTGGGCTTACCCGGAATATCTGTCTCGGGCCGGACGGCCTGGTCTGTCATGTCCTCCACCCTATGCGGGGGTCCGGAACGGTCCGCAATGCATCAGCTTGGCAACAGGGACGCTGTGATTTTTCTCCACCCCTGTGTGCGCGGCACGTCGGAGCCGCACACTGGTCCGCATGAGCGAATGGCCTGATGGATGGAACGGCGACCGCGCCGACCGCGGCGGCGACCGCGGCGGTGAGCGCTACGGACGCGGCAGCGCGAGCGCGCAGCCCGAGGGTGCGCGCGCGATGCCGCACGTGCAGCGGCGCGCCGTCCCCCAGCAGCAGTCGCCGGGGCACGACGGGGCGTACGGCCCTCCCCCGTACAACAGCGACTACAACACCGGACAGGTCTACGGCTCCCCGGCGGGCCAGGGACCGGGCGGACCGCCGCGGGTGCCCCGGCAGGGGTCGTACGACGACGGTTACGGCGGTACTCCCTCCTACGCACCGGACTGGCGGCGCCGTATCAAGATCACCGCGACCTCCCTGGTCGTCGTCGTACTGGCGGTCTCCATAGGCACGTACTTCTGGGCGGACTCCAAGCTCAAGCGCGAGGTCGACCTGTCGAAGGTGATCGAGCGGCCCGAGGCGGGCGAAGGCACGAACTATCTGATCGTCGGCTCGGACAGCCGCGAGGGGATGTCCGCCCAGGACAAGAAGGATCTCCACACGGGCAGCGCGGAGGGCAAGCGCACCGACTCGATGATGATCCTGCACGACGGCTCGAACGGCCCGACGCTGATCTCGCTGCCGCGTGACTCGAACGTGGTGATCCCCTCCTTCAAGGGCTCGGAGTCCGGGAAGATGTTCCCGAACACGGGCCGCCAGGTGAAGCTCAACGCGGCGTACGCGGAGGACGGGCCCGAACTGCTGGTCCGTACGGTCGAGTTCAACACCGGGCTGCACATCGACCACTACGTCGAGATCGGCTTCGCGGGCTTCGCCAACATCGTGGACGCGATCGGCGGCGTCGAGCTGGACATCCCGAAGGCGTTCAAGGACAAGAAGTCGGGCGCGGACTTCCAGGCGGGCAAGCAGACGCTGGACGGCGAACAGTCCCTGGCGTTCGTCCGCACCCGGTACGCGTTCGCGGGCAGCGACCTGGACCGTACGAAGAACCAGCAGAAGTTCCTGGCGGCCCTGGCCTCCCAGACGGCCACCCCCGGCACGATCCTGAACCCCTTCAAGCTCTACCCGACGATGGGCGCGGGCCTGGACACCCTGATCGTGGACAAGGACATGTCCCTGTGGTCACTGGGCCAGATGTTCTTCGCGATGAAGGGCGTCACGGGCGGCGACGGCACGTCGATGAACATCCCGATCTCGGGCAGCACGGGCGGAAACCTGGTCTGGGACAAGGCGAAGGTCAAGCAGCTGGTGGAGCAGCTGAACAACGACGAGAAGGTGACGGTCAAGTCGAACTGACGGGCCACGCCCGCGCGGGCTGACCACCTACGGATATCCGTAGGTGGTCAGCCCGCCGCCTTGAAGTGCATCCGATGCTCGTGCAGCTCATGGGCGCGACAGCGTTACATGTTGCTGCTGAGCGGGGGGCTTGTCGGCACGGTTGGCGAAGGAGTTCCCGAGTGGCTGCGTCAGTTCGACCTTGCCGGATGATGATGCGGGCTCAGTGAGCTGATCCCCGCCTCGCGTCGCGGAGAGCTGGCGTCGCCGCCGCGTTCTCGTCTCTCAGAGAAGGACGCGTGCGACTCGCCTCCTGAGACGTTCATCAGCCAGGCTCTCCACTCGGCGCCATGCGTAATCCGCGACCTCTTCGGTCTGCGGTTCGCCGATGTCGGCGGTGGTACGGAAGAGGAACCGGAAGTCGAAGTGCTGGTGGTGGCCCCACTGCTGCGGGCGATATCGATGAAGTGCAGGGCCTGAGTGAGGCCGCCGGCACCACGGCGGGGTACCCGCACCCGACCGCGAGTCCATCGCGGCAACCTGGCTCTCCTACTTCAACAGGTGATCATCATGCCCATCACGGCCCAGCACATCCGCTCCACGCTCGCCGCGTACCTCGACGAGCGCCCCGAGGACGGGCGCGAGACCAACGTCGTCCAGGGCGACCCGCGATGATGGAATCCTCGTCCTCGATCGGGCCACCCGCACAGCCGCGCAGTACGGACTCGTGCACCAACTACGCAGCATCGAGGGCATCAGGGCCATGAACGCGGGGCCGACTTGCCCCCGGCTGCGGTGACCAGGGAGAGACGCGTGAGCGACAACCAGCAGGCCGTCACCGAGGACCAGTGGCACCGGGCCGTGCTGATCTGGGACCACCACCAGATGCACCACCAACTGCGGCCTGTCGATGCGGCGATCGGTCTTGGCAGCCATGACCTCGGCGTCGCCACTCGCTCCGTCGAGCTCTACCGCGCCGGTCTGTTCCCGACTTTGGTTTTCACCGGCGGCAACAGCCCCACCACCGCCCAGGTCTTCCCGCGCGGCGAGGCCGTCCACTTCCGTGAACACGCCATCGACCTGGGCGTCCCCGCCGAAGCGATCCTGCTGGAACCGGACGCCGGAAACACCGGGCAGAACATCACCCTCTCCCGTGCGGTCCTCGCCACCGCCGGCATCACCCCGAGCACGGTGCTGCTGGTCTCCAAGCCCTACATGGAACGGCGGTCGTTCGCGACCGCCCGCAAGCTGTGGCCCGATGTCGAGATCCTCTGCGCGTCGGAACCGCTGGAGTTCGACGACTACGTGAAGTCCATCGGGGACGAGAAGCTCGTCCTGGACATGCTCGTCGGCGACCTTCAGCGGGTCATCGAGTATCCGAAGCTCGGATTCGCCATCGAGCAGGAGGTCCCGGAGGACGTGCACGCCGCGTACGAATCCCTCATCCGCGACGGCTTCACCAGCCGTCTCATCACTTCCTGACCTGCCGGGGCCCGGTGGGTTGTGCGCCATCCACCAGCCCAACCGCTTCCCGAGACTGACCACGCCGACCAAGCTGTTCGCGGGCGGACTACTGGATTGTCCTGAACGACGCGCAGTTCACCCCCCGCGACTTCCAACACCGAGCCCGGCTCCGGACCCTTGACGAACCGGGTCGTCGACAGTGGCTGACCATCCCCACCCACCTCCCTCACAGGCGGCCGACACTCATTCGGGACGCGCTGATCGACGATCCCGGCCGGGCCCGCCGGAAGACCGCGGGGACGCTGCGGCAGTACTACGGAGCCAGCCCTTACTGGCCTGCGCTCGCGCGATCCCTGGCCCCGGTACCGGACGCCCACGGCACGGGCAGGATCGCCACGGTTGCCGACGTCTCCACCCGCGCGCTGCTCGGCCGGCTCGGCTGGCAGGGCAAGATCCATACAGCAGCGGCCTCCCGGCCGGACTGGGCCGCTACCAGCGGCTCGCCGATCTCTGCGCCTTCACGGGTGCCCGCGCGTACCTGTGCGGAACCGGCGGCATGACGTACCTCGACTCGGCTCCATTCGCCGCCGAGGGCATCGCCGTACTGCCGTTCCAGCCGCCGACGATCGGCATCTGATCCTCCGGTCGAAGCCTCAGTTCGCTGTGGGCGCTGGCAGCACTCGGCCCGCGGGAGGTGGCTGCCCGCATGCGGCAGCTCGCCTGCGGACCGGTTCGTCGAAGTGGCGGGCGAGCCGGGTGAGGGTGGCGTGCTCGTCGCGGCCGGGGGCGGGGGCGGGAGCGGGCATGCCGAGCATGGCGTATCCGGTGACGAGGTGGGGGTCGAGGTGCTCGTGGTGGCGGCCGGGCCGTGGAGGTAGGCGGTCAGCCCCGTAGGTACCGGTGCGTGGTCACCCGTCGCGCCGGCGGTCGCTTAGCGCACGATCTCCATGGGCCCGCGTGCCGCGCCGTCTCAGCGGCAACAGGTGGGCCCGTAGGGCGTCGTGAGGGAGTGCGGGGTCTCGTCGTACGGCCTGTCGAGCTTCCACGCGACGACGTCCCGGGGCGTTGTCAGTGGCCGTTGATAGCTTCTCTGCATGATCAGAACCGAGCCCCGCACCGGCGGTGGGAAGGGAAGCCCGCGCGTGGTGCCCGATCGGCATCCCGGCTTTTCGGCCACCGAGACGGTGGGCGGCAATGACCGGTCGGCGAAGACTGCCGTATCCGGGCATCGGTTTCCGTGGCCCGCCGCGGCGAAGCTTTCCGCACCGGCCACTCGATTATTCGACCAGTTGACGACTCGACCACGGAGGCACTCACCCATGAGACCGATCCGCGCCGTTCTCCTCGTCGCCGCCACCGCCCTGGTGCCCGCCCTCGTCCTGACGAGCCCGGCTTCCGCCGCCGGTTCCCCGGCCGCGTCGGCGATCGTGGCGGACGCCGCCGGGACACCGGCGGACGACGTGCCGGTGGACGACATGTCGGAGGACGACCTCCGTATCGCGATCCTGCGCATTCTCGCGGACGAGAACAGTGGCCGAGGAGTCGCCCGGGAGGCCACCAAGGCCCTGAACGACGGCAGCCCGGAGGCGATGCGCGCCTTCATCGAAACCGGCTACCGGCTCGCGCAGGCCGAGGACGACCGCGTCGCCACCGCCCGCATCCTCCACAAGGCCACCCAGAACGGCGACCGAGCCGTCATCCGCGAAGCCAACCGAACCCTCGACACCAACACCCCCGAAGCCCTCCGCGCCTTCATCGAAACCGGCTACCGCCTCGCGCAGGCCGAGGACGACCGCGTCGCCACCGCCCGCATCCTCCACAAGGCCACCCAGAACGGCGACCGAGCCGTCATCCGCGAAGCCAACCGAACCCTCGACACCAACACCCCCGAAGCCCTCCGCGCCTTCATCGAAACCGGGTACCGGCTCGCGCAGGCCGAGGACGACCGCGTCGCCACCGCCCGCATCCTCCACAAGGCCACCCAGAACGGCGACCGAGCCGTCATCCGCGAAGCCAACCGAACCCTCGACACCAACACCCCGGAAGCCCTGCGCGCCTTCATCGAAACCGGGTACCGGCTCGCGCAGGCCGAGGACGACCGCGTCGCCGTCGCGCGGATTCTCGCGGACCCGACCATCAGCGACGCTCTCCGCGCCGCCGCCGAGGTGGTCATCGACGGTACGCCGGACGAGCTGCGGTACTTCGTGGTGACCGGGCAGTACGAGATAGACGGCTGACCGACAGCTGATCAACTGGTGATCGACGTCTGATCGACAACTGACCCACGGCTGACCCACGGGGGCCCGAGGCCGAGGATCGTCCCCGCCACAAGGCGGGGAGGCGGGGACGATCCTCCTACGAGGCCCTGGGAGCTACGGCAGGTTCCTGGCCATCACGATCCGCTGCACCTGGTTGGTGCCTTCGTAGATCTGGGTGATCTTGGCGTCGCGCATCATCCGTTCCACCGGGTAGTCGCGCGTGTAGCCGTAGCCGCCGAGGAGCTGGACCGCGTCCGTCGTGACGTCCATCGCCACGTCCGAGGCGAAGCACTTGGCCGCCGCGCCGAAGAACGTGAGCTGCTCCTTGTCGCCGCCGTCGCTGACGCGCTGGGAGCGGGCCGCCGCCGAGTAGGTGAGCTGGCGGGCCGCCTCCAGCTTCATCGCCATGTCCGCGAGCATGAACTGGACGCCCTGGAAGTCACCGATCGGCTTGCCGAACTGCTTGCGCTCCTGGACGTAGCCCGTCGCGTAGTCCAGCGCGCCCTGGGCGATGCCGAGGGCCTGGGCCGCGATCGTGATGCGGGTGTGGTCCAGGGTCTTCATCGCCGTGGCGAAGCCCGTGCCCTCCTCGCCGATCAGGCGGTCCGCCGGGATACGGACGTTGTCCAGGTAGACCTCGCGCGTCGGGGAGCCCTTGATGCCGAGCTTCTTCTCCGGGGCGCCGAACGAGACACCCTCGTCGCCCTTCTCGACGACGAACGCCGAGATGCCCTTCGTACGGCGGTCGGGGTCGGTGACCGCCATGACCGTGTAGTACTCGGAGACACCGGCGTTGGTGATCCACCGCTTCACGCCGTTGAGGACGTAACCGTCGCCGTTCCGTACGGCCTTGGTCTTCATGCCGCCCGCGTCCGAGCCGGCGTCCGGCTCGGAGAGGCAGTACGAGAACATCGCGTCGCCCTTGGCCAGCGGGCCCAGGTACTTCTTCTTCAGGTCCTCGCCACCGGCCAGGATCACCGGCAGCGAGCCGAGCTTGTTCACCGCCGGGATCAGGGAGGACGACGCGCAGACGCGGGCCACCTCCTCGATGACGATCACCGTGGCCAGGGCGTCCGCCCCGGCGCCGCCGTACTCCTCGGGCACATGGACGGCGTGCAGATCGGCGGCGACCAGCGCGTCCAGCGCCTCCTGGGGGAAGCGCGCCTCCTCGTCCACGGCGGCGGCGAACGGCGCGATCTTCGCCTCGGAGAGCGAACGCACGGCGTCGCGGAGCATGTCGTGCTCCTCGGACGGGCGGTACAGGTCGAAATCAGCCGATCCGGCCACGGTCTTCCACTCCCCTGCATGCTAACTACCGTTAAGTAACTCCGATTTTAGAGGCCCGGCCCCCATCGGCGTACGTGAGTTTCCCGACAGCTCCCGCACCTTGCCGCACGGGCGCCCGAGGGGGTGCGGGCGGGGCGCGGATATGCTCGGGCCGCGTGCTCCGGTGCGATCGCAGTCGCGTTCGCACCCAGGGGCCGCACCGCATACCGACCGCACTACCAGGAGCACCCCATGGCCCTCAAGATCACCGTGATCGGTACCGGCTACCTCGGCGCCACCCACGCCGCGGCCATGGCGGAACTGGGCTTCGAGGTGCTCGGGCTCGACGTCGTCCCCGAGAAGATCGAGATGCTGTCGGCCGGCAAGGTGCCGATGTACGAGCCCGGCCTCGAAGAGCTGCTGCGCAAGCACGTCGCCGGTATCGAGGGATCGACCGGGCGGCTGCGCTTCACCACCTCCTGGGAGGACGTCGGCGCTTTCGGAGACGTCCACTTCGTCTGCGTGAACACCCCGCAGAAGCACGGCGACAACGCGTGCGACATGAGCTACGTCGAGAGCGCCTTCGACTCCCTCGCGCCCCTGCTCGACCGCGCCGCGCTGGTCGTCGGCAAGTCGACCGTGCCGGTCGGCAGCGCGGAGCGGCTGGCCCGGCGGCTGACCGAACTGGCCCCGGCGGGCCCGGACGTGGAGCTGGCCTGGAACCCGGAGTTCCTGCGCGAGGGCTTCGCCGTCCAGGACACCCTCCACCCGGACCGGATCGTCGTGGGCACCGGCAGCGAGCGCGCCGAGAAGCTGCTGCGCGAGGTGTACGCGACGCCGCTCGCGGAGGGGTCGCCGTTCGTCCTGACCGACTTCCCGACCGCCGAGCTGGTGAAGACCGCCGCCAACTCCTTCCTCGCGACGAAGATCTCCTTCATCAACGCGATGGCCGAGGTCTGCGAGGCGGCCGGCGGCGACGTGGTGAAGCTGGCGGAGGCCATCGGGTACGACGACCGGATCGGGAAGAAGTTCCTGCGCGCCGGGATCGGCTTCGGCGGCGGCTGTCTGCCCAAGGACATCCGCGCGTTCATGGCGCGGGCGGGCGAACTGGGCGCGGACCAGGCGCTGACGTTCCTGCGCGAGGTCGACTCGATCAACATGCGGCGCCGGGGTCACATGGTGGAGCTGGCGCGCGAGGCCGTCGGCGGCGACTCGTCGTTCCTGGGCAAGCGGGTCGCGGTGCTGGGCGCGACGTTCAAGCCGGACTCGGACGACGTACGGGACTCCCCCGCGCTGAACGTCGCCGGTCAGATCCACCTCCAGGGCGGCCAGGTGACCGTGTACGACCCGAAGGGCATGGACAACGCGCGCAGAGTCTTCCCGACCCTGGGGTACGCGGATTCCGCGCTGGAGGCGGTGCGCGGCGCGGACGTGGTGCTGCACCTGACGGAGTGGCGCGAGTTCCGTGAGCTGGACCCGGCGGCGCTGGGCGAGGCCACGTCGCGTCGGCTGATCCTGGACGGCCGCAACGCGCTGGACCCGGCGGTCTGGCGCGCGGCGGGCTGGACGTACCGGGCGATGGGGCGGCCGAGGGCCTGAGCGCCGGGCGGGCGCCGGCCCGGGAGCCGGACGACCCCCAGGGCCCGACCCCGGTGTACGGGACCCGGGTCCCGGCTCCCGTACACCGGGCCCCCGCCCCTCGGCCTTACCCGGCCCTACCCGTCCAGTTCCTCGATCGTCGCCGTCGACGGCCCCCGCTCCGCCCGCAGCCCCCGCGCCACGTCCTCCGCCCCGCGCAGTGCCCGTACCGCGTTGTGCCAGGTGAGCTTGGACAGGTCCTCCGGCGACCAGCGGCGGGCGAAGAGTTCCGCGATCAGGTTCGGGTAGCCCGCCACGTCGTCCAGACCCTCCGGCGTGAACGCCGTGCCGTCGAAGTCGCCGCCGATGCCGATGTGGTCGATGCCCGCGACCTCGCGCATGTGGTCCAGGTGGTCGGCGACCGTCGCCGCCGTGGCCACCGGGCGCGGGCTGACCTCCTCGTACGCACGCTGGACGCGCATCCCCGCCTCCGTCGTGTCCAGCGGGTGCAGCCCCTGCGCGCGCATGTTCTCGTCGGCGGCCTCCGTCCAGGTGATCGCCTCGGGCAGGATGAACTTCGGTACGAAGGTGGCCATCGCCACCCCGCCGTTCGCGGGCAGCAGTTCCAGCACGTCGTCCGGGACGTTGCGCGGGTGGTCGCAGACCGCTCGCGAGGAGGAGTGCGAGAAGATCACCGGCGCGGCGCTCGTGGCGAGCGCGTCCCGCATGGTCGTCGCGGCCACGTGCGAGAGGTCGACCAGCATGCCGGCGCGGTTCATCTCGCGTACGACCTCGTGGCCGAAGGGCGACAGTCCGCCCACGCCCGGCTTGTCGGTCGCCGAGTCGGCCCACGGCAGGTTGTCGTTGTGCGTGAGCGTCATGTAGCGCACGCCCAGGGTGTGCAGGGCGCGCAGCGTGGCGAGGGAGTTGTTGATGGAGTGCCCGCCCTCGGCGCCCATCAGGGACGCGATCCGGCCGGCCCGGCGGGCGTTCTCCATGTCGTCGGCGGTGCGCGCGGCGACGAGGTCGGCGTAGCGGGTGATCAGGCGCCCGACGACGTCGATCTGTTCGAGGGTCGCGCTGACCGCCGAGTCGCCGGCCAGGTCGGACCGTACGTACACCGACCAGAACTGTGCCCCCACCCCGCCCGCCCGCAGGCGCGGGATGTCGGTGTGCAGATGCGCCGACTGGTCCTCGGCGATGTCACGGCGGTCGAGGTCGTAGCGGACCTGTTCGCGCAGCGCCCACGGCAGGTCGTTGTGCCCGTCGACCACGGGAAAGTCCTCAAGCAGCTCGCGCGCCTGCTCCAGATAGTCCTCGGTGCCCATCGCGGACCTCACTTCCCGAAGCCGAAGGAGTCGTGGCCGCTCACCTTGGCGCGCAGCCGCTTGCCCTTGTCGGTCGCCTGTTCGTTGAGCTGCCGCTGGAAGTCCGTCATACGGGACCGCAGTTCCGGGTCGTGGGCCGCGAGGATGCGCGCGGCCAGCAGCCCGGCGTTACGGGCTCCTCCTACGGAGACCGTCGCGACCGGCACGCCCGCCGGCATCTGCACGATCGACAGCAGCGAGTCCATGCCGTCCAGGTACTTCAGCGGTACGGGGACCCCGATCACCGGCAGCGGTGTGACCGAGGCCAGCATGCCCGGCAGATGGGCGGCGCCGCCCGCGCCCGCGACGATCGCCCGGAGCCCGCGTCCGGCGGCCTCCTCGCCGTACGCGATCATCTCGTGCGGCATCCGGTGCGCGGAGACGACGTCGACCTCGTACGGGATCTCGAACTCGTCGAGCGCCTGGGCGGCGGCCTCCATGACGGGCCAGTCGGAGTCCGACCCCATGACGACGCCGATGAGGGGAGAGCTCATGTGGTGATCGTTCCTCGGAGGTATCCGGCGGCGTGGCGGGCGCGCTCCAGCACGTCGGCCAGGTCGTCACCGTAGGTGTTGACGTGGCCGACCTTACGGCCGGGCTTCACGTCCTTGCCGTACATGTGGATCTTGAGCTGCGGGTCGTGGGCCATGCAGTGCAGATACGCCGCGTACATGTCGGGGTAGTCCCCGCCCAGCACGTTGCACATCACCGTCCAGGGCGCGCGCGGGCGCGGGTCGCCGAGGGGCAGGTCGAGCACGGCCCGTACGTGGTTGGCGAACTGCGAGGTGATCGCGCCGTCCTGGGTCCAGTGGCCCGAGTTGTGAGGGCGCATGGCCAATTCGTTGACGAGGATGCGGCCGTCGGCCGTCTCGAACAGCTCGACCGCCAGATGACCGACGACGCCCAGTTCGGCGGCGATCCGCAGCGCGAGCTGCTGCGCCTCGCCGGACAGCTCCTCGGAGAGGCCGGGCGCGGGCGCGATGACGGTGTCGCACACGCCGTCGACCTGGCGGGACTCCACGACGGGGTACGCGACGGCCTGGCCGTGCGGCGAACGCACGATGTTCGCGGCCAGCTCCCGGACGAAGTCGACCTTCTCCTCGGCGAGGACGGGGACCCCGGCCCGGAAGGGCTGCTCGGCGTCGTCCGCCGACCGGGCGACCCACACGCCCTTGCCGTCGTAGCCGCCGCGCACCGTCTTGAGGATCACGGGGAAGCCGCCGACCTCGTCGGCGAAGGCCGCGACGTCGGCGGCGTCGGTGACGACGCGATGGCGCGGGCAGGGCGCGCCCAGCTCGCTTAGCCGGGCGCGCATCACGCCCTTGTCCTGCGCGTGCACGAGGGCGTCGGGGCCGGGGCGTACGGCGACACCGTCCGCCTCCAGGGCGCGCAGGTGCTCGATCGGCACGTGCTCGTGGTCGAAGGTGATCACGTCGCAGCCGCGCGCGAAGGCGCGCAGGGTCTCCAGGTCGCGGTAGTCACCGACGACCACGTCGGCGACCACCTGCGCCGCGGAGTCCTGCGGGGTGTCGCTGAGAAGCTTGAATCTGAGGCCGAGGGGGATGCCCGCCTCGTGGGTCATACGGGCGAGCTGACCGCCGCCGACCATGCCGACTACCGGGAATGTCACGCATCCAGGGTATCCGCCGCCCGGACGGGGCCACACGAGCCGGGCCGGGCACCGTGGGAGACGGCCCGAGGCCGGGCCGGTGGTTAGAGTGGGCCGGTCGGCGCCGTGCCGGACTCTTCGTCCGCATTGGTCCGCCGACGCCGCCGCCACGCACCTGACGCACACATCTGACACACGCGCCCGACGCACGTACCTGACACACCCACCTGACGCACCCACACACCGACCGGACGGGGCTGAGCGAGACCATGACTGCCGCGCCTGCGCAGCGAGGGGCCCTGCGGGAACGGCTGTCCCTGCTCGCCCGCGAGATCGCCAAGTTCGGCACGGTCGGGGGCGTGGGGCTCCTGGTCAATCTGGCCGTCTTCAACCTCGTACGGCACACCACCGACCTCCAGGTGGTGCGGGCGAGCGTCCTGGCCACCGTCGTCGCGATCGCCTGCAACTACGTGGGCTTCCGCCACTTCGCGTACCGGGACCGGGACAAGAGCCGCCGTACCAAGGAACTGACGCTGTTCCTGCTGTTCAGCGCGGTCGGGCTGGTCATCGAGAACGGGGTGCTCTACACCGCGACGTACGGGTTCGGCTGGGACGGGCCGCTGCGGAGCAACGTGTTCAAGTTCCTCGGCATCGGCGTGGCGACGCTGTTCCGCTTCTGGTCGTACCGCACCTGGGTGTTCCGCAGGCTTCAGCCGGAACCGGACCGGGAGCCCGAGCCGACCGCCGCCGGCCGGGTCATCTGACGGTCCGCCTCGGCTCCTCGCGCTCCCGCACCTCACGGCTGAGGAACAGCGCGAAGACCGGCGGCTGCTGCTGGAGCAGTTCCAGCCGCCCGCCGTCCGCCTCCGCGAGGTCGCGGGCGACGGCGAGTCCGATGCCCGTGGAGTTGTGCCCGCTGATGGCGCGCTCGAAGATCCGCGCCCCGAGGTCCGGCGGCACGCCGGGCCCCTCGTCCGTCACCTCGATCACCGCCTGGTTGCCGGTGATCCGGTTGCGCAGGGCGACCGTGCCGCCGCCGTGCATGAGCGAGTTCTCGATGAGCGCGGCGAGGACCTGGGCGACCGCGCCGGGGGTGCCCACCGCCCGCATGTGCTGGGTACCGGAGCAGACGATCGCCCGCCCGGCGCTGCGGTAGGCGGGGCGCCACTCCTCGATCTGCTGCCGTACGACGTCGTCCAGGTCGAAGACGATGGCCGAGCCGGTGCGTACGTCGCGCGAGTTGGTGAGCAGCCGCTCCACGACGTCGGTGAGCCGCTCGACCTGGGTGAGCGCGATCGTCGCCTCGTCCTTGACCGTGTCGGGGTCGTCGGTGGTGGAGATCTCCTCCAGCCGCATGGAGAGCGCGGTCAGCGGCGTACGGAGCTGGTGGGAGGCGTCGGCGGCGAGCCGGCGCTCGGCGGTGAGCATCCGGGCGATCCGCTCGGCGCTGGCGTCGAGGACGTCCGCGACCCGGTCGAGTTCGGGCACGCCGTACCGCTTGTGGCGGGGGCGCGGGTCGCCGGAGCCGAGGCGTTCGGCGGTCTCGGCGAGGTCGGTGAGCGGGGAGGCGAGCTTGTTGGCCTGGCGTACGGCGAGCAGGACGGCGGCGATGACGGCGAGCAGCGCGACGGCGCCGATGATCAGGAGGGTGCGGCCGAGTTCGTCGGTGACGGCGGCGCTGGACTCCTCGACGGTGACGGTCTCGTTCTGTTCACCGTCCGCGCTGCCCCGGATGACGTCGCCCTCGGGGCGCTCGCCGATCTCGACGGTCGGGCGGCCGGGGATCTCGACCCTGGCGTACCGTCCGCCGTCGATCTGCTCCCGCAGGATCGCCTCGGTGACGCGCTCGCCGCCGATCAGCCGGCTGTCCACGATGCTGACCAGCCGTACGGCCTCCAGGTCCACGCTCTCCTGGGCGCTGGCGCTGATGGTGCGGCTCTCCACGATGACGAGCGAGAACCCGAAGACCCCGATGACGACGAGGACCACGGCGAGTGTGGAGTTGATCAGACGACGGCGCACTGTGCCCTACTTCTGTCCGGCCGGGGCGGGCCCGTACCTGGCGTGGCTGTTCTGCCGGAGCTCCGCCCGTACCGGCGTACGGCTTCCGCCTCAGCTCTTCTCGAAGCGGAACCCGACGCCCCGGACGGTCGCGATGTACCGGGGATTCGCGGCGTCGTCGCCGAGTTTCTTGCGCAGCCAGGAGATGTGCATGTCCAGGGTCTTCGTGGACGACCACCAGGTGGTGTCCCAGACCTCCCGCATCAGCTGGTCGCGGGTGACGACCCGGCCCGCGTCCCGGACGAGGACCCGCAGCAGGTCGAACTCCTTGGCGGTGAGCTGGAGTTCCTCCTCGCCCATCCAGGCCCGGTGCGACTCGACGTCGATACGGACGCCGTGCGTGGTGGGCGAGGCGGCCGGTTCGCTCGCGCCGCGCCGGAGCAGCGCCCGTACGCGGGCGAGCAGTTCCGCCAGCCGGAAGGGCTTGGTGACGTAGTCGTCGGCGCCGGCGTCGAGGCCGACCACCGTGTCCACCTCGTCGGCGCGGGCCGTCAGCACCAGCAGGGGCACGGAGTGGCCTTCGGCGCGGAGCCTGCGGGCCACTTCGAGGCCGTCCATGCCGGGCAGTCCGAGGTCGAGCACGACCAGGTCCACTCCGCCCTGGAGTCCGGCTTCGAGCGCGGAGGGACCGTCTTCGCGTACCTCCACCTCGTACCCCTCCCTGCGCAGGGCGCGGGCCAGGGGCTCCGAGATGGACGCGTCGTCCTCGGCGAGCAGTACACGGGTCATGAGGTGATGGTAGTCGGCGTGGCGCGGCGGCCGGGCAGCGATCGCCGATGGCCGGTGTAGTACCGATTGAGGGCCTTTGGCGTCTTGTGCGCCGAAGGCCCTCTTTCGCGTACCGGACTCACGCACCGACCGACGCACCCGACACAGGCACCCACACCGCGTGCCCGCCCCGCACCCCCGGCCATCCGACCCGCACCCCCGACCCACGCACCGAGCGAGCAAGGATCCACCCATGGCGTCCAGCCTGACCAAGGACTCCCCCGACCTGCCCGAGCGTCCCCCCGGCTCCGGCACCGGCCCCGGCACCACCCCCGAGAAGACCTTCTTCGGGCATCCGCGCGGACTGGCCACGCTCTTCATGACGGAGATGTGGGAACGCTTCAGCTTCTACGGCATGCGGGCGCTGCTCACCCTCTATCTGCTCTCCGGCGGCCCCGACGCGTCGACGGGCCTCCAGGGAGGCGGGCTGGGGCTGACCCTGGCCACCACCACGGCGGTCTACTCGATCTATCTGTCGATGGTGTATCTGCTGGCCATGCCCGGCGGCTGGCTCGGCGACCGGGTCTGGGGCCCGCGCCGTACGGTCACCGTCGCGGCCTGCACGATCATGGCGGGCCATCTGACGCTCGCGCTGCCGGGCGCCGGGACCTTCTTCGCCGGTCTCGCGCTGGTGGCGGTCGGCTCGGGGCTGCTGAAGGCCAACATCTCCACGATGGTCGGCCAGCTCTACGACGGCCCGGACGACCCGCGCCGCGACGGCGGCTTCACCCTCTTCTACATGGGCATCAACATCGGTGCCTTCTTCGCGCCGCTGGTCATCGGCACCGTCGGTGAGACGTACAGCTGGCACCTCGGTTTCGCGCTCGCGGCCCTCGGCATGGGGCTCGGTCTGCTCCAGTTCCTGCTCGGTACGAAGCATCTGTCCCCCGAGAGCGGCCGGGTCCCGACCCCGCTGTCGCGCGAGGAGCGGGCGCGCTGGCTGACGAGGGGCCTGAGCTGGCTGCTGGCCGTCTCGGTCTTCTACGGGGTCGTCGTCTTCACCGGCGCGTTCACCCTGAACTGGGCGATGGTCCCCCTGACCCTCGCGGGAGTGGCCATCCCGGCGGGGGTGCTGATCCGGATGAAGCGCGACCCGGACCTGTCACCGGCCGAGCGGGCGAGGATGTCCGCGTACATCTGGTTCTTCGTGGCCGCGGCGGTCTTCTGGATGATCTACGACCAGGGCGGCTCGACGGTCCAGGCGTTCGGTACGACGAAGACGGCGCACCAGGTCTTCGGGATCGGTTTCCCGACGTCCTGGTACCAGTCGCTGAACCCGGTGTTCATCATGGCGCTGGCCCCGGTGGCCGCCTGGTGCTGGCTGTGGCTGAACCGGCGGGGCAGGGAGCCGGGCACGGCCGTGAAGTTCGCGGCGGGGCTGGCGCTCGTCGGCGTCTCGTTCTTCTTCTTCCTGATCCCGCTGGTCCTGGCGGCGGACGGGGTCGCGGTCAGCCCGGTCTGGCTGGTCGGCGTCTATCTGATCCAGACCGTGGGCGAGCTGTGCGTCTCACCGGTCGGCCTGTCCGTGACCACGAAGATGGCTCCGGCCAAGTACGCCGGCCGGATGATGGGCGTGTGGTTCCTCGCGGTGACGGCGGGCGGCTCGGTGACGGGGATGCTCGCGATCGCCGGGGTCGGACTGAGCCGTACGGGGGTGGTCGCCGTGGAGGCGGCGCTGGCCACACTCGCGGGCTTCGCGATGTTCATGTACCGGGGGAAGGTGCGGGCGCTGATGGGTGAGGTGCGCTGACCTGCGGGGACGGGCGCGACGACGTACGCGTACGGCCGGGCCGCGGCGGGCCCGGTGCCGCGCCCTGCGGCACCCGGCTACTGCTCGGGAGCCGCCAGGACCGCCCAGACCGTCTTGCCGGGAGCTCCCGGCGTACGGGACACCCCCCAGTCCAGACAGAGCCGCTGCACGATGAACATCCCGTGCCCGCCGGGCCGCCCGGAGCGGTGCGGGGTACGGGGCGCGGGCTGGCCGCCGCCCCGGTCGGTGACTTCGAGGCGCAGGACCTTGGTGTCGGAGGAGACCCGCAGCGCCTCGGGGCCCTCGGCGTGCAGACAGGCGTTGGTGACCAGCTCGGAGACGACGAGCAGGACGTCCTCGGCGGCGGCGCGGCGGTCGGCGGTCTCGGCCGGCAGCCAGCCCCAGTCGTAGAGCGCCTGGCGGGTGAAGTCGCGAGCCATCGGGACGATGCCACTGGCGCTGCCCAACGCCAGGGTGCGTACCCGGCTTTCGGACCCGGCGGAGGGGGTACTCGCGCCGTCCGGCTCGGAGCCGAAGTCGCCCGGCGGAAACTGCCGGGTGGTGCTCATCAGCGCTTCACCTCACCGATTCACCAGATCGCGTATGAGTGGTTACATCCGTACCGAGAGTGCTCTGTCTGTCCCGACCGGCCCAGGGACTCTTCTGCCCGGCGTAATCGTGACAACACCCACAAGACCTACGTGGATGACGTGACACTTGCAACATGTGGTTCCCCCGGGGCGCTCGGGCGCCCCCGGGGTCACTCGGCAAGAGCTGCTTCCAGCGACTCGTGCACGGTGAAGACGGCGTCGGCCCCGGTGATCTCGAAGACGCGCGCGACCACCGGCTGCATCCCGGCCAGATGCACGGCCCCGTCGGCCGCCTCGGCCTTCAGACGGGCCCCGAGCAGGACGTTCAGCCCGGTCGAGTCACAGAATTCGAGCTGCGCGCAGTCGACCACGAGGCGGGTACGCCCCCGGTCGATCGCTTCTTCCAGGGGTACGCGCAACAGTTCGGCGGTGTGGTGATCAAGCTCACCCGCCGCTGTCACGACCTCGCTCCGGCCCTCGGTGCGAACCTCGACCTGAAGCCGGCCCCGGTTCGTGCTGCCGACCGTCTGGCGGTCCATGCCCGTCCGTCCCTCTTCTGCCATGTCGTGCGCCGTCGTCGGATGTCTCGGAAGTGTCGGATGTGGTCGCCCGCGACGTCGTGACCGTCCCGGCGATGGCGTCCCCCGGTGTGTCACGTGCCGCTGACGTTCGCCGAAACATTACGCCTTTCACACCTTCTCCGGTAGCCAATCCCCGACGCAATGGGGACATATGTGCGAAATGACACTTGCATGCGTCCGTACGGACCCGATAGGGCTAGTGGGGAACCACCGAACCGCCCGAGTACGACCCAGAAGTACGACCCCCACGAGTACGACCCCGACACGACCGGCCATGGAGGCGCCGCACACCGCAGCAGCGCGTATCGGCATCGGCAGCCATATGCCGAGAACGTATGGAGGAGACCCATGTCACCCCGGCTCGACGACTCGCGTACCCATGACGCGCCGTCGGCAATCCCGTCCCCCACCGCCGAGGCCGGTGCCACACCCGCCCCCCGACCCGGACCCGGACCCGGACCCGCACCCGCACCCGCACCCGCACCCGCACCCGCACTCCCGGCGCTCGACGACCTGCGGGAGTTCCCGCCCTTCGACGAGATGGGCGCGGTGGACGCCCGCGCCCTGTCCAGAACGCTGTTCGGACGCCTCGAAGACCTGGAAGAGGGCGGCCACGCACACGCGTATGTACGGAACACCCTGGTCGAGCTGAACCTCGCCCTGGTCAAGTTCGCCGCCTCCCGGTTCCGTTCGCGCAGCGAGCCCATGGAGGACATCGTCCAGGTCGGCACGATCGGCCTGATCAAGGCGATCGACCGGTTCGAGCTCAGCAGGGGCGTCGAGTTCCCCACCTTCGCGATGCCGACGATCATCGGCGAGATCAAGCGCTTCTTCCGCGACACGTCGTGGTCGGTGCGGGTACCGCGACGGCTCCAGGAACTCCGCCTCGAACTGGCCAGGGCGGGCGACGAGTTGTCCCAGTCGCTGGACCGCGCCCCGACGGTCGCCGAACTGGCCGACAGGCTCGGCATCACCCACGACGAGGTCGTGGAGGGGATGGCGGCGAGCAACGCGTACACCGCGAGTTCGCTGGACGCGCAGTCGGACGACGACGGCCCGGAGGGGTTGCTGTCCGACCGCATCGGCTACGAGGACCACGGGCTCGAAGGCATCGAGTACGTCGAGTCCCTGAAGCCCCTGATCGCCGAACTCCCGGCACGCGACCGCACCATCCTGTCGCTGCGCTTCTTCGCGAACATGACGCAGTCGGAGATCGGCGAGGAACTGGGCATCTCCCAGATGCACGTGTCCCGCCTGCTGTCCCGCACCCTGGTCCGGCTGCGGAAGGGCCTCACGGTCGAGGAGTGACAGCGCCCCGACGGCTTCGCTTGTGCGGCCCGGCTGCTCCCGACGACTGCCGGGCCGCACGGCGGCCGTGGACCGGCGACGCGAAGAGTATGCGGACGACGGCGCCGTCCCCGACGAGGAACACGTACGCCGGCTTCCGCCCGCGCCCGGGTCCGCCGGCCGGCCACGCGCGCGGCGGCCGGGCTGGCGGGCGGGCGGGCGACGGATCGAGCGGGTCGGCGAGGTGCGTCGGGGCCGCCCGGTGCGAGTGGGCCTCGCGCTCACCGAACGGCGAACCCGGGCCTCAGGCGGGCCCCTTGCCCGGCCACCGAACCCGGCACCCCGGCACCGGAACGCCTCGGAACGCGTGACCGCCGTCCGGTCGGCCCGTGCGACCGCAAATGGGTTTGCCGTCGGCGAATCGGTCCGATAGGAAGCGTGCATGCTACGCGGCGGCAAGGTCGGGCTCAGGGCCCGGCACGACGACGACATTCCGGTCCTTGAGGCCGAGCTCCACGGCGACGTGGCCAACGCCTCGCGGGCCGCCGCCGGGCCGTGGCGGCCGATCACACCCGGTTCCAAGCACGCGCAGTTCGTGGTGGACGACACGGAGGAAGGGAGCATCCCCTTCTCCGTGGTGGAGTCGGCCGGCGGCACGCTGATCGGCGCGGCGACCCTGTGGGGCATCGACACCCACAACCGGTCGGCGCACCTCGGACTGGGACTGCTGCCGGCCTCGCGCGGCAAGGGCTACGGCACCGACGTCGTCGCGGTGCTGTGCCACTACGGGTTCGTCGTACGAGGGCTGCACCGGCTCCAGATCGACACGCTCTCGGACAACACCCCGATGATGCGCTCCGCCGAACGCAACGGCTTCGTCCGCGAGGGCGTGCTGCGCTCCTCGGCCTGGGTGATGGGCGAGTTCCTGGACGAGGTACTGCTCGGGCTGCTCGCGCGGGACTGGAAGCCGTAGCGTTGCAGCTGCCACCACCACGCTTCGAGTTCCTGATACTCGGCGGCTTCCACGGGGACCGCGTACGGCGACTCCCGCGCGTGCGGCAGCGCGTCGGTGCGGGCGGCAAAAGGGGGTCGTTGACGGGACCGAATCCGACCGACCGTGGCAAGTCGGGATCGAAAATCCACCTGATCAACGACCGGAACGGACTTCCGCTGTCGCTGGGCATCTCCGGCGCCAACATGCACGACAGCCAGGGCCTGGGGCCGCTCGTGCGCGGCATTCCGCCCATCCGCTCCCGTCGTGGACCCCGCCGTCGGCGGCCCGGCAAACCGCATGCCGACAAGGGCTACGACTCCAACCACCTGCGCCGATGGCTGCGCAGTCGGGGTATCTCCCCCCATCCGCGCCGGCCGAGCCGTTCACTGGAGCCGATGCCTTTGCGGGCGATACGGACTCCGATCAGCTCAAACGGGCGAACGTGACCTGATGCGGCACCAGGTGCTGCCATGCTCCGCGTCCTGTCCGCATCAGCGCACCGCCTGAGCGGACGAGGGGGCGACGCCGCCGCGCGTGGTGAAGTTGATCATCCCGGCCCGTGGTGCTCCTTCCGTTCCCAGGTCGTGGTCCAGGGCCTCGCCCAGCCTGTTGCCACAGACGTCTTCGAGACGTTCGGAGACGACGAGGCGGTGCTCCCCGGCGCGCCACGGGTGACTCGGGATGAGCCGCGCCGTGGTTCCCTCCGGTGCGAGTGACACACGCGTCCCAACGACCTCTCCCGAAGGGGTCAGGACTCCGATCTCGTCCTGGCAGAGAGTGGCGTCCATCACCCTGTCGAAGTGCACGAGGAGGGGATCGAGACTCTCCGCTGTCGGGGAGACGAGACGCCAGTGGGTCTCGTCGACCGGCTCCAGCACTGGATCGCCTACGCGGAAGGTATGGCGCGCTGTGTGCCCGAGTGCCGTGACGATGAGGCTGTACATCCGCCCGACGACAAGCGCCGGTTCGTGGGACGGGTCTGCTCCGAGACCGCGTTTGATCCTTCCTGGCTCCATCAGGACTGTCAGGCGGCGCCCGTCGACGGACCAGAGCTCGTACGGCAGGACGAGGAAGGGGTCTGACACCACCTGTTCGTCCTCGTTCAGCAGCCAGAGGTGGTCACGATCGAAGTGCGCCTCTGCCGGCCTGGGAAAATGGAGGTAGAAACGCAGGGTGTTGGCGGGCAGGACCTCTGCTTGCGGAGAGATGCGGATGGGCACCTCCGGGGAAGTCGGCATCGGCATCTCAGGCGCACTCAACGTTGAAGCCCGCCTTTCACGCCGTCGCCTTGTGCGGGCTCTCGGCGCTCGGGAAATCCATCTCCACCCAGATCTTGTCCAGCCGCGCGGGGAGCGGGGCGACCATCAGGGTTTCCAGCGTCAGATCGCCGGTGTCCGCGTAGCGGGTCAGCGAGACGAAGAAGCGGTCGCTGAACAGGTCGGCCCGCAGCGACGATCCGACGAACATCACCTGCCTGCCGACCGGCCCGGCCGGCATGAAGGGGGATTGGTCGAACATCGGGCCCTCGGTCGGCCGGTTCCCGGGGGTGAAACCTTCGGCTGTGCGGATCCCGGAAAGCGGGACCACGACGGGGCCGCGACTGACATTGGTGATGAACAGCTTCTCTTCGTCCCCCTCGCGGTAGGCGACCATGCTGATGGGCTGGCCGTTGCCCATGTCGCCGATCGTCTTGCCCCTCACCTTCGCGCCGTGCGTCAGCTCCGAGACCGGAATGGTGACGAGCGGGCTGCACGCATAGGCGGCGATGAGGGTGTCCTCGCCGTCAATGGCGGCGAACTGCATGGCCCGGATCGGCGCACGCGTTTCGTACTGACCGTGGGCGAGGTGGTAGATCTCCAGTTGCGTCTCGCTGGCATCCCCGGTGAACGGGTAGGGGATCCGCCGCAGCGTGGAGGAGAACTCCTGGTTCGAGACGCCGGCGGCGAACACCTCTCCGGCGTGGAACTTCAGGTCCACGATCGTCATGGACCGCAGCGGCGTTCGCGCCTTCTCGTCGAAGTAGGCCGCCGGCGGCATGGGGAAAGTACCGGCCCGGGACTTGAACGTCTTGCCCTCGTCGGGAACGTCGGACAGCTGGTGCACCGTCACGTTCGACGAGGAGAGGTCGAACGGGCGGACCTCGCCGGCCAGCGAGACGCTCACGACCGCGGGCTCCAGGCGATCGCCGTTGCGCACCCCGACTGACAGGTACGGCTCGCGCGTCACCGGATGGACGGCCATCCCGTTCATCATTAGGTTCTTCGCCGTTACGCCCAGCGCTTCGGCGATCTTCTCGTCGATCGACTCGAAGAGGAAGGGATCGAGCGAGGCCGGAGCCCTGCCCCGGTCCGTCTCGAAGGCGAAGACGGCCCCGAGCTTGCTGTCGCCCACGAAGAGGACCCCGTCGGGGCCGAAGGTCAAAGCTCCCGCTGATTGCGGGGTGACTTGGTCGATCGTGTTCACAATGGCCTCCTCGCCGCTCTCAGCGGCGAACCACACCCGGCATATTTTGCAGGGTTCACTCCATTCTATGGCCCAAAATTGGAGTGTCAACTACAAAAATCCCGGACGCCCTGCGATGGACCTTTCATGCCAAGCCACACATTACGGTCACATTCGCCCGGTCGAGTTGCTCGGCCGGGCGTGTCAGGGCCCGCGAGATGGATGATGACGGGGCCAAGCGTCTGGCGCGGATCGCGCACCGGGGTACGGAGGCGCCCATGGGGCCGCACCTCCACGAAACGTGCCCGCTGCGATCAACGCTGCGGCGAGGCCGGACCGGCCGAGGGCCGTGGTCGACTCACCCCCGGCGCAGGCGCCCCCACTCACGTCAGGACAGAAGGAGAAGACTTCCAACCGGCCCATGGCGGCTGCGCAGCGGACTTGGCCCGGACAGACACGAAGACGAGCGCCCCGAGGGCGGCCAGACGGGCGGCGGCTCTGCCGGTGCCGCTGATAGCGCCGCCGATCAGGGCGGTGGAACCGGCCAGATCGGTGGTCACGAGAACCTCTCGCCGAGTGGAGCGAATACTCCAAACCGTTAACCGATGTATCTGGAGCGTCCACTCCATAAGCGGGTACGCTGCGTATATGGAGCAGTCGGCAGTCGAAGGCCAGACGGACGGCACAGGGCCGATGGGCGCGGTCGTCGAGGCCGGGCCGGCGCCGGCCCGGAAATTCACGGCGAAGGGTCTGGCAACCCGGGCTCGCATCGTCTCCGCCGCCGCTGAGCTGGTGTTCGCCCACGGAGTGGCCCGTACCGCTATCGAGGACGTTCAGCGGCAAGCGGGGGTCGGCGCGTCGCAGATGTATCACTACTTCACCGACAAGGACGACCTGATCCGGGCCGTGATCGCCCACCAGACCGACGGCATCCTGGCCGCCCAGCGACCCTGTCTCGACGAACTCGACAGCTTTGACACCCTTTATCGCTGGCGTGATCTACTCATCGACCTGCAAGAACAGCGCCACTGCGTCGGCGGCTGCCCCATCGGATCGATCGCGGCCGAGGTGGCCGACAACACCCCCCACGCACGAGCGGACCTCGTCGACAGCTTCGAACGCTGGGAGGCTCCGATCCGCGACGGCCTGGCCCGCATGCGCGCCCGAGGCGATCTACGCCCCGACACCGACACCGACACCCTCGCCCTCGCCCTGCTCGTCGCACTCCAGGGCGGCCTTCTCCTCACCCAGACCCGCCGCAACACCACCCCCCTGCGCACCGGTCTCGACACCGTCCTGGCCCACATCCGGACCTACGCGACCGAGCAGACGTCAGCGCCGTGAAGCTCGGCCGGGTGCTACTGATCCGCAATGAAGTCGCCAACTTCGGCCTCGGCCCGCATGGTGCGCCGTCGACTATTCAGCCGCCATCGCGGCATGTGGCGGAACACCACCGAGAGGCGGCCGAAGCGGGAGAACTTGGTCGGGTCGCACGACGCGCACCAACTAGCCTCAGCCACACGTCGACGCTCCACCGTCCACACCCGGCTGCGCTGTGGATCGGAATGCAGCTTCGGGATCGGCGGCGACTCTCGGAACGTGTCATGCATTCATGCATCTGCCGTGAGAGTCAGCTGATCTGGGGTCGGCCACCCGAGTAGAAAAGCCGAATGTTGTAAGTGCCCTCGTTCAACAGCCAGGGGTGAACGATGTATCGACGCGCTCCGCTCTGGTGCATCGGGTCGCTCTCGGCGATCCCAACTGCCTCTTCACGGGAGGACGCGCGGTAGACGAAGAGGCCATCGCCGTTCCACTGCTCCTCAGCGTCGTCAGCCAACGGCCCCGCGGCGAACATGATCCCTTCATTTTCCATGCGGGTCTGGTAGGCCACGTGGGGATCCAGATTCTTGAGTACCGGGCCGAGGCCATTGGTCGGTTCGGAAATCACAACATAGAGCCGGAGTGCCAGCAGGCCGTGCTCCTGAGACCAGGAAACGAGGTCACCCCACGGCATGCGGTGTTCGGTCATACGATCCTCCGGCTGATATTAGATTAGATGAGTCTTCGCACACCGCCTCGCGGAATATAGCGCAGCGGGCAGGCGCCGTACGCAACGCCGAAAATGGTGGTGAGCGATACCTTTTCACCGTTGACTTCGCCGCCGTGCCGATTTTTGCCGAGTTCCCCGCGGACCGTCGACGTCGGAGCCTGGGGGACGCCGGGTGCGGCCGTCTCCCTCGACCCGACGGCCAGTGGCCTGTCGCCGAATACGCCGACTGGCGCTGGAATTCCTGGCCGACGTGACCCGGGCACGAGTGGTGGCTCGCGAGCGGGTCACGGCCTGCCGACATCGCGAATAGTTCGACGGTCTGTTGTTGGGAAAACTGAGCGTCGTCTCTGCTGTTCTGGCGCACTTCGTGCTGGTGATCACGAGCGCCTGCGCTCGTTGATTCTCTTCACCGACGTGGCCGGCTTCATCTCAAGCCCGCGCCCCGACGGTGATCCGACCAGCCGTCGACTACTTGGAGGCGACGACGTCGACTGTGCGGATGTCTGGCGTGGAGGCGAGCAGGTCGGTGGCGACCTGGGTAATGGCTCGTGGCATCTGTCCCGCGAGGTGGGCGTCGCGGGCGTCGTTGGTCTCGAAGGTGTCGAACATGCCGTAGTGACTTTCGTTGATCTTGAACGCGTACCACGTGACGGTGCCCTGCTCGGCCAGCGCCAGTTCACGACCTTCTTGCAAAAATGCGGCCAGCTCGTCACCCTTGCCGGGCTTTGCTTCAAGGAGAGCGAGAACTCCGAGTCGGATTGTCATTTGTCGTTTTCCTGTTCTGGTGAGCTACTGCAATGGTTGTCCAGCCAGCCGTGGACTCAGCATTGGCCACGCATCGGCGGTAGGCCACGCAGGGAGCATTCGTTGCCGCACTACAGCGGGGGGCTCATCTTTTACGTGATCTACTCGCTGTCGATGTCCGTTGCCCGGCCCGGTACCTCCGAGAAACCAGCGACGTTTCGCCCGGGCCGACGGCATTCTGGCTGCAGCGTAACCCGTCCTCGCCGAACTCGACAGCTTTGACGCCCTCGATCGCCGACGCATTCTGCCTCATTGCCCCGACAGAGCAGCACGACTGTCCTGGCGGCCGCCCGACCGGATCACAGCCAGTACGGCAACGGTCTTTAGGAATTTCTTTTGGATCATCGTGCCGACCAGATATAGATGCCGGCAATGTGGAGTCAGGCGAGGCAGATGGTTGCGGTCTTGCCGTATCGAGTGCACGGGCCGCGCAATGGCTTTCAAGCGGTTGATGCACCGCTCGACGGTGCTGCGCTCCTTGTACGCCTGACGGTCGAAAACGGGCCGTCCGCCGCGGCGGATTCGGTGGTCACGTTGGTCGTCCGAGGCGGGGACGACCGCTCGGATGCCGCGCCTGCACAGGTGCTCGCGAATGGCGCGGGAGGAGTACGTCTTGCCCGGCCAGGACAGCGTCCCGCCGGGCAGGGCCGGCCCCACAGGCGGGGAAACGCGCAGACAGGACATCACGTCGGTGAAAGCCGCGGCGTGGTCGGTCTGCCCGGCGGGCAGCATCAGAGCGCGTGTCCCGGGAAACCGACTGGGTGGAGCCGAAGAGCGAAGACGGCCAGAACCCCGGGTGTCCCGTGGCCGTGCACTCGTGCCCTACGACTGAGCGATGGCCGTGTCCACCAGAACCTCGGCCGCGGCCCTTGCCTCATCGGCCAGCGACGGGTCTCGCTCTACATCGGCGCCGAGCCCCGATCCGTCGAAGAGCATGTGCAGCTGTCGGGCCAGGGACGCTGGATTCGCGACCCCGGCGTCGCGGGCGAGATCGGTGAACAATCCCCGGACCCATGCTCGGTACCTGGCGTTTTCCTGCTGGGCCGCACTTCCGGGAAGTGCCTCTGCGGTGGCCTTGATGAAGGCGCAGCCGTGAAAGTCCGGACTGCTGAAAACCGTTCCCAGAGTGGTGAAAACGTTCAGGATACGGTCGCGAGCAGTCGCTTGCGCCTCCACCCCACCCATGATCCGTTCGACGGTGGAGGTGTGCTGGAGGTCCAGGTATGCCCGGATCAGTTCGTCCTTGCTCCCGAACGTCTTGTACAGGCTGGCCTTGGCCACCCCGGCCTGTTCTATCACCCGGTCGATTCCGACCGTTTGGATGCCCTCTTCGTAGAACAGCCGATTCGCTGCCGCGAGCAATCGTTCACGGGCCGACGGCCTCGGCACCGAGTTAACTTCGCTCATCCGTCAGCATCCTTTCGATGACAGCGGCCCCGGGCCTCATTCAGCGCACATGCGGCTCGGCCAGCCTAACGAAGCAGGCAGACCGGTCTGACTATCCCCCGGGGAGGCTAGTCAAAGGACCATTCCGCCGTCAACTGCGAGGGTCGCGCCGTAGATGTAGGAGGCGTCGTCGGAGGCGAGGAAGGCGATGGCAGCGGCCACTTCCGCAGTCGTGCCGACACGGTCGGCCGGGGACCCCTTGGGAAAGTCGTGGACGGCCTCGCCAAATGCCTTGGTACTACCTTCGGTAAGGATCGCGCCGAGGCTGACGGTGTTGACCCGGACACCGCTGACGCCGTATTCGGCCGCCCACGACTTGGTGAGCAGACCCACCGCCGCCTTGGAGGAGCCGTAGGCGGCCGGCCCCACCGCGCCTTTCTCGGCGAAGGCCGTGGTGATGTTGATGATGGCACCGTGCCCGCGCTCAGCCATCAACGGAGCCAGCTCCGCGACCAGGAAAAAAGGAACCTTGACGTTCAGGTCGTATATGGCATCGAAGTCGGCCTCCGTGACACTGGCGGTCGGTCCGAGAATGTAGACGCCCGCGTTGTTGACGAGGATGTCGATCTCACCCGCCAGGGCCACCGCCTCGGCGGCGAGTGCCTTGGCGCTGGCGGCATCGTGCAGGTCAGCGACGAGGAAGTCGGCCTCACCCCCGACGGCCCTGATCTCAGCGACGGCCTTCTCGCCGCGCTCCACGTTACGGCCGGTGATCAGGACCCGGGCGCCGGAAGCGGCCAGGGTGCCGGCGGCGTCTCGACCGACGCCCTGGGTCGATCCGGTGATGAGGGCGGTCTTGCCGGTGAAATCGCTCATGGCGATACTCTCCAAACCTCGATAGTCAGACCGGTCGGTCTTCTGAGACCGAAGATAGACCGACAGGTCTGTTCCGTCAACGACCGGAGTCACGCCGTCCGGGAGGGGAAGGGTGGACAGCGCCCGGGACACGTTCTTCAAGCCCACCCGGACCGGTCCAACGCTCGCGCCTCAGTGATCCTCAGCACCCCGGGCGGGTGGATGTTGGACCCGCACTTGCGGTAGGCACCCGCCCGGTCCGAGGTCGCGTCAGGCAAACACCGAGGATGTCGGCGACCAAGAGGCCGTGACGCGCCCCAATCGGTACGGACGTCCATCTCCGCGCCGGCGTGGCCGCCTCTCGCCACTCGCTCGGTGGAAACCGCCGCGATCGGCCGGCCCCCGCCGGCGGTTGAACGCCGGCGGGGGCACGGTCACTCGGTCACGGTCTCGCGGCGGTGCCGTAGCCGTAGGTGGAGACGCGGTTTCCGGCCGGGTCGACCAGCGCCGCGCTGTCGCCCTTGTCGTTCCAGATGGGCCGGCCGCTGCCGTAGTTGAAGCCGCCCCACTCGGGGTGGACCTCGTTGGTGTAGACGCGGATGCGCCGGCCGGGCTGGAGGACGGTGCCGGGCGGGAAGGTGAAGTCCTGGCCGCGGTCGTCGGCGCCGAGGACGAAGCCGGAGATGTCACCGGGTGCGGTGCCCCGGTTGATGATCTCCACGTATTCGTCGGCCTGGGTGTACTTGACGTCGCCCTTGTACCGGACCGTGGTGATGGCGATGTCGGGCGCGCCGGTGCGGGCGAGCACGGCGACGATGTCCCCGCTGTTGGCGCCGTTCTCCGCGCTGATGAACTGGGTGACGATGTTGCCGCCCTGCTTGAAACCGGTGATGACGACCGCGTATTCGGTGCCGTCGATGGTCACGGTCTCGGGGGAGACGGTGGTCGGCAGATCGACGATGTCCTCGGGGTTGGGCCCGTCGTTGGGGGTCTCGTTGTGGCGGAAGCGGAAGCTGAAGTTCTTCGAGAGACCGGCCTCGAAGGCGACGCCGACCGACAGGTCGACCTCGAACCGGTTGACACCGTTGGACTGGATCGGGAAGTTCTGGTGGGTGAACGTCCCGATCACGAACTCGGTTCCGTCGGTGACGACATCCGTGGTGCTGCCGGTGAACACGTAACCGCTCTTGCCGCTGCCCGCGGGGATACCCCAGCGGACGTTGCTGGTGCTGAGCCCTTCGAGGTTCGGCGGGTTGGCGGTCATCGACGGCCACGTGCCGCTCGTGGTGACGGTGGACATGCGTCGGTCTCACTTCCGGTCGGGCAGACAGGGGCGGGACGGCCCCGGCTGCGGTCCACGCCCCCTTGAGGTGGCGCGACTACGAACCGTAGGAGGGTGGCGACGCTGTGTGGGAACGGCGGGGCGCCTTGGCCGAATAGCGCTTCCGTGGCCGGTCGGGAGCCCTTGACCGCCGACGCTCCCGCCCCGGACCTGTCCCACCTTGGCCCGGTCGGGCTGTCACGGGATGTTCGGAGCCAAGCTGACGGGCCGTCAAGACCGTTCCGCGCACCGCGAATTCATCCGTGCGAGTGAACTTCTCTGTCGTGCCGCCGGGACACGCGCGGACATCGGGAACCGGGAACGCTGGGACCGGGAACAGCGGGACCGGGAACGGTGCAACCGGGATCAGTTGGGACCGGGATCGATTGGGACCACGGACGCGGACTCAGTTCTTCTGGTCGTCGGTCGACCCGTAGTAGTCGTCCTTCGCCTTGTCCGTGTCGACCACGTCGTCCTCGGACCCGTAGTAATCGTCCTTCGCCTTGTCCGTGTCGACCACGTCGTCCTCGGACCCGTAGTAATCGTCCTTCGCCTTGTCCGTGTCGGCCACGTCGTCCTCGGACCCGTAGTAGCCGTCCTTGGCCTTGTCCGGGTCCGCGTTCTTGTCGGAGGACGTGCCGGTCCCGCCGCCGTCGGTGGAGTTCTCGACGCTCGTGGACGTCCCGGCGGGGCCGCACGCGGTCACGGTCGCGGTGAGCGCGGCGGCTGCCACGACGGCCAGAACGAGGCGGGCGGAACGGGCGGCGAGGCTCGGACGCATCGTGGTCTCCATCATCCGGGGGGCGGTCGCGGCGGTGTCCCGCCGGCCGCGCCAAACGTATGGCCGAATCGGTCCGGGAACGATCTCGCGAATGTCCGGGTTCCGTCCCGGCACCTCAGGGAGTCCATCCGTGAGGAATCGTCAACTCCGTTGCCGGGAGACCGTATTGACGGCAGCCGTCCCCAACGCCCACATTGATCCGGGAGCCGGGGGGACCGCAGGGGGGACCGTATGGCGCGTGGGGAGGGCCGCCCGGCGGCGTACGCCGCGCCGGGTCCGGCGGCCGGTGACGCGCGTGCGCCCTCGGACGCGAAGGACGGGCCCGGCGACTTACGCGACCGCGGCGACTCGATGTTCCGCAACGCGTACGCGTTGATGCTCTCCACCGGTGTCTCCGCCGCCCTCGGTCTCGGCTTCTGGCTGGTCGCCGCCCGCCACTACACCGACGAGGCCGTCGGCCAGGGCTCCGCCGCCATCGCCGCCATGCGGCTGCTGGCATCCCTGACCGCGACCACCATGATCGGCGCGGTGGTGCGTTACGTGCCCCGGGCCGGGCGGGCGACCGGGGCGCTCGTGTGGCGGGTGTACGCGGTCAGTTCGGCCGTCGTCTGCCTCGCCTGTGTGGTCTTCCTGCTGACCCTCGACCTGTGGGGCGCCTCTTACGCGCCGCTCGGCGGCCTCACCGCCGGGCTGCTGTTCACCGCGTCCTGCGTCGGCTGGGCGCTGCTGACCCTCCAGGACGGGGTACTGACCGGGCTACGGCGGGCGTTCTGGGTGCCGGTCGGCAACGCCGCGTTCTCCCTCGGCAAGCTGCTGCTTCTCGTCGCGTTCGCCACGGCGCTGCCCGTCCTCGGTGTCTTCGTCTCCTGGGCGGCGGCCATCGCCCTGTCCGTACTGCCGCTCGGCTGGCTGGTGTTCCGGCGGCTGATTCCCCGTCAGGCCGCCGCCGACCGGGACCGGGAGCCGCCGCGTACGGCCGAGATCGGGCGGTTCCTGGCCGGTGACTCGGTCGGCGCGCTGTTCAGCCTGGCGATGATCAACCTGCTGCCGGTGATGGTGGCCGTCCGCTTCGACGCGGCGCACAACGCGTACTTCTACACCGCCTACACCGTCGGCGGCACGATGGAGTTCATGGCCATCAACATGGCCTCCTCCCTGACCGCGCACGCCTCGCACTCCCCCGAGCGGCTGGCCGAGGGCGTACGGGGGGCGCTGCGCCGCATGACCGTCCTGCTGGTGCCCGTGGTGCTGGTCCTGGTGGTCTTCGCGCCGCGGATCCTGGCGCCCTTCGGGGCCGACTACGCCGAGCACGGGTCGACGGTGCTGCGCCTGCTGGCCGCCGCCGCGCTGCCGCGTGTGGTGGTGGAGTTGTACATCGGCGTGCTGCGTGTCCAGGGCCGTACGGGCATGCTCGCCGCGCTCCAGGGCGCGATGTGCGTGTCCGTCCTCGGCAGCGCGGTGCTGCTGCTCGGTCCCGCCGGGATCTCCGGGGCGGGGCTGGCGATGCTGCTGTCCATGACGCTGGTGGCGCTGTTCGCGGCGCCGGGGCTGCGGTCGGCGCTGCGCGGTCGCGGGGAGCACGGAAACGGCCGACGGGACGGGAGCCCCGCACAGGGCCGGGGGCGCGAACAGGGCCGGGGCCGCGCGGAGGAGTACGGGACGACGTGGGCGCGCGAGGCCGCCGAGCGGGGCCGGCGGCGGGGCGGCGGGCCGCTGGACGCGACGGAGGAGGCCGCGTACCGGGCGGCGTGGGCGCGGGGGACGACGTACGCGCCGAGCGGGTACGACACGGCGACCCCGGCCTTCGGGCTGCCCGTGCACATACCGCCGAAGGCCGCCGCCCCGGCGGAGGAGCGTTTCGGGTCGGAGGGGCACGTCGAGCCGCCGGAGCCCGCGCCGGCCAGCGGGCCGCGCGGAAAGGGGCCCGGCGCGGCCCTCGCGCTGTGGCCGCTGCTCCTCCTGGCCGCCGGGCTGTTCTGGGTCCCCCTGCGGGACGCGGCGGAGCTCGGCGCCGGGCCGGTGCCGGGGGCCCGGCTGCTCGCGGCGCTGCCGCCGTGGTCCCTCGGGGGCGGAGTGCTGCTGGTCGTGGTCCAGTGCGCGGCCGTGGCGCTCGTACGGTCGCGTCCGCTGCTGCTCGCCGCCGGGACACTGGCGTTGTTCGGCGCGCTGCACGGCGCCCCGGCGCTGCTCGGTGTACGGCCCCCGGCGCTCGCCGGCCCCGGGCATCGGCCCCTCGTCGACGCGCTCGCCCAACTGCCTTGGCCGGAAAAGGTGTTGGACCGCCTCCCGACCACCCTGCCGATTTCCGGGTCACTTGACCCGCCGGGCCTCCTGCCGGTCCTGCTCCCCCTCCTGCTCCCGGTCCTGCTGCAAGTGCTCTGCCTGGGGTCGGCCGCCGTCGTACTCCGCGCCGCACGCCTGGACGGGCGGGTCGTGGCGTCGGTGGTCTGGGTGCTCGCGGTGGCGGGTTGGGCGGCGCAGCGCGCCTTCGCGGACGTCGCCGTGCCGGTCTCGCTGGGGCTGCTGGGCCTTGCCGCCACCGCCGTACTCGCCCGTATCACCATCGGGAAGTCCCGCACGCGGAGCTGAGCGTTTGCGCATGTCCGATATGTGCGTTGAACTTATTTATGTACGAGAAACCAGCTTCCTCCTGAGAGGACAAGGCATGTCCACCGAGACCACCGCCCGTGACGTCACACAGGACATCGACATCGAAGCGGTCCTGAGCCCGAGCGAGGCCGAAGGGACCTACCGCGACAGCCGCGAGAGCCTGGCTCTCGCGCTCATCGGCGGCGCCGGAGGGCTTCTGCTCTCCCCGCCGACCCCGCGCCCGAAGAAGGGCTGACGGGAGAGTCGAATGAAGCAGTCAGGTACCCCTCCCCGCCTGGCGGGTGTGGTGCACGACCTTGCTTCAGAGGTGGTCTCCGTCCTTCGGGACGGAGGCCATTCCTCTGTGGTGGGGGGCACCGTCGCCACCCTCGCGGACGACCGGCTCGGCCTGGCGGCGGTGCGCGTGCTGGGCGCCGACCTCCTGCTGCCCAGCGTGCTCGCGCGCCGCCGGCCGCTCCCGGACGACCTCGCGGTCTTCCAGCGCGCCGTCCACGCCTTCACCCCCGGCGCCTCGTCGTCCGAGACGACGGTCTGGAGCCACTGGGCGATGACCCAGACCCTGCACCGGCTCGACGGGCCCGCCGCCAAAGCGGGCGCCGGGCCCGACGCGACATGGCTGGACAGCCTGGAGTGGCCCCGGCTGACCCACCAGTTGTCCCTGCTCGGGGCGCTGGCCGTACCCGGCGCCGACTCGGCGGTGGCACGGGCCGTCGCCCGCCGGCCGGTGGACGTGGCGCGGGGCTTCGTACGCGCCGTACGCCGGCGGGACTGGCTCCAGGCGGCCGGCGCGGGGCGCTGGCTGACCGTCGTCGAGGGGGTGCCCGAGACGCTGGGGCTGGAGGCGGGGCTCGCGTTCGTCGGGCAGATGGCCGGGGCGGACGCGCGGGTCGGCCTGCATCTGCACGCGGCACGCCACATCCGCGCCGAGGTCGGGGCATGAGCACGCCCCGGACCGCCGAGCCGCGCGAGTGGTCGGTCCCGGCGCGGACGCCGGGCGAGTCCTGGGCGTCCCGGGTCTCACGGACCACCCTGGAGTGGGTGGACGTCCACCGGGTCTCCTTCCGGCTGCCGGACGACGTGCTGGCCCCGTACGCGAACGTCAACCGGACCCTCAAGCCGCTCGGCGAACTGGCCCAGCTCTCCTTCTCGATCCGGGAGCGCAGCGCCCCCGGATCGGAGCGGCTCCGGCGCGCCTCGGCGCTGCTGGACTTCGCGTGGGAGCAGACCGGGCGGGGGCAACTCTTCCTGGATCTCCAGCGGGGCGAGCCCTTCACGACGTACCCGCTGGAGATCTACGCGCCCTTCGCGTCGGCGGGTCTGCGGCACCCGGGCTTCGAGGAGGTGGCGGCGACGGTGAGCGGTACGCGCGGCTGGGCGCGGATCGAGCAGGAGCCGAACCGTCGCCTCGGGGTGCTCAACTCCGAGCGGCGGGTGGGTCTTCCGCCGTACGGGCAGTGGTCGGAGGCGTACGCCCGGACCTGGCTGGGCGGTCTGCCGGAGCCGTGGACCTTCGAGCGGACGGCCGGCTACGGGCTGACGCACGTCGTCTTCCATCTCACCGACTGGGGCAACGCCCCGCAGCGGATGCCCGCCGAACTGGGCCGTTATCTGGCGGCGTGGCTGCCCGCGTGGGTGGACACCTGTCTGGAGGCGGAGCAGTGGGACCTGAGCTGCGAACTGCTCGCCGTCGCCGCGTGCGTTCCTGACGCGCCGTCATATAGCGGGCTGGCGGACACCGTTGAGGCCGCCTGGGCGCGGATCGCCGCGGTCCAGGACGCGGCGGGCGGTTTCCCGGAGATCGGTTCCGGGCGTCCGGACGAGCCCCCGAGGGACTTCGCGAACTGCTACCACTCCACGCTGGTGGGCGCGTTCGGCGCCACGCTGTCCGATGTCCGTCTGGCCGCCGTACCCGGAGGCGCCGCATGACCACCGACCACACCGACGGAACGGGCAGCGCGGACGGCGCGGGCACCGGCGGAACGACCGGCACCGACGCCACGGACCCCGCGCACACGCGGCTGATCCACCAGGTCGGCGCGCAGGCCATGGAGTGGCTGCACACCCACCGCGCGGGCTTCCGGCTCGAACCCGACGTCGATCCGGAGATCGGCTTCCTGGAACGCTTCAAGCCGATCGGCGAAGCCGCCATGATCTGCGAGATCCTCTTCCGGGAGGGTGTGGCGGGCTCGCGCCAGGCGTCTCTCGCACGCGGGCTGATGGACCACCTGTGGCGCGAGGCCCTCGACGGGGGGCGTTCACTGGCTCGCGGCCAGCGGCTGGAACCGCTGTCCCCCATCCCCTTCGAGGTCTATCTGCCCTTCAAGGAACTGGGCTACCAGGAACCGGAGACCGAGCGGGCCGTCCGTCTCAACCACCGGCTCGGCAGCTGGGCCGCCCTGGAGGTGCTGCCCATGCGGCGGCTGGGCATCTCCGCGTACGAGCGGCGCTTCGGGCTCGCGCCCAGCACCCCGGTCCCCGAGGCCACCGCGCGCACCTGGCTCGCCCGCACCCCCGAACCGTGGACGGTGGAGGGGCACATCGGCTACGACATCACCCACACGGTCTTCCATCTCACCGACTGGGGCCAGCGTCCGGCCGGACTGCCGGCGGACATCGCCGGGTATCTCGCCCTGTGGCTGCCGGTCTGGCTGGACGACTGGCTGGACCTGGGGCGCTGGGACCTGCTCGCCGAACTGCTCGTCGTGGACGCCTGTCTGCCCGAACCGACCCTCGACGTGCGGGCCTGGCGCGGGCTCGCCGCCGCGCAGCAGCCCGACGGCGCGGTGCCGACGGCGGGCGCGATGCCGGAGGGCACCGGGGACGAGGTGTTCGACCTCGTCTACCACCCGACGCTGGCCGCCGCCCTCGCCTCCGTCCTGGCCACCTCACGCTCCTTGTCGCTCCTGGCGGAGCCCGTGGCGTCATGACCGGACCGGAACAGGAACCGGCGGCGGGCGGCACCCGGGGCGTCGCCCAGGTCGCGCGCGCGGCCCTCGCCGGTACGCCGCACGACCGCCTCGACGCGGCCGTGCGCGCGGTCGACGCCCCGGACGTCGTGTTCGCCATGTCCGTGCAGGGGCACCGCACCCTGCGCGCCTCGCCCGGCGCGGAGGGGCTGCGCTACGAGATCGGCTCCGCGTCCAAGCCGTACGCCGGTCTGCTGCTGGCCCACCTCGCGGGGACCGGCCGGCTCGCGTACGACGACTCCGCCGCCGCCTGCCTCGGGCCCGAACCGCCACCGTCCGTCGCGCCGATCACCCTGCGCCATCTGATCACCCACACGTCCGGACTGCCCCCGCTGCCCTGGGACTTCTACCCGCAGGCGCTGTCGCGCTGGTCGACCAACCCGTTCGCCGGATATCCCGCGCACCGCGTGGTCGACGCGTTCCTGCGCGCGCGCCCGCACCACCGGCCGGGCACCCGCTGGCGCTACTCCAACTTCGGTGTCTCCGTGCTCGGGCACGCCCTCTCCGCCGCCACCCGCACGGGCTGGGACGCGCTCCTGGAGGAACAAGTCCTGGCGCCGCTCGGCCTGTCCGCCACGTCGACGAGCCCCGCCGGCCCCGCCACCGACGCCGTCGGGCACGCGGCGGACGGCGAGAGAGAGGTCCCCCCGCTGCTCATGGGCGGCTTCGTGACGGCGGGCGGGGTCCGGGCCACCCCGCACGATCTGCTGACCTTCCTGGAGGCGCATCTGCGGCCGGAGCGCACCCCGGCGCTCGCGGACGCGCTGCGCGCGGTGCGCCGCCCCGTCCTGCGGCGCGGCCTCGGCAAGGCGCACACGCACACCCTGACCTGGTTCCAGCACCAGACCGCCGAGGGTCCGGCGTACGTCCACTGCGGGGCGACGAGCGGGCAGCAGGCGTTCCTCGGGTTCTGCCCGGGGACGGGAACGGCGGTGGCGGCGGTGGCGACCCGGCGGTTCCGGCGCGCGGACGCGTTCGTGCCGACGGCGCACGGGGTGCTGTTCGGCGCGTGAGGCTCACCCCGGCGGCTGTCCCGGCGGCGGCTGGCGGAAGTAGCCGTCCCGGCCCGCCTCGCGGTAACCGGCCAGCCCCGGGCCCTCGTTGACCGTCAGGTCGCAGTACTTCCCCGGCACCGGCCGGTTCCACTGCACCAGCGCCCTCACCTCCGGCATCGTGCGCACCGTGTAGGGGATACGGGCGTACCAGTCGCGCTGCCGTTCCGGGTCCGCCGGATCCGGGACCGTGCCGAACTCGGCGAGCATCAGCGGCTTCTCGTCCGAGACGTGGGCCCGCAGCCAGTCGTAGGTGGGGCGCTGGCTGCTCTCGAAGTCCTTCCAGTCGGTGGTGCCGTGGCAGAGGAAGTAGTTGTACTGGTCCATGCCGATCCAGTCGACGTACGCGTCGCCCGGATACAGCGCCTTCATCTCGTCCGCGCTGCCGAGAAAGCCGGAGACCGTCCACACCCACACCACGTTGTCCACTCCCAACTCCCGGAAGCGGTCGTGGAGATGGCGGTAGGCGGCGACGTACTGCGCCGGGGTGCCCGCGCCCTCCTCGATCCGGGCGTCGACCTCCTGGTCGAAGGAGAGGAAGATCCGCTTGCCGTGCCTCTCGCCGTACTCCTTGATACGGCGCGCCTGCGGGTCGACGATCTTCTCGTCGTAGCGGCCGGAGGCGAGGCCGGCCCAGCCCAGCTGGTCCTCGGTCCAGTTCTCGTGGTGCTTCTCGCGCCAGACCGTGGACTCCCAGGCCAGCATCAGCATCCGGTCCTCACCCAGCTCCCGCTCGTCGGGGGTGAGCAGTTGGCCGTCGAGTTCCGTGTTCGACATGTCGTGGTAGTTGTAGACGAGGTCGAGCCTGCGGCCGATCTTCTTCTCGAACGCGTACACGGCCCTGGTCAGCGAGCCCTCCGCCGGGCCGTCCTCGTCGTACGGGACGTACGCGCCCCACCACGCCCCGCACGGCGGCTCCAGCCGCGCGGTCGCCGCGCAGTCGTCCCCCGGCCCGTCCGCCTCGGTGGCCCAGATGCCGATCCCGGCGAGGAGCAGCGCGACGGCGGCCAGCACGACGGGGGTGTACGCCCACTTCCCGCCCCGGCCGTCGGACGCCGTCAACGGCCCCGCCCGGTGTCGGGGGTCCTCGCGCGGGCCGCCCCGCGCGTCGCGGCGGGCAGCGGCAGTCCCGGCAGGGCGGCGGCGACGGTCGTGACGGCGGCGAGGACCGCCAGGAAGGCCGTCGCGGAGAACCCGTTGAGCAGAAACAGCGCGGTGCTGACGGTGACCGCGAGCGAGAGGCTGAGCGGCGCGGCGAGGGCGACGGCCTCGATACGGGCGGCGGGGCGCAGTTTGCCGCCCTGCGGATGGAGGAGCGCGAGGCCGGGTCCGAAACAGACGAACAGCACCACCGGGGCCCAGCGCAGTGGGGAACCACCGGGCAGCGCGGTCGCGGCGAGCGCGCCCCAGCCGGCCAGGGCCAGCGGTACTCGGAGCCGTAACTGATCGACCGTCATGGGCGTGCGCCTCCGGGTGCGTCGGTGGTCCGGGTGTCCGGCCGGTACTCCAGGACGATGCCGTACGGGTGTCGCTCCACGACCCCGAACAGCGGTGAGGCGGTGAGGCGTTGGCGCAGGACGTCGAAGCCGCCCGGGGGCAGGAGACCCTCACCCGCCGCGTAGATGTCCTGCGTACGGGTGAGGACCACGTACGCGGCGGTGCCGGGCGGGATGCCGTCCGCCAGATACCTCGCGGGATCCGCCAGCATCCTCTCGTTCTCGGGGAGTTCCTGCTCGGCGAAGAACCAGTGCTCGACCCGGTCGTAGCGGTGCAGCGCCCCCGGGAACGAGCCGGTGGTGGCGAGGAGCAGCGCGCCGTCCGGCGCCCGGTCGATCGCACGGGTGACCAGCGCCGTCTCGGCGGGCGGGGTGTAGTACATCTTCTCCTTGCCGTAGTACGACGGCAGGAAGCCGGCCAGCAGGACGAGCAGCGCCACCGGCAGCACGGCGTGCAGCGTGAACGCCCGCGCCCGTCTGCGGGCCGGCCGCCAGGCGCCTCCGGCGGCGGGCACGAGGGTCGCGGCGGCGAAGAACGCGGCGCCGGGAAGCCCGAACAGGTAGACGCGGAACAGCATTTCGCCGCCGTAGTCGTTGACGACGAACAGCGGGACCGGGGCGAGGGAGACGAGCAGCAGCGGCAGCGCGGCATGGATCAGTCTGCGTCGCAGAAGCAGCGCGGTGCCCGCGAGCGCGGCGACGACGAGGACCATCAACACATTGGCGAGACCGGCCAGTTCGGGGCCGGGGCCGGTGAGTTCACCGGCGTATCCGGCCCGGGAGTTCTGGGTCAGCTGACCGAGCGAGTCGCGCAGGGTGCCCAGGGTCTCCAGGAAGAGCGGGCGTCCCATCGTCAGGTCCCACACCAGCATGATCAGCCCGGCGACCGCCAGCAGACCGTAGTTGCGGTAGCGGCGGGTGAGGGTCAGGGCGAACAGCGAAACGCAGAGCATCACGGGTGTGAGCTGGTGCGACGCGTTGATGGCCAGGATCAGCGGCGCGAGAACGGCGACACCGACGGCCCGCTGCCGGGTCCCGGTCGGCGGCGGCACGGCGGCGGACGCCGGGTCGAGGTACGACCGGTCGCGCAACCGTCCGGCCGATCCGGGCCGCACGAAGTGCCGCATGACGACGGCGAGTACGGACAGATGCAGCAGGAACGCGAAGCCCTGCGGCGCCAGATAGTCCTGCCCGACCCAGTTGGCGAGCTGAAAGATCCAGACGGCGGTCCACACCAGCCGCCAGTCCTCGGTGAAGGTGCGGTAGAGCAGTACCAGCACCGGCATCATCAGCAGACCGAGTGCGATCGGCGCCCAGTTGAGGAACACGGCCGCGCTCTCCACACCGAAGGCGCGCACCAGTCCGCCGACAAGGGTGAAGAACCCGGGCCACTGGTCGTAGGCGGACATGTTGCCCGACTGCGTGGTGTACGGCCGCAGTTCACCGCCGAGCAGCATCTGGTTGACGACGGCGTCGTGCTTCGACGCCCACGGGTACCGCACGGCCCCGTACAGCACGGCGGGCGGGGCCTTCAACGCGACAAGCAGCGCCACGCAGTACGCGGCGGGCCACCAGGGCGCGGTCCCGGCACGGCGCAGCGCGACCAGAAACCCGCAGGTGAGCAGCGCGAGGGCGGCGTAGTACGCGACGGGGAACCGGTCGAGGAGCCCGTAGTCGCCCATGGACCGGAAGCCGATACGCGGCAGGGCGTAGACCCAGAGAACGGCCGCCGCCGCCAACGGCAGCCAGGAGAGAAGGAGTTGCGGGCGTAATGGGGGCGGCAGGGTGCGCCGGGACGGTGCTGGCGGGCTGTCGGCGGTCTCCGTATCGGCCCTGACCTCGGCCGGCCGCGGCTCCACATCCGTCACGGGCACACGTGATCGCACGGTGCGCATCCCCCCACCCCGTCGGTCGCGGCCGTCACGCCGCTGTCCCCTTCAGCGAAGTATAGGAAGGTCTCTGCGCTTTTGGGCGGCTGTTGTGCCTCTCTGTCGCGAAGAGAGCGCAGCGGGTGCCCGCACCGCCGGGGAGGCTTGGAGTCTCCCCTCGGCGCGGCTACACCTACTTCAGCCGGCCCCACCTTCCAACCCCGAAGGCCATGCACCACTCCAAGTCAGCAGGAGGCTCGCCCTGTTCGAACTCGCTCACCACACCGGGCTGCGCAAGGGCGAACTCCTCGGTCTCCGCTGGGAAGACCTCAACCTCGACCGGGGCACCGCTGCCATCCGCCGCACCTTGCAGCGCACCAACACGGGCGGACTCACCACGTTGCCCACCAAGACCCGGGCCTCCGAGCGCCGCATCGCCCTTCCCGCCCGCTATCTCCAGTCGCTCAAGCACCACCACGAGGAGCAGCGGCGTGAACGGCACACGGCAGGCATCGAGTGGCAGCACAACGGGTACGTGTTCACCACGCCGCAGGGAAGAGCGATCGACCCGACCAACCTCACGCGGACCTTCACCACGCTCCTCCGCAAGGCCGGCCTTCGCCACCGATTCCACGACCTCCGCCACTCGACTGCCACCCTGCTCTTGGAACAGGGCGTCGACCTCGTCGTGATCAAGGAACTCCTCGGCCACGCCCACATCGGCGTCACCGCCACCGTCTACGCCCACGTCCGACTCCGCCTCCAGCGCGATGCCATCGACCTCCTCGGCCGCGCCCTCGACCACCCCTGACATACGTACGGCGACGGCGGCGGACAGCTGGTGTCCGCCGCCGTCGCCGTCAACTACTGCCGTCAAACGGCAAATCAGCCCCGCCGAGCGCAGCTCGACGGGGCTGATATTTGCGATCGCTAGCGTCACTCAGTGTGGCAGCCGAGACAACATCTGCGCGAGGCTGTCCGAGAACTCAGACATGTGCGATTCGGCGGCATATCTCACGGTGCAGGCGGCAGAGACCAGCTCCAGCGCCGAATAATCACCACTCGAAAGCATCCTCGCGCACATTCCTAGGGGGACTACGAAATCTGCTTGCGCACCATCCGATAGCGAATCGAGCATGTCGTCTTCCCCTGCGAGAACCAGCTCCACGATCGAACTCAACACTCCTACCACCCTTGGAGCATCTACTCCATGGGCGAGCTCAATCATGTCTTCGTATTCGGCAAACCCGAATCGATTAACCTGGAGGTGCTCTCTGGCCACATCAACCACCTTCGAAACTGATTCCCTGATGCTGCAGCCTGGGCTGACAGACCAACGCACATGGACTGGCAGGCGTGCCGTGCGCGCCACCGGGCGGCGAATTCAATCCCCGCACCTTTACCACTTCGAACGATCCCCCTCGGATCCCGGCCGCACCCTCGGCCGCCTCCGCCTGGATGAGGCACATCGTTTCAGCACATCCCGCATGGTAGCGACCCCCCTCAGGCGTGAACTGCCGCACGAGAGAATCCACTTCTCCACCGGGAGCTGGCGTCAGGTCATGACCCGAGTGACCAAAATAGGTTCGCCCTGACGGTGATGTATATTTCGCCGCAAAGAAGGGGCCATCAGTTTTATTGAAGCCAGCACGCAGACTGTCGGCATAGTCACCCAGGTTGCAGTTGTGAACCAGGACCGGCGTCGTCCCCGCCAGCACATAGTACGTGTGTGTGCTGAGGTGCTTTCATCTGCGGTTTCGCAGGTCAGCTGAATTCGGCCAGTCCGTGGGCGTGCGTGGAAGTGCGGTGTTGTGCGCACCCTGTTGCCGTCAGACGGCTACGTGCGTGAGGGCGGGGGAGTGGGCTTTGGCCGGTGTCCTGTTCGGGTTGGGGTCGGGCATGGTCAGGGGGCCGTAGGCTGTCCGGCAACTCGGGCGGGCTTTGGGCCTGACCGGAATTCTGAACGAGTGGCCCCCTGGCCTTGCCCGACGCGGGCCCCGGCCTGAACAGGTGGGTTAAAGCCCACGGAGCCGACCGGCCCCACCCGCGAGCCGCGCACCGGCCAACTCCCTGCCGCTGTCTCGCCGTCGGCCTGGCCCTCGTGGTGCAGGTGCGTCCGGGCTCGGCTCCACGCGCTGTACGAACTCGCCCTGCGCACCGGGCTCCGCAAGGGTGAACTCCTCGGCCTCCGCTTGGGAGGGCCTTGACCTCGACGCCGGAACGGCCGGCATCCGGCGCTCGCTCCAGCGGACCCCCACCGGCGGCCTTACGCACCTGCCCACCAAGACCCGCGCATCCGAACGCCGCATCGCCCTTCCCACTGAATGCCTCCACTCCCTCAAGACCCGCTGGCAACGACAGCACGAAGAACGCGGGGCAGCCGGAACGGGATGGACGGACAACGGGCTCGTCTTAACCACCCCGAAGGGCAGGCCGCTCGACCCCACCAACCTCACCCGCCGCTTCCGCCGCCTCCTCCACAAGGCCGGGCTCCGGACGATCCGCTTCCACGACCTCCGTCACTCGGCGGCCTTCTCCTCCTGGAGCAAGGAGTGGAACTCGTCGTTATCAAGGAACTGTTGAGCCACGCCCACATCGGCGTCACTGCGACCGTCTACGCGCACGTCCGAATCCGCCTCCAGCGCGATGCCATCGACACCCTTAACGAAGCGCTCGGCCAGGCCGACGACGACCCTGAAGACCCACCCATCGCAGCCGTCGTCCACTGACGTTGCCGTCACCGTTGCCGTCAAAGCCCCGAAGGCCTGCCGGAAGCATTCCGGCGGGCCTTCGGCAGATCCTCGGCGACATCAAATCCGACGGAGATCAGTCTGCTCATCCCTGAACGTCGAGACCACCCCTACCAACGGAGATGTCTCGAGAATTCCGAGAAAATTAGCCAGCGTCTCGCAATTCTTCAATCGAGGCAGAAATTAGGCCTAGATTTCCCTCTAGCCCGGCTAGCCCTTTAGCTCTCTCCAGGAAATATACGGACCGAGACCTAAGCTCGCTACTAAATAGCCCACACATGAGAATTAGGTCGATGCAAGCCGTACGAGAATCAAGCGTTGCGCTCGTTTCAAGAATCTCAACGTAGGCCGGATACCCTAGGCTGATCTCCTTCATGCACTCCGCTTCGGACGCCGGGCCGTATACGCCCGGATCCTCCTCGCTCACCACGGCGGCTGAAATATCCGAGAGAAGCCCTAGAATTAGATCTTCAGAATAGTCCGAGCAGCGCCATAGACAATGAACGAGACTAGACGCCAAGGCGGTTGAGGCTTCACATAGAAGTCCTTGCCCAAATGAGACCTGCTCTACCCGGCGCGCAGCGCCCACCGCAGCCTCCCGGCTGCCAGCGCGGGACAGCTCCCAGAGGGCATCCCCGAGTATACGAGCATCACCAGAGACCCCTTGGAGTGATCCCCAGGAATGCCGTCTCAGTTCAAGGTCCATATCGGCCTCAACCACCCTTAAGTGTTACTCATCGAAGAGTCTCAATACGTCTGAGTCGAACACTGTACCCGCCCCCTTAAACCCACTACGTCCGAACTGGCCTTCGCATGAGACGCAAATATTGATCGGCGCCCCGGTCCGAGGCCTTACGGCAGTAGTGAATACAATCTTCGACGGGTCGCCTCCGAGCTGATTGACGACGCAAGTCTCTGCGCAGACGCCCTTGGACGATGCACCTGCGGCGTACTGTCCGGTCTCCGAATTGTATCCAGCCGTGACAGTGGCTGGCCTCTTCCTATTGGAGAGCTGGGCCATTTCTCCGGCGTACTCATCTCGAAGCTCTTCTGCCTTCGACATGAGTTCATCCGGACCCAGACCTGCGCCATCTCGGGGACCTGTTCCGCAATTGTGAACCAGTACGGGCGTGGCCCCCGCCAGCACATAGTACGTGTGCTGGCCGAAGTGCTGTCATCTGCGTTTTCGCTGGTCGGCGAATTCCGGCCTGTCCGTGGGTGTGCGGGGAAGTGCCGTGTTGTGCGCCTGTGTTGTCGTCGGCGTTGCCGTCAGACGGCCACGCGCGCGAGGGTGGCGGAGTGGGCTTTGGCCGGTGTCCTGCCCGGGGAGGTGGGTAAAGCCCACGGAGCCGACCGCCCCCACCTCCGAGCCTGCCCTCGGCCAACTCCCCGCCGTCGCCTCGCCGTCTGCCTGGCGCTCGCCGGGCGGGCGCGTCCGGCTTCTCCTCGCTTCCGGCGCAACGCTGTGCTGTTTCTGTGCGGCCTGGTCGCTGGCCGGCCCGCGGTGGCGGAGCCGAGAGCGGGCCGGGTGGGCGGCCGTGCCGTGCGCGACCCGCGTCAGCGGGTCGCCTTGAAGACGTAGAGAAAGTTTGGACGCACCCCGCTTCGGCGGTACGCCGTGGCCGGTGGCTGAGCGTTCGGCTGGGCTTCTGGCCTGGTGCGATGGTCTGCGGCGTGTGGGTCCTGTTCCGGTTGCCGACGGGGCTCTATTCGGCTCGGGTGGCCTTGGCGTGGTCGGTGACGACGCGTCTGAAGAGGTCGTGGCCGATGCGTCCGGTGTGGCGGAGCGCCCAGTCCTGTGCGGCTTCCTGCTCGGCGTGGGGTCCGGATTCGGCTCCGCAGTCGGCAGTGGCGCAGAACGCCTCGTAGGTGATGCCACCTTCAGGGGCGTGGCGGATGGCGTGGGTGACGTGCCGGTAGACGGTGCGGGGGCTCGCTGGTGGCCCTCCGGGTGGCGTCGCATGTAGACGTGCACCGAAGCCGCGACCGGCACCCTCGACCACCAGCTGAAGAGGATCACCGACCTCGGGTTCGAATCCGTACCCGAGCACGCCGCCCGCATGATCCGCACCGCCTGGGCCCTCGGCGCCCGCGACGACCTCAAGTACCTGAACCTGCGCAAGTGGGCCCACAGGCTCGGCTTCCGCGGCCACTTCTCCACCAAGACCCGCACCTACCCCACCACCCTCGGCGCCCTCCGCGCTGCCCGAGCCGCCTGGCAACGCCGCCATACCCCTCCGCCCTCCCCGACCACTCTCGTCATCGCCCACTGGGCCTACGAGGGCACCGGCCTCACTCCCGACCTTGAACGCCTTGCCGCACTCATCAATGGCGGCCCGGCACGCGAACAGGCGGTGACAGCCGGTGCGTGACGACGAACTCCTCACCGTGCCCGAGGCGATGGCCCGTCTCAAGATCGGCCGCTCCGCCCTCTACGACCTGATGCGCACCCGCCGTCTGGCCTCGCTGACTATCGGCCGCGCCCGCCGCATCCCCGCCCACGCCCTGGACGACTACGTGCAGCACCACCTGGAAGAGGCCGCGCGATGACCGCCCCCAAGCGCAAGACGGCCCGCGCCAACGGTGAAGGCACCATCTACCAGCGAAAGGACGGCCGCTGGGAAGCCGCCGGCTACGTCCTCGCCGCCAACGGCACCCGCAAACGCGTCCGTGTCTACGGCAGCACGCGGAGAGAAGCCGCCGACAAACTCGCCGAGAAGATCGCCGACAGCAACCTCGGCCTCCCCGTCGCCACGGCCGACAGCACCGTCACCGACTACCTCACCTACTGGCTGGGCAGCGTCGCCATCCACCGGCTCCGCGAGAACACCCACACCCGCTACGCCGCCTGCGTCCGACTCCACCTCGTCCCCGGCCTCGGCGTCAAGAAGATCGCCCGCCTCACCGCCAAGGACGTCCGCACCTTCCTTGACCGGCTCCGCACCACCTGCCAGTGCTGCGCTCAGGGACTGGACACCGAACGGAAGAGGTGCTGCGCCATCGGCGAGTGCTGCCAGAAGCGGCTGTCCGCTTTGACCGTGACCTACGTGCACTCGGTGCTTAAATCAGCGCTGGAACACGCGGTCCGCGAAGACGAGCTGCCGCGCAACGTCGCTCGCAACGTCAAGACCACCACGCACCAGCCTAGGCGCTTCCGTCCGCTTACAGCGGCCGAGGCCCGCCAGTTCCTCGACGCCGCCCGCGCCGACCGGCTCCACGCGCTGTACGAACTCGCCCTGCGCACCGGACTCCGCAAGGGCGAACTCCTCGGCCTCCACTGGGAAGACCTCGACCTCACCACCGGAACGGCCAGCATCCGGCGCTCACTCCAGCGCACCCGCACCGGCGGCCTCACGCATCTGCCCACCAAAACCCGGGCATCCGAACGCCGAATCGCCCTCCCCACCGAATACCTCCACTCCCTCAAAGAGCACAAGCAGGCAGCAGGACACGGAGCGAGAGATCGCAGGGTCAGCGTTGAGAGACAGCGGCCTCGTCTTCATCACGCCGACCGGGCGGCCTCTCGATCCTGCCAACCTCACCCGCCGCTTCCGCAGCTTCCTCAACCGGGCCGGCCTCCGCAGCATCCGCTTCCACGACCTCCGCCGCTCGACCGCGACCCTGCTCCTGGAACAGGGCGTCGAACTCGTCGTGATCAAGGAACTCCTCGGCCACGCCCACATCGGCGTCACCGCCGGCGTCTACGCCCACGTCCGACTCCGCCTCCAACGCCAAGCCATCGACACCCTCGGCAAGGCCCTCGGGTCGACCGACGATGGACCTGAAGACCCACCTGCCCCAGCCGTCGTCCGCTGACGTTGCCGTCAAGCCCCCTCCCAAACCGCTGCTGCCCCCACCGGATTCCCCGGTGGGGGCAGCAGCGTAATTCCTCAGATGTTCTACGGGGAATCGCCCGAACAAGGCATCTCAAACCTCGACCTGCACACCTCCACGCGAGAAGTCAAGAGATTTGACGCCTATTTCTTCGATCCCTCTCGGATTGGATTCCCACGGCCGGAACCCAGCAATCGGACGCGGAGACCCACCCCCCCAAGAATCCCAAGAATCGAAGTAGATCGAAGCTCTGACTATTGGCCCATAAGGGCCAACAGCCACGGGCTCCCCAATCGATTGCTGGATGGCATCCAGCAATCGACCCACCTGGCCAGCATCGACCCTGCCCTGAGTGCTCCAACAGCCGAGCCAGGACACCGGCGGCAGTGATTCAGGGGACCGCAGGCACACCCAGGTCCTCTCGGGAAGCTCACCATCCCCACGCAGCACGTACGCCGTGAAGTGTACGGAGGACTCCAGTCGGACAGCCCACACCTCCACTAATTCCCTCCGATCATCATTTCAATGAGTGTATCCGGGTGCATCCGCCCATCCAGAACGCGGTTCCTTATCTTCTCGGTTCTGTTATTCCCGTCAGCGATATGCAGCCGGGATCCGGGAAGATTTATGTCATCCCCAGGAGCGAAGTCCCTGAACCCGGTAATTGGTTCACGTCCATTCGGCCCGCCGAATCGGATCAGGTCGTCCTTACTCAGCGATGTCACACCGCCGTGCCCTGCATCGGCGCTGCCATACATCTGCTCGCGAGTCGCAGGGTTCCCCTGGATGCGGTCCAGCATCTCACTCGCCTTTGCATAAAAACGTGTCGGCCTCTCATGGACCGGAAGGTCAGCGAGCTTTCCGTTGCAATTGTGGACGAGTACCGGCCTAGCCCCCGCCAGCACATAGTACGTGTGCTACGCGAAGCCTTTGACCTGCTTTTTCGCAGGTCAAGTGCAGTTTGCTGGTCTGGTGAAGTGCGTGGGTGTCCGTGGTTGTGCGGGGTTGTTGCCGTCGCTACTGCCGTCAGACGGTTCAGCCCAGGTACGGCCTTTCGCGCTGTTCCAGGAAGTGTTGGAGCCTGAGTTGTTGGGTGTGGTGCATCGGCAACCGCTCGATCTCTTCTGATGGCACAAACCGGAGTTCGGTGGACTCGTCGGAGATCTCCAGTTGGCCGCCGGTGATGCGGGTGGTGAAGCAGACGTTGAACTGACGGCGGACCTCACCGTCGGTGTAGGCGATGATGTGCTTCGGGTCGGTGTAAGTGCCGACCAGGCCGGTGATCTCCACGTCGAGGCCGGTCTCTTCCTTGACCTCGCGGACGGCTGTGCCGGGCAGGGAGTCGGTGAGGTGCATGCCGCCTCCGGGCAGAGCCCATAGGTCGTTGTCGCGGCGGCGCTGGAGGAGGATGCGCCCGTGGTCGTCGGTGACGACGGCGGACGCGGCGACGACCATGCTGTTCGGCCTGGGGGCGTTCGGGTCGTCGTAGTACTCGGTGCGGGCCACGGTCAGCCGTCCTCTCGTACGGGTGTTGCCGTCGTCCACACGGCGTCGAAGCTCTCGGCGTAGGTGTCGAACATGCCGCCTGTCTCGTGACGGCGAAGATGCCATACGGGGGCGGCGTAGGCGTTGACGCCCCAGACGTGTGCGTTGACGAGTTGCTGGTCGTCGGCGCGGTAGAGGGAGTTGTAGAGCGTGGTGCCATGGGTGCGGACTTCGATGCCGGGGGTGCCGGCGAGGGGCCTGTAGTGCATGAGGGCGAGGCAGCAGCGGGATTCGATGCCGTGGCCGAACCGCTCCTCTTGGCCGCGGGCTTGGACGTTGTCGCTGTCGGGGTCCCCGATCGCGATGCGGACGGTGCAGCCTTCGGCGGCGCGTTCGGTGAGGAGTTCGTTCAACCGGGGGTACGCCTCGTGGAGGAAGACGGCCGCGTAGACGAGGATGTCGATCTGTTCCCGGGCCTGGGTCATCAGGTCGGTGAACGTCGAGACGGGGATATCGGCCCGCTGTTCGTAGAGCGCGACCAGCTCGGGGCTGATGGCGCGGGCGGGGCGGGCCTGGCGGAGCGCCGGCCAGAGTGCGTGCACGTCTTCTCCCAGGGCCTTGGCCGCCTGGAGGGCGGTGGCACGACGTGGGATACGCCCGAGGTTCACCCAGCGCTCGACCGACTTCGGGTCGACCTCGACCTGCTGAGCGAGTACGGCGTACGTCCAGCCTCCCGCCGCCATGACGGCTCGTAGTCTCTCGTTCGGCACGAGTCTCCCCCTTCGTCTCAGGACGGCACCAGGGACGTTCTACACGGCGTGGGACGTCCTGAAGTGGGGTTTGGTGGAGGTTCCTTCGTCCCGGTGACCGGCGTAAGGATCGGTGCCGACCCTGCGGCACCAACAGGCCCAGGGGCACGCATCAACGCCGCCGAGGAGCGTCACCGTGCGAATGAGCGCCACCCCATGTGTTCCCGCCCTGCGACTGGACGCCCGGTCGCGGACCGCCTCGCCGGGGTGGTCCCGATGACGGTCCCCACCCCTGATGCCGACGGGCACACCGTCTCGCCCGATGCCGGCGCCCTGGTGGTCGACCGGCGGAGCGGCAAGGTGGGCGTGGTGATGGGGCATGTGGGGACGTACGTGCAGCTTCGGCCGCCGCGCGGTGGGCGGGAGTGGGACGTGCCACCCGAAGACGTACGTTCGCCGACTCCGACGGAGGAGTTGAGCGCGAAGGTGGCCGTGGCCAACCGGAGGTGGGGACGGTGACCCCTCGCTCGGTCCTGCGCTACGAGACCTGGAGTATCCAGCCCGACCGCGAGCCGGACGCGGAGCCGGTCCTTTACGCCTCTTCATCGGACTTGCCGCTGAGCCGTACTGCTTCCTCGTCCGCCTGGCGCTGGGCGATGCTCTCGTCGAGCATCTCGTTGTAACGGTTGAGGAGCTGATCGCGCGGGCTGAGTTCGCGGACGAAGACGCCTCGGCCTTGCACGGAGTAGATCAGCCCTTCCTCCTTGAGGACCCGCAAGGCGTTCTGCGCGGTGGAGTTGGCGATGCCGAACTGTTCCTGCATTTCGCGGGCAGGCGGCAGCTTGGCACCGGGTGCGAGCTGGCCGTCCTGGATCTGCTTGCGGAGCGTGTTCGCAGTCCGCACATATGGGGGGCGGGGATCGTCAGCGGGGCTGGTGGCGGTCTGCGATCCGCGCTGACGATCCCCGAGGCCTGTGTACGCGGGATCGGACTCGCCGGGATCAGCCCCGTCGTTTGCCGCTGGGGTCTCCGGCTCCCCTTCGGCCGGTGTCTCCTGCGTGCGGACGTAGCTGCCCCTGCCGAGGACGGAGTAGATCAGCCCCTCGCGCTTGAGGAGCCGCAGGGCGTTTTGGACCGTGGAGCTGGCGATGCCGAAGCGTCGTTGCAGTTCGCGTGCGGCCGGAAGGCGCTCGCCTGTGCCACACCACCACCGCCGACACCACGACCGGCGAGGCCCTGCGTTCCTACGCCTCCTCCGACGAGCCCACAGGCAGCCTGCTCACCACGTGCGGCAACCGCCGCGCCTCCCGTTGCCCGGCCTGCTCCCGCCTCTACGCCGCCGACACCTACCACCTCATCCGCGCCGGCCTCTCCGGCGGCAAGACCGTGCCCGACGCCGTCCGCACCCACCCCCGCGTCTTCGTCACTCTCACCCCGCCATCCTTCGGCCCCGTCCACAACCGCCTCACCACCCCCGGCGGCGACATCCGGCCCTGCCGCTGCCGCAAGCTCCACGAACTTAACGACGCCCTGATCGGGACGCCGCTGAACCCCGCGACGTACGACTACGAAGGCGCGGTCTTGTTCAACGCCTACGCCTCCACGCTGTGGGCCCGCTTCACCACCTACCTGCGCCGCGAGATCGCCGCCGGGCTCGGCATGACCCAGAAGGCGGCCCGCGCGGTCCTGCGGGTGTCCTTCGCCAAGGTCGCCGAGTACCAGCAGCGCGGTCTGGTCCACTTCCACGCCGTCATCCGACTCGACGGCCCGGACGGCAGCAGCCAGCCCCCGCCGCCGTACGCCACCGTCGCCGTACTCACCAAGGCCGCCCGCGCCGCCGCCGCGCGGGTCCGCGTCACGGTCGCCTCGGATGCGGTCGGGGAACGCGAACTCGGCTGGGGCGAACAGTTCGACGTGCGCGAGATCGCCTCCTTCGGCACCGACGCCGAACTCACCGACCAGGCCGTGGCCGCCTACGTGGCGAAATACGCCACCAAGTCCGCCGACGCCTCCGGCACCCTCGACCGCGCCCTGTTCTGCCGCCCCTGCCAGGGACGCGGCGCCACCGTCCTCCCCCACGGGACCCCGCTCCCGTGCACCGCCTGCGGCGGCACCGGGCAGGCCCGGCCGTTGCCCCGGCTCGCCGTCGCCCGGCACGTGCGGCAGATGATCCGCACCTGCTGGGAGCTGGGAAAGCTGCCGGAGTTCGCCGATCTCAAGCTCTGGAAGTGGGCGCACATGCTCGGCTTCCGGGGCCACTTCTCCACCAAGTCCCGCAGCTACTCCACCACCCTCGGCGCGCTGCGCGACGCCCGCCGCGCCTGGCGCACCGAACAGGCCCGCACCCACACCGGCCTGCCCGAGCCGGACCCGACGACCACGCTCGTCGTCGGTCGGTGGGACTACCTGGGCTCGGGCTACAGCCCCGGCGCCGCGCTCCTCGCGGCCGGCGTGTGGCACCGCAAGGAACTGGAACGGCAGTTCATCGCGGAAGGGGGCTGCTGATGATCCCGCCCCCGCCCACCGTCCTCCGCACGGAGGTGGCACCGGCGCTGGATCTGCTCACGGTGCCCCAGGTGATGGCCCGCCTCCAGCTCGGCCGTTCCGCCGTCTACGACCTGCTCCGCTCCGGCCAGCTCACCTCGATCACCCTCGGCCGCGCCCGCCGCATCCCCACCCACGCCCTCACCGACTTCATCCGCACCCGCCTCGAACAGGAAGCCGCCGCCTGATGACCACACCCCGCGACACCCCCGCCTCCCGCCGTATCCGCGCCAACGGTGACGGAACCGTCTACCAGCGCAAGGACAGCCGCTGGGAGGCCGCCGGATATGTCCTCGCCCGCGGCAACACCCGCAAGCGCGTCCGCGTCTACGGCACCACCCGCAAGGAAGCCCTGGCCAAGCTCACCGAGAAGATCGCCAACAGCAACCGCGGGGTCCCCGTACCCTCCGCGCAGGGCAGCCTAGCCGCGTACCTGACGTACTGGCTGAAGGCCGTTGCCGTCCACCACCTCCGCGAGAACACCCACACCCGCTACACCGCCTGCGTGAACAACTACCTCATCCCCGGCCTGGGCAAGAAGAAGCTCGCCAAGCTCACCGCCAGGGACGTCCGCACCTGGCTCAACCAACTCCGCACCACCTGCCAGTGCTGTGCCCGCAGCATCGACGCCGGCCGCGATCAACCCCGTTGCTGCGCCACCGGAACATGCTGCTCCAAACGGCTCTCGCCGCTGACGCTGACCTACATCCACTCCGTCCTCAAGTCCGCCCTGGAACACGCCGTGCGCGAGGAGGAGATCCCGCGCAACGTCGCCCGCAACGTCCGCACCGGCACGCCTCGGCCCCGACGCTTCGAACCACTCACCGCTGAAGAAGCCCGCCATTTCCTCGCCGCCGCGAACGAACACCGGCTGCACGCCCTGTTCGAACTCGCTCTCCACACCGGGCTCCGCAAGGGTGAACTCCTCGGTCTCCGCTGGGAAGACCTCAACCTTGACCGGGGCACCGCTGCCATCCGCCGAACATTGCAGCGCACCAACACAGACGGCCTCACCGCTTTGCCAACCAAGACTCGGGCCTCCGAGCGCCGCATCGCCCTCCCTGACCGCTGCATCCAGTCGCTGAAGCACCGCCACGAAGAGCAGCAGAGCGACCGTGACACGGCGGGCGCCGAGTGGCAGCACAACGGGTACGTGTTCACCACGCCGCAGGGAAGAGCGATCGACCCGACCAACCTCACCCGGACCTTCACCACACTCCTCCGTAAGGCCGGCCTCCGCCGCATCCGCTTCCACGACCTCAGACACTCCACCGCCACCCTGCTCCTGGAACAGGGCGTCGAACTCGTCGTGATCAAGGAACTCCTCGGCCACGCCCACATCGGCGTCACCGCCACCGTCTACGCCCATGTGCGACTCCGCCTCCAGCGCCAGGCCATAGACACCCTCGGCACCGCCCTTGACATCCCTGGCAACGACGAGTCGACCCGCGACAACGGCGATGACCCGCCGCTGTGCGGAGCCACCGTCCACTGACGTTGCCGTCAACTACTGCCGTCACTCACCGCAGAAGCCCCGCCAGGACACACCTGGCGGGGCTTCAATTTTGCTACTGCTATCCAACACGTGGATTGCAGGATCGGGCCGTGAGGCTACACCTCACCCTCCAGCCAACGATCGAATGGTGCGGCCTCCGACAGGTCGAACTTAATCGCCTTCAACCCCCGTGCGAAGTCTTCGGCCAATTTCGAGAGCATCGCGACTAGCTCACTTTGCGCAATGCTCTCGAACTCTGGGTTTGGAACCCAATTGGTCCGCGACTCGCAGTGAATCATCACCAGGTCCTCGCTTGGACGGAAGGTCAAAGTCCTCTCGATACCCTGCGAGTAAAGATCCACCTCGACTTCGCGACGTTCACGCACACTCGCCATCAGCGACGGGAACTGCTCCATGAAGGCAGACAAGTCATACCCGACATCGAGCGGCCACTCATCGTTCCCGAAACCGCCAATGTGGAATCTGCCGCCTCCAGCATCGGAGAGGGCGCTACACGCCTCCATGACGAGGGTTTCGTAATCGTCACCCGGCTCCAGACTCGCTAGAGCAGGAGCCGCAGCACCAGACTGCACGGCCGGATTGAACGACACAGAGAAGGTCATCTCTCCAGCCTCCTAGTTCGGGCCAATAATCGGGAATCCCGTCTTGTACAGTCCATTTGGACTCGGGACGATGGTAGCTGCCCGCGCTTGGACGATACTCCCATCCGGCATGATTACCTGCCCCAACCCATCCGGAATGCGCACCGACCTGGGACCGGCCCCTTCGACATGGAGTCCCTTCAAGAACTCTGCAGCGCCGTCATTATCCAGCCATTGACCCTGCTGATTCCCGGTACTACGAGCGCGATCGGTCAGAGCCTTCGTGTTCTTCGCTCCGGCACCATGAGTCTTGAATGTGTGCCCCCATGTCTTCACGCTATTGGCGGCCCAATTTGTGCAGTTGCTGTTGTGAACGAGTACCGGCGTCTCACCCGCCAGCACATAGTACGTATGGAGGTCGTCCACGGTCAGGTTGTATGTGCGCGCGTGCTTGGCGTAGGCGCGGTTCGCGGTCACGATGACGGTGGTGCCGTCGTCGGTGAGCAGGGTCATGGCCGGTTTCAGTTGGCCAGCTTCGACCCAGCGGTTCTCCGAGGGGGACCAGAAGGGGTGCTCGTGGGTCGCGGTGAGTGTTTCGATGCCTCTGTCGGTCGCGACGGACAGCGTGTTGAAGCGCTTGTCATCCTCGGTGACGATGAGGCGGGTCACTTCTCGAGCGCCTGCCTCGCCTGTTTCCGGGTCTGTGGCCTGTACCTTGTCACCGAGCTTGACTTCCTCGATGTCTTTGGTTTTTCCGTCTGCCATGAGTACGTCGGTGCCGGCCAGGAAGCATTTGCAGCCGCGTGGCTTCTTCTTGGCGGCGTCGACGGCGTTGTCGACCTTCTTGAGCTTGAGCAGCTTGAAGGCTTTGGTGAACGGAGTGGGAATGTCACCTGCGGCCGAACCACAGTCGAGTGTGAGTCCGGGAGAATCGATGCAGTTCCCCCATGCCTCGGGGTCCGGCAGAACAAGCGCGGCGACCAATTGGAAGAAGAACGGCACTTCAGCGGGGCCCGTTATGTAGGGAGCCGGGCCGGGGCTCGGTGAGGGTGTTGGTTTTGAGTTGCTGGGTGTGGTTGCGGTGCCGCCGCTTCCGCCCTTGCCGCCACCACCACCGCCGCCCCCTCCACCGCCGGAGCCGGGGCTGGGTTGCCATTCAGGGCCACCACCCGTGCAGGGCGAGATGATGCCGCACTGTGCGCCGCCCGGGTCTCGAAGGCCGCTGGGGTCGCTGCCGGTCGGGGGGCGGTTGTTTGCGTAGGAGTATCCGTTGAAGGACTGGTGTTGGTCGAGGGAGAGGAGTGGGTCGACGCTGATGAACTGGCCGATGCCCGGGTCGTATTCGCGGGCGCCGATGTGGGTGAGGCCGGTCGCCGCGTCGGCGGGTTTGCCGAGGAAGAGCTTGTCGTCCGGCCAGGTCCCGGCGGCGCTGCCGCGCGGGGCGCCGAAGGGGGTCGTGTAGCGCTTGGTCACCGCCAGGGTGGTGGCGTCGATGGCGAGGCTGGAAGTGCCGTGGTGATCGCCGGCGAGGAAGGTGAGTCTGCTGCCGCTCGTGCCCAAAGTCGCGGTACGGACGGCGATGGTCTTCCCCGCGGCCGTGTAGTAGCGGGTGCCTGCCAGGGTCTTGGTCGTTCCCTGGGTGGTGAGCCGGACCTCGCTGCCGTCACCGAGGTAGAGGACGGTGTCCCCGTCGCCCGTGGTGTTGCGGCTGATGAGGAGTTCGCCGTCTGCGTCGTAGAGATAGCTGGTGCCGGTGGCCGGCTTGGTGCCCGCCACGGGTTCCGCTGTCGTGGCGAGTTTGCCTTCGCTGTTCCACGTCAGGGTCTGCTGGGCCTGGACACCGGGGCGGCTGGTGGTACCGCCGGTCTTGTCGTAGGTGTACGTGCCTGTCTTCGCCCCGGTGGTCCCGGTGAGCGGGTGCGGCTGACCGGTCGACGTGCCGTAGGCGTACGTCGTGGTGCTGTTGCCCGCGGAGGCGTGCTTAGTCTCGGTCTTGCGCTGGCCACCCTGCGTGTAGGTGTAGCTGGACCAGTAGGGAGCCGCGCTGTCGAGGTTGGCCGTGGTGCGGCCGGTGGTGGCGCAGTCGGGAGTTCGCGGCGTCCAGGCCTCGACGAGGCGGCGGTGGCCGTCGTAGGTGAAGCACTGGTTGTCGGTCTTCGTCGTGCCGCCCGTGCCCTGGGTCGCGGCGTCGAAGATCGAGGTGATGTTTCCGGCGTCGTCCTGGTTGAAGGTGAGGTCCTGGGTCCGGCCCGGATGCAGGGTGTCGCTGACGACCGAGGTCTTCAGACGGCGCGTGCCGGGCTCGTACCCGTACGTCTGGTTGAGGTTCTGGTTGGTGCCGAGGGTGAGCTGGCGTGTGTCGCCCAGCTCGGAGTAGGCGGCGGCAGTGAGGTAGGCGCCGGTGCCGCTCGCGGTGGTCTGGAGGCCCAGGTCGTTGTACTTGTTGGACAATCCTTCCACCGGGAGCCCGCCCACGGCCGGATGGGTGTAACTGCGGACGGTGCCGTCGACGTTGTAGGCGGTGGAGAAGTTGAGGGTGGCCGGTACTCCCCCGGTGACCAGCGGGTCCGTGGCGGGCAGGGTCAACTGGCTGCCCGTGACGTTGTACATCGGGTCGTAGGCGGTGACCTTGGTGGTGTACGCCTTGCCGGTCAGGCCGCCTTCGTAGCGCACCGCCGTGTCGGCCTGGCCCTGGAGGAGGGTGTCGAAGGTCCAGGCCGCGAGCTTGGCCGGGTCCGTCTTGCTGCCGTCCCACAACCCGGTCCGGCGCCCCAGGATGTCGTACTCGGACATCAGGGTCTTGCCGCGGGCATCGGTGGTGGAGACGGGCTGGTCGAGTGCGTCGTAACTGGTCGAGGACGTGCCCGAGTCGGGGTCGGCCGCGGTGGCCTTCCGGCCGAACAGGTCATAGGTGTAGGTCCACTTGGCCTGGTCGGGACCGGTGACGGTGGCCTGCTGGCCGGCCGGGGCGTACGTGAAGTCGGTCGTGGTGAAGTCGCTGCCGGTCGGTTGGGTGCCCGCGTACTCGCGGCGCTGTGTGGTCCGGTCGAGGGCGTCGGTGACCATGGCGGTGGCCTGGCCGCCGGCGGGGGCTGTGGTGGTGACGGTGTCACCGGTGTAGGTCGCGTCGGTGGTCCACCGGACTTGCCCGAAGTGCGCCGTGACTGTCTTGGTCGCGCGCTCGGCACCGTCGTAGGTGGTGTCGGTCTGTACCGGAGCCTGACCGCCTTCGGTCTGGGCGATGACGGAGGTCGGCGCTGTCTCGTCGTCCCAGATGTCCGACTGGGAGGACACCGCGAGTCCCCGGTCGTCGTACATCGTCAGTCCGATCACCCGGCCGCCGAGTGGCGACGGTGACTGGGTCTGACGCGGACGCAGTTGGGAGTCGTAGATCTCGAACGTGGTGTTGTAGCCGGCTCCGTCACCTTGCAGGGTCCCGGTGGACACCCAGGGCGGATCGGTCGCCGTGATCCCGTAGTCGTACACGTAGTTGGGGCTCTTGCCCCCGGACCTGAGGCTGTTGGGCAGCCAGACCTGCTTGATCCGGCCGAGCGCGTCGTACGTGGACTCGGTGATCCTGGTGTTCGGGGCGGTGACCTTCAGCGGGGCGGCGGTCGCGTAGTCGAACAGGGTGGTGGTGGCGTGGGACTTGGCGTTCGTGACGGTGCCGGCGGTCAGGGGCCCGGTCGCGGCCGGTGTGTAGGTGGTGGAGGAGGTGGTGGCGTCGTTGGTGTCCTTGACGGTGAGCGGGCGGCCGAGGGCGTCATAGGTGACCGTCGTCGTCTTCTGCCAGGCCGGCTGGTTGTCGCTCCCGTACGAGGCGGCGCGGCCTGTCCAGCGGGCCTCGCCCTTGGTGGGCTGCTGGGACGGCGTCCAAGTGGTGCTGTCGTAGGCGGTCGCGCTGTCGGAGACGACATCACCGGGGCGGGTGGAGTCGGCCGGGAGGTCGAGAGCCGTGTCCGTGGTGGCGCAGGGCTTGGCGACGGTACGGGTCCGGGAGACGAGGTTGTTGATCCCGGCCGTGTCGTTGCGCGCGTACCAGGTCCGCGTGCACGTCTCGTCGCCGGTGACCGCGTTGTCGCCCTTGTCCTCGACGGTCTCGGACATGCCGTAGTCGTCGTAGGCCGTCACTGTCGAACGGACCCGGTCGCGCGGGGTGCCGCTGGTCGTGATGTTGGTGCGGTCATGTGTCGCGGCGACGCGGACGAAGTACGCCTCGGTGTCGGCGTAGGACTTGTGCTGGGTGGCGGTCTTCTTCGACCAGGGGTCGCTGATCCGGCCGCTCACCTCCTGGGCACCGTTGTAGGTGACCGACTCACGGGTGAGCCCGGCGTACTGGTCGGTGTCGGCGATCCCCGCGGCCTTGATGCCGGTGACGGTGACGCTCTTGCGGTCGGTCGCGTGCGGGGTCTTTCCGTCGGCGCCCAGGACACGGTCACCGTTCATGCCCCGCATGTACACCGTCACGGTCTTGGACTGAGTCCTGCCGGGGCGACCGGTGATGTGGGTGACCTGGCCGAAGCCGCGCCAGATGGACCAGGTCCGTTCCTTCTCCTTGGTCATCGGGTCGTCGTTGTAGTGCCAGGCACCGCCACCCGCGTAGGTGTAGGTGTGCTCGACGGCCTCGGATCCGCCGTGCGGGTCCGTGGTGGTCACGGCCTCGACCGGGTACTTCTGGAACCAGTCGAGGACGGGGGTCTCCTCGCCGTTCGGGGACCAGTACACCGGGTAACAGCGCTTGGTGTTGGTGTCGACGGCGGGCTTCGTCTGTCCGGCGGCACAGTCGGCCGGCAGATAGTTGACCACCGACTGCGCGCCGGTCTCGGACGTGATCGTGTAGAGGCGCGGCCTGTGCAGGGGCAGGATGTCGTCGCTGTTGCCGTCGACACGATTGGCAAGGAACTCGTGGGTGAAGGTGACCGGGGGCAGGGCTGTCTCGGTGCCGTTCCGTCCGGTGTGCCGGATCTCGTCGAGCCACAGCGACTGGTCGGCGGAGTCACCGGTGTCACCGGGATCCAGGTACTGCTGCTTGAGGGCCCACGTGTCGACCGGGTAGAAATCCGGGGTGGCGGCTGTGGCTTTCCACGCGTAGGTGGAGACCTCCGTCATCCGCTTGCGCGTGAAGAAGCTGGGGCTGACGTTGCCGGTGCACTCGTCGCCCTCCTTGCACACCGCGTCGAGGGGGACGTCCGGCCAGTTGTCCCGGGTGTCCTCGGTCAGCGAATCGCAGCCGGTACCGGTGGCGACGCAGCGCTCCTTGTAGGAGAAGACCACCTTGTTGGACGCGGCGGGGCTGCCACTGAAGAGGGCGTTGGCGCGCTGGCCGTAGCGGATCTCCTTCAGCCAGCCGCCGCGCGTGTAGGCGGTGCCGGTGTTGTCGTCGCCGAGCTTGTCGTAGTGGTTGGTCTCGGCGGCGTACCAGTACGACATGGCGTTGGCGTGGGTGTCTTCGACGTAGTCGAGGTTCCACCGCCACGCCTGCTTCTTGTCCCGGCCGGAGAAGCTGCTGCCGCTCGTGTAACCGGGTTCGCCGGAGTCGTCGCCGAAGACCGGGACCGTCCACACCGAGTCGGTGCGCTGGTCGGCCGGTGCCCCGACGAGCTTGTTGAGACCGAAGACGTACTTGGTGCCCTCGCCGGTGATGATGGTCCAGTACTCACCGTTGTCGTCACCGTTTTCCGCCCCGATGGAGTGGACGACGGTCGCGGCCTGGTCGTTCTTGAGCCGCCAGACACCGGCCTCGTCCGCCCCGCCCGGCGCGCCTCCGTCGCCGTCCTGCTTGACCAGTTCACTGGCCTGCCCGTTCAGGACGACGGTGGCGTTGTCGTACTTCCAGCACTGGTCGAACTTGTCGTCCTGACCGTCGTCGTCACACGAGCCGTACTTACGTTCGATGTACGACGAGGTGATGTCGAAGCCCTCACCGATGGCCGTGCCCTGATTGTTCGTCGAGGCCGTACGGCCGTCGACGCTGCCCGAGTCGTAGGAGATGGACAGGTCCGGGGCGGGGCCGGCGGCGGCAGGGGGAGTGCGCAGCGGATAGGACCAGGTGAAGGTGCCCGACGAACCGCCGGCCTCCCAGGTCGACGACGCGGCGAGCGGAGTGGCCTTGTAGTCACCGGCACCGGACTCGCTGCCGGCCGCGAGGGCGAGGACCATGGTCCGCGGGCCGGACGGTGCGGCGGGCGCGAAGGTGACGGGCGCCGTCACACTGCTGTGGGCGCGGTCGTTGGTGAAGTCCAGTGGGGTGCGGGTGCGGCACTTCGCCGCTGTCGGATCGGTCAGCGCGCACTCGGGCAGCTGCTGGAGCTGGAGTCGTCCGGCCCAGTTCGCACCGTAGGCGGACGCGAACTTCTCGTAGTTCAGGGCAAGTTGCGCGCTGCCACCTCGGGCGGGTCCGGTGACGGTCAGTGCGACGCCCTTGATTCCCATCTTTGCCGACTGCCCACGGTCCAGGACGGCGACCTTCACCGCGCCGGTCACGGGCGTCTGCTTCTTCGCGGCGGTCAGCGGGGCCGCGAGGCTGAGGGGAAGCCCGCCGACCACTGTCTTCGCGGCAGCGGTGCCCGACGGAGTCAGCGTCGCGCTTCCGGCACTCGGCCAGGTCACGGTTGTCGCCCGGTCGTGCTTCGCGCGCGCCGTGTCCTTACGGTGTGTGTCGGCGGCCTTCTTCATCAAGGCGGCCTGCTTCTTGTTCACCTTCGCGGTGAACGGGGTCACCTCCGCCGCCTTGGGCGCGGACAGTTTCGGCGCACCCAGTGGCGCGGGATCGTCCGCGAACACGACTGGGGTGAGCAGGCCCGGCATCAAGGCAATCCCCGTCACCACGGCGATGCGGCTCATCCATGCCCTGACGCGCGGTCTGCCGCCGTCGGCCGTGCCGTGCTTGCCCCTCATCGGATCCGCTCCCCATTCCGGCCGCCTTCAGGAGGACGACACATGCTTCGGTCCGCCACCGTCGTGTCCGGGGGCGCTGTCGTGCACAAGATTGAGTAAGGCGTCGTACGGCCGGGCCCGGGGCGGCGGACGGTGCCGCCGCCCCGGGCCGACGGCTACTCGGCGCCCGGGTCACCCATGACTTTGGTGATGACCTGGTCCAGCGTCATGGCCCCGGTCCAGACACGGACCTCGTCCAGAACGCCCGGCAAGTAGTGCCCGGTCTGCCCACCGGACGAGCCGCGCCCCCAGGTCAGCGCGCCCGTGCCCTGTACCGGTGTGGTGAAGGAGGCTTCGCCGGCCGACGGCTGCTCGGACTGGTTCACGTAGAGGTGGGTGCTGCCGAAGCCCCCGTCCGCCGCTTCGTTGGCGTCGTGGACACCGGTCACCTGGACCCAGGTGCCGAGTTCCGCCTCGAATTCGGACGGGACCTGTGCCCGCCCGGTCACGGCACCGTTCGCACCAGTGCCGGTACGGCCGAACTTCCAGTAGTAGGAGGCGATGCCGTCCCCGTCGGGGTCGATCTTCTCGATCCACAACGCCCACGACGACTCACCGCCCTGGGAAGTGGCCTGGCTGAAGACCTGGCCGCGATAGCCGATCGGTTTGGTCTCCATGAGGGCCTTGTCGACCTTCACGTCGGCCGTGACCGTGAAGGATCCCGTCTCGTCGACCACCGGACCACCGGTCGACAGATAGCCGGTCACCCCGTCGAGATCGAGTTCGTTCTCCTCGGGACGGGCCACCGCCCCGGTCGGTGAGATGGTCATGCCCAGGGACGCGTAGTCCGTCCACTCCTCCACGCCGCCGGCCGCAGCGGACGCCGTGTCCCAGTAGCCGACCAGTTCGGTGGCCGGTGTCCCTTCCGGGGAGAGCGCGGCACTGTCCTGGCGGACCAGGTCCGGCGTGAGCGCGCTCTGCCAGAGGGTGAGTTCGTCCACCCGCCCGGTGAAGTACTCCCCGGCCGGGGAGCGGCCGATCATCATGTCCTTGGTCGACGTGAACGGCGTGTAGGCCGGGTTGGCCGCGGACAGTGTCACGGGCTGGCCCTGCGGCCGTCCGTTGACGAACAACTGGATGGTGTCGTTCGTCTTGTCGGTGTCGCCGTACGTGTCGAACACCCCCGCCAGATGAGTCCACACCTCTCCGGCCGGGTTGGACGCCATGGCCGACGACTGCACCATCACCGGGTTCGCCACATCGGCGGCCACGCGTGCGAACACCCACTTCTTCGCGGTGCCCGAGTAGGAGAGCTGGAAAGCGGAACCGTACGTGCCCGGGGCCGAGGCGATCGTGCCGGTCTTCTGTCTGTCCGCCAGCAGCGCCCACGCGGAGAGCGTGAAGGAGTCCTTCGTGTTCACCACCGGGCCCGTTGTCGACGCGTAGGCGGTCTCCTGCGCCGGATCGCCCGTGTCGTCGTTCAGACCGAGGGAGTAGTCGTCCGTCCCCCGGCGGCCCTTGACCGACCAGTAGGCACCAGTCCCCGGCGTCGTGGGCGGGCGGAGAGTGGCGTGATGACGCACACCGGCCGTCGCGCTGTCCGTCGCCGTGACGGACGTCGATCCCGGTCCGGCGTCGTCGAAGTGCCATCGCCCGACCGGCCCCTCAGGAGCCGCGACCTTGAAGGCGAACTCCGCCCACGGCCCGAACCGCGCCCGCCCGGCCGTGTCCAGATCACCGGCCCGCACACTGAGCACCTGCTCACCGGCCAGCATGGGCATGACGTCATTGACCACCACCGTCGAGCCGGACACCTGACGCGTCGCGTCCGCGGGCATCGTCAGCAGACGCCACTGGTAGTTCTTGATGTCCGTGTCGGACGGATCCGGCGCGAACGTGAACGTCCCCGGCTTCCCCGGAGTCCCCTCACCCACGCAGTCGACACAGCCCAGGTACGGCCCCTGAGCCGTGATCCGCGGTGCGCTCGGCGCCTTCGAGTCGATCCGGAAGTAGCAGTACGGCGAGTAGGCCGAGGAGACGCTCGATGTCACCACCGAGGGTCCAGAACGAGTCGGTGCGCGCCTTCAGCCGGTACAGCGTGCCGTCCGAGCGCGCCGGCAGACGCACCTTCTCCAGGGTGTCGTCCGGGTGGAACCCCGACGCAGGGGTCACCGTGCTCCAGTTGCCCACCCAGGTGTTGTCGGTCTGCTGCCGCTCGACCACGAAGGTCGTACGGAGGGAGCCGGTCGACTCGGAGCCCTTGGGCTGCACCAGTGTCTGGGCCCTGGCCTGAACCATCGGGTCGGCGCGCGTGGCGATCGTCGGACTCGCGGCAGAGGTCGCGCAGTACTGCACCGTCCCGTTGCCGGGAATCACTCCCGTGCTCGTCGGAACACCCGGCTTGGGAACGTAGACGACCTGAAGCTCCGCGTTGTCGTCGAACCGCTTCCACGCGGTCGGGTCCTCCTCGTCCTTCGCCCGCAGCATCAGCGTCAGCCGTGCGAATTTCCCGTCCGCGAAGGCGCGCACCGTCGAGGTCAGATTCTCGTCCGTCTCGGAGGTGTTGTCGTTGAACTCGATCCACGCGGCGGGCTGATCCGGATTGCACAGCCTGCCCCGCCCGGCGGACACGTTGCGGTCGCCCATCTGGTCGAGCTCCTTGGGGCCCGGCCAGCGCGTCGCCGACGACATGTTGTCCGTGCGCTCCAGGTCGACCCAGTGGGGGTTGCAGTCGAAGGACCAGGTCTCGCGGGCCCGGAAGGTGGCGTCCAGCACCCTCTTGCCCACCAGGTTCGTCGGCGCGAACTCGAACAGCATCCGGTTCTTGTAGGACGAGCCGATCGTGCAGTAGTAAGGGGCTGCCGTGGCGCAGAGCCCGACTCCGTATTCGCCGTTGAACTGCCAGAAGCGATCGCCGTCGGAGGAGATCACCGAACGTTCCGAGTCTCCCAGTCCGATCGGCGGATCGATGTACACGGGGTAGACGGTGTTCTCGCCGCGGAGCAGTGCGAGGTCGGGCTCGACCGCGACGGTGTCCTCTGACACCCGCACCGGCAGGAGCGCACGGGCGTCACCCTTGCCCGGATGGGCGGTGTCGTCCTCAACCGCCACCGGTCCCAGCGCTTCCCGGGCACGGGAGAGCCGCAGTCCGGGTACGTCCGCCTCGTCCTCACCGGCCGAGTCCCACATCTGGCCGGCGGGACCGCCGAAGACGACGTTGCCGTCCTCGTCGTGCGCCTGGAGACCACCGCCCGCGCCCGGGTGGATGGTCAGGCCGTCCGCGGAGGTGCTGAGTTCGATCTGCTCCAGTTCCGGATTCTTCGCGGCGTCCGCGGACTTGACGACGAGCACTTCGCGGAAGCCCTCGGCGGTGGCGGTCAGTTGAAGATCGACGCCCTTGAAGACCTCCGCGTACGTGGCGGTCGCGCCGTCGAGTGCCGGCGTGGGAAGCGCGTCCACCCAGCCCAGTGAGATCGATCCCCGTTCGTCTCCGAGGCGGATCAGTTCCTTGCCGCTCCCGCCACCGGAGAACGACAGGTCGACGACAGCGCCCTTGGGACCGACCGAGCCGTCCGACCGGCGTTCGAGCGTCGCGTCGACGCTCCCCCATGCACCGTCGGCCTTCTTCACCCGTTGCGGAACTGACGACCGGGTGAGCGTGAACGTCCCGTCCGGATTGGCGACCGTGGACGAATACTCCGTTCGCTCCGAGACGACCTCGACCGGCTCGCCCGACCGCTCGGCCCGTGCGGACGCCGAGGGATCAGCGGCTGTCGGCGACTCCACGGCTCCGGCGGCCTGTGGAAGCAGGCCCGCCATCAACGCCACGAGGGTCGTCACACCCACTCTTCGGCATACCCGCCGACCCACTCTTCCGGTCACAACTCCGCCTCATCCGTTCACAGTTCGCACACAAGACGCTCCACTATGTGGCGATGACCAGAACCCGTCAACAGTGATCGCGGTCACATGCGCGAAGGAGTTGCAACCACGAACGCGAGATTACGTACGGTCATGCGCGAGGCACCAGGGGTGAGATGACGTGCGCTGGCCTCCGAATCGTTCTGAGAGGAAGGGGAGTTGCGTTCGGTCGAACGAGCCGTCCGGTGAGAAAAAACAAAAGAGCCCAGCGGAGCATCGCGGTCGCAACGACCCCAGCAAACTTCTTGCGGCTTCAGGCCGTCACGTCTATCCCGCGAAGCGCGGCCCCCGGAGGGTCGCGTGGGCCCGGCGGTAGAGGCGCCAGGCCGTGGTTGTCGGGGAGTCGGGGAACGGGGCCGTGCGGGCGCCCCGGCCCGTCAGCCAGGTGGTCACGTCCGCCGCCGTGTGGGTGCGGCGCAGGATGAGGCGGGCGATGCGGAGCGGGTCGTCGGCGGCGGAGCTGAGGGCGTGGCGTACGGCGACGGCGGAGGTGTAGCCGGTGCGGCGGGCGGCGGTGCGGACGGTGCGGCTGTTGTAGCCGTGGGGGTAGGCGAGGTGGGGGACCTCGTGGCCCAGGGCGTCCTCCAGCACGGTTTTGGACTCCCGCAGTTCGCGGTCGAGTTGGGCCGGGCGGAGGGTGTCCAGCTGCGGGTGGGTGACCGTGTGGGCGCCGATCTCGATGCCGTGCCGTTCCAGTGACGGCACCTGCGCGAGCGTCATCATCGGGGCGGGCGGCAGCAGGCTCCCCGGGCCAGGTGCGAGGGCGCCGGTGGTCAGATAGGCGGTGGCGGGCAGGGCGCGGTCGGCCAGCGCGGCGGCGGTCGGGCCCGGGAGGTCGGCGAATCCGTCGTCGAAGGTGAGCACGACCGGGCGGGGCGGCAGCGGGGCGCCACCGGTGAGCGCGGCGGCGAGGGTGCTGATCGGGACGGCGGTACGGCCGCCGGCCACGACGGCGTCCAGCTGGGCCCTGAACTGTCGTGGGCTGACCGTGAATTCGGCGATCCAGGCGGGCGGGTCGTCCATCACCGCGTGGTACAGCAGCACCGGGACGGGGTCTCGCGACGGCGTGGTCATCGGGTCCTCCAGCGGGCGCGCGCGTAGCCCAGTGGGCCGTACAGCATCCCCCGGCGCTCCAGCCGGGACAGGACGCGCGGCCACGGGTGCGCCTGGGTGCCGTGCGCGCCGGGGGCACCCGGCGCGGTGGGGGCCTCGCGGTGGGCGGTGAGGGCGCGGGCGTGCGCCAGGCCGCGCGGGAGTTTCGCGAGCAGCGCGGGCAGCAGGGCGGGGTGGCGGCAGACGACGGCGGTGAGGTAGGCGGTGAGGCCCGCCCCGTAGCCGTACGCCTGGTCGCGCAGGTCCTGCCAGGTCTCGCGGTGGTGGTGCCAGACCAGCGCGTCGGGGGTGTAGCGCAGCCGGTGCCCGGCGGTCAGGACGCGGACGAAGGCGTAGAGGTCGTCGCCGCCCCGGGCGGGGGTGCCGGTGCCGGTGGCGGGGTCGAAGCCGCCGACGGCGCGCAGCGCGGACGCCCGGAACGCCATGTTTGCGCCGGAGCCGAAGCTGCCCGCCGTGAACGGGAACAGGGGCTGGTCGGCGGGCGGCGCGGCGGGGTCGTGGAGCCGGGGTTCGAAGCCCTTGGCGAAGCCGCCGTGGCTCTCCAGGAGGACCTGGGCGGGGGTGGTGAGACGGGCGGGCAGGATGAGGCCGGTGACACAGCCGGTGCGCGGGTCGTCGGCGAACGGCGCGGTGAGCGCGGTGAGCCAGTGCGGGTCGGCCACGACGTCGTCGTCCGTGAAGGCGACGAATGGGCTGTCGGTGGCGGCGAGCCCCCGGTTGTGCGCGACGGCCAGTCCGGGCACCGGCTCGTGGAGGTAGCCGACGCGGCCCGCGTAGCGGCCCGCGACCAGTGTGCGGGTGGCCGGGGTGAGGGGCGCGTTGTCCACGACCACGACGCGGTAGTCCGGGTGGTCCTGCGCGAGGAGCGAGTCGAGGGCGCGGCCGAGCCGGTCCGCGCGTTCGCGGGTGGCGACGACGACGGTCGTACGGGGCGGTGCGGCGCGTGGCGGGGGCGCCGGGCGGGGCGGGGCGGCGCCCCCGGCGTACCGCGCGCGGAAGGCCGCGGTGAGCACCTCGGCGGGGTCGGCGCCGTCCGGGACGGTGGTGAGGACGGTGCCGACGGGGCGGCCCCGGAGCCGTACGAGGGCGTAGACGGCGCCCGCGCGCGGGGGCGGGCCGCCGGGCGCGGGGGTCAGGGACAGCACGCCGCCCCGCTCGCCGTCGGGGCCGGTGTCGAGGTCCGGGCCGAGATCGAGGTCCAGGTCCAGATCCAGGTCGGCGACGCGGATGTCGCGCAACAGGGGACGGGACGGTGAGGGTGACGGTGCGGACGTGCGGGGAAGGTGCGGCATGCTGCCTCCGCTCGGGTGCGGCTGAGTACGACGGGTGGTGCGCGGGGCCCGCGCCCTCGATGCCCGGACGTCCGCCCCGCGCCGGGGTCACGGGCGTCGGCGGTCGGCGAAGCCCGGTGCGTGACGCCCGGTGCGTTTCTGCGCGGGCCCGGACCGGTCCGGCCGCCCGGTCATCTCTCCCGGAAGCGGCCGACCTGCTTGAGGGCGCGCCGCGCGTGGCCGGCCAGCCCCGGCCGGTTCCGTACGAAGCGGTGCGCGCGGCGCGACGGCTCGTGGCCGAGCCGGTACAGGGCCGCCCGGGGCCCGCGCCGCACCGAGGACCCCTCGTACACCCGCAGTTCCCCGGTCTTGAGCGCGTCCTTGTACTCGGCGGCGCCCCGGCCCAGGTCGAGCAGCCCGATCCCGGCCTCCGCCGCCGCCTCGGCCATCCGCAGATGGAGGATCAGGCCCGGCGAGTACGTGGCGAAGCCGGTGTCGTACGCGGGGAACCAGCAGGACAGGACCGTGCGCGAGCGGAGCCCGAAGTGGGCGGCGACCGGGCGGTCCGCCGCGTACAGCACGGACAGGACACCGGAGCATCCGGGTGCGCGCTCGGCCGCCAACTGCCTTACCAGTGAACGGATCCACTGCTGGGCGAACCGGTCGCGGCGGCCGGTCCTGCGGTACTGCGCCGACTTCCACTCCATGAGCGTGCGCAGGACGGACGAGTCGCGCTCGTCGAAGACGAACCGGACGTCGCCGGTCTTCCGGGTCAGCCGGCGCTCCTTGGCGGTGGTCGTACGGAAGAACTTGGGCGAGCGCGCGCGCAGCGACGTCTCGTACGCCGCGTAGCCCCGGCCGAGGTCGACGACCGGGGAGGCGAACGCCTCGGCGGCGTCGGGGACGAACAGGGTCTGGCCCGCTTCGAGGTTGTCGAACTCCCAGCCGGTGAGCGCGCAGGCCCGTAGCAACTCCCTTGCTTTGAGGGCGTGTTCGCGGTCGAGTATCGGTCCCTGGCTGTCCGAGACGCCGAAGCCGATCGCGCGCCCGTGTCCCAACGGGCCCTTCTCGTAGGGGAAGAAGCCGGTGATCGCGTCGCCCCGCCGGACGACGGCCACCCGGGCGCCGGTCCGGACGCGGCCGACGGCGCGGGTGAACTCCGGTTCCATGAACGGATTGGCGGGCGCCCCGGACCGGGCCCGTAACGCGCGCCAACGCTCGATCTCTCCCGTGTCCAACTCCTCCGGCCGCACCACACGGATGCGGGCGGCGGCGGTGCCCCGTACGTGTACGTCGCTCAACTCGACCCCCCGGTCGCTCGGGCCCGTCCGCCGCGGCCGGTCACCGGCCGTCCCCCGACGGGCGCACGCTCATGTCTCACGTTCCACGTCGAAAAGGACGGTACCGGCCCAAATCCCTCCGGTACAGGGCCAGTCGGCCATGTCGTGACGGGTACGAAACGCGGCCGACACGACCGGAGAACCTGTACATGGGACTGATGGTGCCGGGGATGCCGGTGGGCGGGACGGGTGCACACCGTGCGGCCAGCCCGTATGCGCGGACGACCGCCTCGGGAATGTGTGCGGAAGGTGCGCGGCCGGTATCGGCTGGTGACCGGAGTTGGGCAACACCTGCCCAATTCGAACGCATTGCTCGTAGGATCTGGTTGCTCACGATCACCCCATCGGGAGCCCGACCTGTCCGACGAGTCCTGGAAGGGGCCCGGTCTTCGTGCTAGCCGTATCCGCGCCTGTCGTTTCGGGGTCGCCGTGGTGAACCGTCCGGCGAACAGACGGAGCAGACGAGCGGCGTGGTGGCTCTCGGTCCTCGTGCTCGCCGCAGCCGCCGCCGCGGCGATCGCGCAGGCGTCCGCGGACGAGTGGCGGCAGGCCCTCGCGGGAGGCTGCGCGGCTCTGGCGGTGCTGCTGCTCGCCTGGGTGATCGCGCTGCACCGGCGGCTGCGCGTGGAGCGCGCCGACCGGGACCGCGAGCGCAGGACCTCCGCCGCGCGCGGCGCCGAGATGGCGCATCTGGCCTCCGTACGTGTCCCCGCCATCGCCGAACGCGTGCGCGCGGGACGGCGGTTGGACGGAGTCCCCGGCCCGGTCGCGCCCGACGCCGACACCGGTGAGGAGTTCGCGCGGGCCCTGGCGGCGGTGGTCGCCGCGCTCGGCTCGGACGAGGCGGTACGGCGCGAACGCGGCCTGCGCGACTCGGTGCAGGCGGCCTTCGAGTCGGTCGCCCGCAACATGCACGCGATGGCCACCGTGCAGCAGCAGGTACTCGACCACGTGGAGCGCGCCATCGACGACCCGCGCCTGATGGCCGACGTGATGAAGGCCGATCACGCGGCCTCGCAGATGACCCGCAAGGCCCAGACGCTGCTGGTGATGTGCGGTATCTGGCCGGCCCGGCGCGAGTCGCAGCCGGTCTCGCTGTACGACTGTGTGCGCGGCGCGCAGTCGCGCATCGTGGAGTTCGGGCGGGTGGAGGTGCACGGCGGGCAGACGCTGTTCGTGGTGCCGCCCGCCGTCGAGGGTCTGATGCACGCGATCGCCGAACTCCTGGAGAACGCCACGGTGTTCTCCCCCTCCCGCACCCAGGTGATCGTGACGATCCGGGAAGTGGGCGCGGGGGCCGTCGTGGAGATCGACGACGCGGGGCTCGGGATGCCGCCGGACGTGCTGCACCAGGCCATGTCGCAGCTCAAGGACGATCTGGACCTGACCCGGCTCGGGGCCGTACCGAGGCTGGGGCTGGCGTGCGTCGGGCGCTGGGGGCGGGAGCTGGGCTTCAACGTGGAGCTGACGGGCGCGTCCGCGTACGGCGGGACCCGGGCCGTCACCTTCGTACCGCACCGGCTGCTGACCGAACCGCTGTCGCACTTCCCCGCGGAGCGCGGGACGGGACAGGTGTCCGCGCCCGCGGCCGCGTCCGTACCGGTGCCCGCGTCGGCACCGGCGGGCGGGGCCCCGGCGGGCGGGGCGCGTGAGCACGAGCGGCCGGCCGCCGGGGCCGCACCCGTGTCCGACGAGGACGGGCCCGGAGCGCTCCCGCGCCGCCGCAGCCGGCGGCGGGCCGCCGACGCGCCCGCCACCACCGCGCGGGAACAGGCGTCGGCGCCGCGCTCCCCGGAGCCGGCCCGGCCCGACCCCGCCTGGACCCCCGAAGCGGCCCGCGCGTCGATCACCAGTGTGGTGTCCGGCTCGCGCCGTGGCCGCGCCGCGGCCTTCCAGGACACCGAACAGCCCGACCAACACGACGGAGGCCGGCAGTGACCGGAAGCGTGACCGGAACGATCTCCCGACTGCCCGACCTGGGGTGGATGCTCCGCCCCCTGACCGACATCCCCGGCGTCAGGCACGCCGTGGTCGTCTCGGAGGACGGCCTGCGGCTCGGCCACGCCTCCGCCGCCAATCTGCGCGGGCCGGTGTCCGAACTGAGCGTCGCCGAGGCCGAGTCGCTCGCCGCCGCGTCGGCGGCGCTGACCATGACGGGCCGGTCAACGGCGGGCCTGATGTTCGGCGGGGACGCCGGCGTACGGCAGTTGATGCTGGAGTCCGACCAGGGCTTCATCCTCTTCACCTCCGCCGGGGTGGGCGCCCAGCTCGGCGCCGCGACCGACCCCGACGCCGATGTGGGCCTGGTGGCGCAGCAGATGCAGCTGCTGGTCGTGAAGATAGGCAGCCACCTGAGCAGCCACCCGCGGGATCCGGTGAGCCCGTCGTCATGACGGATCGTCCCGACGACCGGACCACGTCGGCGGTACGCCCGTACGTGATCACCGGGGGCAGGGCGGAGGCCGGAGTCGGACCGCTGTCCTGGGAGTCGCTGGTGATGGCCGCCGAGGCGGTCCCGCCGGCGACCCTCCAGCCGGAACACCGCATCATTCTGACGCACTGTCAGGGACTCCTGTCGGTGGCCGAGGTGTCGGCCCATCTCGGCCAGCCGCCCTCCGTGGTACGGGTGTTGCTCGCCGACCTCATCGACTGGGGACTGATCGTGACCCGCCCGCCCATACCGCCGGCCGAACGAGCCGATGTGTCCATGCTGAGAAAGGTCCTCCATGGCCTCGAAAGCCGCCTCTGAGCCCGCCGCGGCCGAGGCGCCGGACGGCGTACCGCCGGAGGTGTCCGGCAAGTACGTCAGCTCCACCGTCGCCGGCGCGGCGAAGATCATGGTCGTCGGACCGCTGGGCGTCGGCAAGACCACGTTCATCGGTACGGTCTCCGAGATCAAGCCGCTCAGCACCGAGGCCGTGATGACCCGGGCGGGCGCCTCGGTGGACGTGGCCGTCGACCGCACCAAGGCCACCACCACCGTCGCCCTGGACTTCGGCCGGATGACGATCGACGGCGAACTGGTCCTGTATCTCTTCGGTACACCGGGGCAGCAACGTTTCCTCCCCGCCTGGCGCGATCTGGCACGCGGCGCGCTCGGCGCGCTCGCCCTGGTGGACACCCGGGACCTGACCGCGTCCTTCGACGCGCTCGGCCATCTGGAGGACCTGGGGCTGCCGTTCGCCGTGGCCGTCAACATCTTCCCGGGCAGCCCGGTGCACAGTGACGGCGAGTTGCGCGCGGCGCTCGACCTGCTGCCGGAGACACCGCTGGTGACCTGCGACGCGCGGGACGAACGGTCCTCGGTCATGGCGCTCATCGCCCTCGTACGCCATCTCGTCCTCACCGCCGAGTCCTCATGACGCCGGAGTCCACATGACCACGCCCGCAGCGACACCCGCCGCGACACCCGCGTCCGCCCCCGACGCCGACGCCGCGTACGCCCCCCGCCCGGCCGGAAGCTGTCCGGTCGGCAAGGGCGCCGCGACCCCCATCTTCGGCGAGCACCTCGACGGCGACGGGATGCCGTCGCTGTACGCACAACTGCGCGAGGAGCACGGCCCGGTGGCCCCGGTCACCGTGGCGCCCGGCATCACGGCGTGGCTGGTGCTCAGCCACCGCGAGCTGCTGCGGCTGACCCGCGAGGAGCAGGACTTCTCGCACGACCCGCGCCGCTGGGGCCAGTTGCGCGAGGGCCGGGTGCCCGCGGATTCGCCGATCCTGCCGATGGTGGGCTGGCGGCCCGCGCTGCTCTTCGCCGACGGGCAGCAGCACCGCAGGATGCGGGCGGCCGTCTCGGACGCGCTCGGCCGGATCAACGGCCACGAACTGCGGCGCGGCGTACGGGCCACGGCCGAGCAGCTGATCACGGAGTTCGCCGACGGCAGGAGTGCCGACCTGGTGTCGGACTACGCGCGCAAACTGCCGCTGATGGTGATCACCGGGCTGCTCGGGCTCGACGGGCCGACCGGGCGCAAGCTCGTGGAGGCCATCGCCGGGCTGGCGGCGGCCGACGAGGACTCCGTCGACGCGAGCCGGCGGATGGGCGCGATCCTGCTCGCCCTGATCGAGGAGAAGCGGCACCGCCCGGCCAACGACGTCACGTCCGCGCTGCTGCACCACCCGGCGCGGCTGACGGACGAGGAAGTGCTGCACAACCTGGTGGTGATGTTCGTCGCGGGCAACCAGACCACGGTGAACTGGATAGCCACCACCCTGCGCATCCTGCTCTGCGACCCGGCGTTCCGCTCCTCGCTGACCGGCGGCCATCTGAGCGTGGACGACGCGCTGGACCTGGTGCTGTGGCGGTTCCCGCCCACGCAGAACTTCCCCGCCCGGTACGCCACCCGTGACCTGCGGTTCGGCGGCCAGGACATCCGGGCCGGGGACATGATGATCCTCGGTCTGGCGGCGGCGAACGCCGACCCCGCCATCCTGCCGGAGGACGGTGCGCCCGTCGTCGGCAACCGCTCCCATCTGGCCTTCGGGGCCGGGCCGCACACCTGCCCGGCCCAGGACCCGGCCAGGCTGATCACCCGTACCGCCGTCGACACCATCAGGCACCGGCTGCCGGATCTCGAACTGGCAGTCCCGGAGAACGAGTTGGCCTGGATCAAATCGCCCTGGAGCAAGGGCCTGGCGGCCCTGCCCGTCCGCTTCACCGAACCGCAGCTGCCGCGCGGACCGCGCGCGCCGCGGAATTGAGGAGAGCCTGTTGACCCCGGAGCCGAGCACCACCCCCGCCACGTCTCCCGTCGCGACCACCGACCCCTCCCCCGCCGCGGACACCGCCGCGGACACCGCCGCCCCGCACCGGATGGACCCGGCCGGCGGCTGCCCGCACGCCGCCAACGCGCGCCTGCGCGCGCGGGGCGCGGTGGCCCCCGTCGTACTCCCCGGCGAGGTGGAGGCGATGGCGATCGTCGGGCACGACGCCCTGCGGGAGTTCCTGGCCAACCCCGAGGTCGCGAAGGGTGCCACGCACTTCACCGCGCTTCAGGAGGGGCGGATTCCCGACGGCTGGCCGCTGAAGACGTTCGCGACCGTGCAGGGCATGACGACGGCGGACGGCGACGACCACCGGCGGCTGCGGTCGCTGGTGAGCAAGGCGTTCACGACCCGCCGGGTGGAGGCGCTGCGCGGACGGGTGGAGGAGGTGACGGCCGAGCTGCTGGACACGCTGGAGGCTGCGGCCGGGGACGACGGCACCGGGCGCCGGGTCGTGGACCTCCGTGAACACTTCGCGCTGCCGCTGCCGATGGGCGTGATCTGCGAACTGCTCGGCGTGGACGCGGAGTTCCAGGGACAGCTGCACCATCTGTCGAACCAGATCGTCGCCACGGACATCGCTCCCGAGGACGCGATGGCCGCCAACCGGGACATCGTGGCCACGCTGGGCGCGGTGGCCGCCTCCCGTACGGAGAACCCGGGCGACGACCTGACCAGCGCGCTGATCGCGGCGCGTGAGGAGGACGGCGACCGGCTGAGCGGGCAGGAACTCATCGGCACCCTGCTCCTGATGATCATCGCCGGTCACGAGACGACGCTGAACCTGATCACCAACGCGGTGCGGGCCCTCTGCGGCCACCGTGACCAGCTGGAACTCGTCCAGATGGGCAAGGTCGGCTGGTCGGAGGTGATCGAGGAGACGCTGCGCTGGGACAGCCCGGTGAGCTTCTTCCCGTTCCGCTACCCGACGCGGGACCTGACGGTGGACGGCACGGTGATCCCGCGAGGCATGCCGGTCCTGGCGGGCTACTCGGCGGCGGGCCGGGACAAGGCCGCGCACGGCGAGGACGCGGACGTCTTCGATCTCACCCGGTACGGCACCGGCCCCACGACCCGCCATCTCTCGCTCGGGCACGGGGCGCACTTCTGTCTGGGATCGTCGCTGGCCCGGCTGGAGGCGACGATCGCCCTGGAGCGGCTGTTCACGCGCTTCCCGGACCTGGACGTCGCGGTCCCGGAGGCGGAGCTGCCTCGCCACGCGAGCTTCGTGGGCAACAGCGTGCAGCAACTTCCGGTCGTGCTGCGCTAGTTGGGCCGTCGGCGCCGAGGCCGCCAGGAGGTTCCGGACAAGGGGCCGTCAAGAACTTTGGTCCATACCAAAGCCTTGACGGCCCCTTCCGCCCTCCCTTAAATCAAGTAGTGAAATAACCCGGCTCCATCACGACTCCACACAGTTCCGACGCTGTGTTCCGACATTGTGAATGTCATGCTCATGCCCCCACACGAAGTGAAGTGATGACCTGTGCGAACTCCCCTGCGGCGTCGTGTGACGCTGTACGCCCTGGCTCTTCTCTGCTGTACGAGCGTGGCCACGGCCGTGCCCGCCGGAGCGGCGGGCCCCACACCGGAGCCCCCCGCCGCCGCCGCGAGTGATACGCGCGACACGCGTGCCGCGAACGGCACGAGAGCCGTGACGTTCGACGAGAACTTCGACGGTCCCGCCGGATCGGCCGTCAACGGCGGCAGATGGCAGATCGAGACCGGCGACAACGTCAACAACCACGAGCGGCAGTACTACACGGCGGGCGCCAACAACGCGCGGCTCGACGGACAGGGCAATCTGGTCATCACCGCCCGCAAGGAGAACCCGGGCAACTACCAGTGCTGGTACGGCCGTTGCGAGTACACCTCGGCCCGTCTCAACACCTCCGGCAAGTTCACCGCGCAGTACGGCAGGGTCGAGGCCCGGATGAAGATCCCGCGCGGCCAGGGCATCTGGCCCGCGTTCTGGATGCTGGGCGACAACATGGGCCAGGTCGGCTGGCCCAACAGCGGCGAGATCGACATCATGGAGAACGTCGGCTTCGAGCCCGGCACCGTGCACGGCACCCTGCACGGCCCCGGTTACTCGGGCGCGGGCGGCATCGGCGCCGGCTACACCCTCCCCGGCGGCCAGGCGTTCGCCGACGCGTTCCACACCTTCGCCATCGACTGGTCGCCCAACCAGATCCGCTGGCTGGTGGACGGCAACGTCTACCAGACCCGTACGCCCGCCGACCTCGGCGGACGCGAGTGGGTCTTCAACAAGCCGTTCTTCATCATCCTCAACCTGGCCGTGGGCGGTTACTGGCCCGGCGACCCCAACGGCAGCACGCCGTTCCCGAGCACGCTGACCGTCGACTACGTCCGGGTCACCACGGACGGCGGCGGAGGCGGTGGCGGCGGTTCGATCACCGGTCTCGGCGGCAAGTGCCTGGACGTGGCGGCGGCGAGTTCCGCCAACGGGACGGCCGTTCAGCTCTACGACTGCAACAACTCCGCCGCGCAGCAGTGGAGCCGGGGCCCCAACGACTCGCTGCGGGTGCTCGGCAAGTGCCTCGACGTGAAGGACAACAGCACCGCCGACGGGGCGAAGTTGCAGATCTGGGACTGCAACGGCGGAGGTAATCAGCGCTGGGCCGTCTCGGGCGCGAACGATGTCGTGAACATCCAGGCGAACAAGTGCATGGACGCGGGCGGACCCGGCGTCAACGGCACGCTCACGCAGCTCTGGACGTGCGCGGGTACGGCCAACCAGAAGTGGTCGGTCAACCTGTAGCGCGCCGGCCTACGACCCCGGCCGTGTGGCGAGTCCCTTGCCCGCGGCCGGGGTTCCGTGTTTTCCGCCCGCCGGGTGTCAGTGCACCCGTACGCCGGAGCGCCAGACCGCGCGGGTCAGCGGGACACCCGGCCGGTAGGCGAGATGGACATGGCTCGGGGCGTCGAGCAGGACGAGGTCGGCGCGGGCGCCGGGGGTCAGACGGCCGATGTCGGTACGGCGCAGGGCGGCGGCGCCGCCCGCCGTGGCCGACCAGACCGCCTGGTCGGGGGTCATCCCCATGTCGCGTACGGCGAGGGCGACACAGAACGCCATGGACGAGGTGAAGGACGAGCCGGGGTTGCAGTCGGTGGAGAGCGCGACGGTGACGCCCGCGTCCAGCAGGCGCCGCGCGTCGGGCCAGGCGGCGCGGGTGGAGAACTCGGCGCCGGGCAACAGGGTCGCGACCGTACGGGAGTTGGCCAGCGCGTCCACGTCGGCGTCCGTGAGATGGGTGCAGTGGTCGGCCGAGGCGGCGTCCAGTTCGACGGCGAGTTGAACGCCGGGGCCGTACGACAACTGGTTGGCGTGGACGCGGGGGTGGAGGCCCTTCGCGATGCCCGCCGTGAGGATCGCGCGCGCCTGGTCGCCGTCGAAGGCGCCCTTCTCGCAGAAGACGTCGATCCAGCGGGCGTACGGGGCGCAGGCGTCGAGCATGTCGCCGGTGACGAGGGCGACGTAGGCGGCGGGGTCGTCGGCGAGTTCGGGCGCGACGATGTGGGCGCCGAGGTAGGTGACCTCGTCGGTGTGGCGGGCGGCGACACGCAGCGCGCGTGCCTCGTCGGCGACGGTCAGGCCGTACCCGGACTTGGTCTCCTGGGTGGTGGTGCCCTGGCGCAGCGACTCGGCGAGGTACGTGGCGACGTTCGCGTCGAGTGCGTCGTCGGTGGCCGCGCGGGTGGCGGCGACGGTGGTGCGGATGCCGCCGGCGGAGTAGGGGCGGCCCGACATGCGGGCGTTGAACTCCTCGGTGCGGTCGCCCGCGAAGACGAGGTGGGAGTGGGAGTCGACGAAGCCGGGGAGGACGGCCCGGCCGCCGGCGTCGACCTCGTTGTCGGTGGGGGGTGCTTTGCTTGTCTCACCGACCCAGACGACGCGGTCGCCGTCCATGACGACGGCCGCGTCCTGGATCAGACCGAGGGGGGACCCGTCGCCGAGGGAGGGATCGTTGGTGACCAGGGCGGAGATGTGGGTGAGGGCGGTGCTGCGGGCCGTCGTGGGTGCGGTGCCGGGCGTGGTGGCTGTCGTCATGGGGGCGCTCTCCTTCAGCCGCGTACGGCCGCGATCGACCGGGCAAGGGCTCCGGGCACGTCGGGAATCAGGGTGTGGGCACCGTCGCGGACGAGATGACGGCCGCCGACGACCGTGTGGCGCACGTCCGCCGAGGTCGCGGCGAATACGGCCGTCTCGGCGCCGAGCCGGGGCACCTGTCCCGCTGTCCTGACGGACTCCAGGGTGATCGTCACGAGGTCGGCGAGCGCGCCGCGCTCGATACGGCCGGCGTCGGGTCTGCCGAGGGCGGCGTGGCCGTCGGCGGTGGCGGCGGCGAGGAGCGCGGCGGCGGTCCAGTGGCCCCGGGTGCGGCTGCGCAGCCGTTCGTCGAGTTCCAGGGCGCGGGCCTCTTCGAGGATGTCGATCACGGCGTGGCTGTCGCTGCCCAGGGACAGGGGCGAGCCCGCGCGCTGGAGCCGTCTGGCGGGGCCGATGCCGTCGGCGAGGTCGCGTTCGGTGGTGGGGCACATACAGGTGCCGGTGCGGGTGGCGCCCAGCAGAGCGATGTCCTCGTCGGTGAGGTGGGTGTTGTGGACGCCGGTGGTGCGGGGGCCGAGGACGCCGTGGTCGGCGAGGAGACGGGCGGGGGTGCGGCCGTGGGTGGCGAGGCAGGCGTCGTTCTCGGCGGTCTGCTCGGAGAGATGCACATGGAGCGGGGCGCGCCGGGCCTCGGCCCACTCGGCGACGGTGGACAACTGCTCGGCGGGCACGGCCCGTACGGAGTGGACGGCGGCGCCGACGCGCACGTGGTCGTCGTCCTCGGCGTAGCGGTCGGCGAGGGCGGTGACCCGGTCCGCCCAGGTGTGCGCGGTGCCGTCGGAGAAGCGGACCTGGTGGTGCTCCGGGGGCTTGCCGCCGCGCCGCTTGGAGATGCCGGAGGAGAGATAGGCGGTGTCGAGGAGGGTGATGCGGACACCGGCGTCCTGGGCGGCGGCGATCAGCGCCTCGCCCATGGCGTTGGGGTCGTCGTAGGGGGTGCCGCCGGGGGCGTGGTGCAGATAGTGGAACTCGCCGACGGCGGTGATGCCGGCCAGCGCCATCTCGGCGTACACGGCGCGGGCGAGGGCGTGGTAGGTGTCCGGGGTGAGCCGGGAGGCGACCTGGTACATCATCTCGCGCCAGGTCCAGAAGGTGCCGGAGCCGACCTGGACCTTGGCGCGCAGCGCGCGGTGGAAGGCGTGCGAGTGGGCGTTGGCCAGGCCGGGGAGGGTGAGCCCGCGCAGGGCCGTGGCGCCGGGCGGCGGGGTCTCCTGCTCCGCACGGACGTCGGTGATCCGGCCGTCGGCGACGGTCACGCCCACGCCCGGCTCGACATGGGTGCCGAGCCAGGCGTGCTCCAGCCAGTACGTGGTCACGTGCACGCCAGCCCTTCCAGTACGTCGGCGAGTGCGAGGACCCCGGCCACGCAGTCGTCCTCGGCGGCGTACTCGGCCGGGGAGTGCGAGACACCGGTGGGGTTCCGTACGAACAGCATGGCGGTGGGAATCGATCCGGACAAAATACCCGCGTCGTGTCCGGCGCCGGTGCCGAGGACGGGGAGCCGGCCGCCGAGGATGCCGCTCACCTCGTCGCGCAGGGCGTGGGCGAACTCCACCACGGGGGTGAAGGACTCCCGGACGACGTTCAGGTCGATGCCCGCGCGCCCGGCGTGGTCGCGGGCGGCGGCCTCGATCGCGGTGACGACGGTGTCCAGGGTGGTCTGGTCGGCGGCGCGGGAGTCGAGCCAGCCACGGACGAGGGAGGGGATGGCGTTGACGCCGTTGGGTTCGACGGCGACCTTGCCGAAGGTGGCGAGCGCACCGGCGAGTGCCGCCTCGCGGCGGGCGGCGAGGACGGTCTCGGCGTAGCCGAGCATCGGGTCGCGGCGGTCGGCGAGCCGGGTGGTGCCCGCGTGGTTGGCCTCGCCGTGGAAGTCGAAGCGCCAGCGGCCGTGCGGCCAGATGGAGGAGGCGATGCCGACGGGGTCACCGGTCAGGTCGAGCGCGCGGCCCTGCTCGACGTGCAGTTCGACGAACGCGCCGATCCGGGCGAGGCGTTCGGGGTCGGGCCCGATGGCGTCCGGGTCGTGTCCTGCTCTCTCCATGGCGTGGGGCAGCGGGACGCCGTCGCCGTCGAGCAGGGCGTGCGCCTGCGCGAGGGTGAGCTGCCCGGCGGTGAGCCGGGAGCCGACACACGCGAGGCCGAACCGGGCGCCCTCCTCGTCACCGAAGTTGGTGACGGCGACCGGCCGGGTGAACTCCGCTCCCCTGCGGCGGAGTTCGTCCAGCGCGGCGAAGGACGACACGACACCGAGCGGCCCGTCGAAGGCGCCGCCGTCCGGTACGGAGTCCAGATGGGACCCGATGACGACGGCGTCCCCGGCGGCCGGGTCGCCGAGCCAGCCCCACTGGTTGCCGTTCCGGTCGGTCTCGTACACCAGCCCACGCGCCTCGGCCTGCGCCCGGAACCAGTCCCGGCACTCGCGATCGGCCCCGGTCCACGCGTACCGCCGGTACCCACCGCCGCCGGCGTCCCGCCCGACGGGGGCGAGCTCCCGCCACATCTCGTGGAAGGAGACGGCGCCGGGGGCGGAAGCCGGGGCGGCGGGGCGCTCCGGCCCGTCGCCGGGCCGGGCCGGGGCCCGCCCGGTCTCCGCCCGGACGGCCGGGCGCGCGGGAGTTCCGTCCGGCTCGGCCGACCGGCCCGGTCGGGGCCCGGCCGGGCCGTCGTCGGGCCGGGCGGCCGACGTGGCGGGGGAGGGTCCGGCGGTCCCTCTGCCGGAGAGCCCCGGCCCCCCGGCGGCCGGGTCCGCGCCGGGGGCAGCGGCGGCAGGGCGCCCGACACCAGCCGGAACGGCCGGAAGCACGGGCGCTCCGTCCGGACCGGCCGGGGCCTCGCTCCCCCGCGCCGCGCCGGTGGGCGCTTCGCCCGAACCCGGTTGTGGATCGGGCGAGTTCGGAGGGCCGCCGGTCGCCGGGGCCGGGTTGTCGGTCGGCGTCACTCGCCCTCCCGCATCGGGACGCGGACGGCGCGCTCGGTGGCGACCGTGTCGGCGATGTCGTAGCCCGCGTCGACGTGCCGGATGACGCCCATGCCCGGGTCGTTGGTCAGGACGCGGCGGATCTTCTCGCCCGCCAGTTCCGTGCCGTCCGCGACCGTCACCTGGCCCGCGTGGATGGAGCGGCCCATGCCGACGCCGCCGCCGTGGTGGATCGAGACCCAGGTGGCGCCGGAGGCGACGTTCACCATGGCGTTCAGCAGCGGCCAGTCGGCGATGGCGTCGGAGCCGTCGAGCATCGCCTCGGTCTCGCGGTACGGGGACGCGACCGAGCCGGCGTCCAGGTGGTCGCGGCCGATGACGACCGGCGCGGCCAGTTCGCCGCTCGCGACCATGTCGTTGAAGCGCTCCCCGGCCTTGTCGCGTTCGCCGTAGCCGAGCCAGCAGATGCGCGCGGGCAGTCCCTGGAAGCGGACGCGTTCGCCGGCCATCCGGATCCAGCGGTGCAGGGACGCGTTCTGGGCGGAGTCTTCCTCGGGGAACAGCTCCAGGATCGCCTTGTCCGTCTTGTGGATGTCCGACGCCTCCCCGGACAGCGCGGCCCAGCGGAACGGCCCCCGGCCCTCGCAGAACAACGGCCTGATGTACGCGGGTACGAAGCCGGGAAAGGCGAACGCCCTTTCGTAACCGGCCAGTTGGGCCTCGCCCCGGATCGAGTTGCCGTAGTCGAACACCTCGGCGCCCGCGTCCATGAAGCCCACCATCGCCTCGACGTGCCGCGCCATCGACTCCCGCGCGCGCAGCGTGAAGTCGGCCGGCTTCTCGGCGGCGTACGCGGCCATGTCGTCGAAGTCGACCCCGACCGGCAGATACGCCAGCGGGTCGTGCGCCGACGTCTGGTCGGTGACGATGTCGATCGGCGCGCCCTCGGCGAGCATGCGGGGCAGCACGTCGGCCGCGTTGCCGAGCAGCCCGATCGACAGGGGCCGGCGGGCGTCGCGGGCCTCGGTGGCGAGCTGGAGCGCGTGCTCCGGGGAGTCGGCCCGCACGTCCAGATAGCGGTGCTCGATCCGGCGGTCGATGGCGCGCGGGTCGCAGTCGACGCAGATCACGACGCCGTCGTTCATGGTCACGGCCAGCGGCTGCGCGCCGCCCATCCCGCCGAGCCCGGCGGTCAGCGTGATCGTCCCGGCGAGCGTGCCGCCGAACTTCTTCGCGGCGACGGCGGCGAACGTCTCGTACGTGCCCTGGAGGATGCCCTGCGTGCCGATGTAGATCCAGGAACCGGCGGTCATCTGGCCGTACATGGTGAGGCCGAGCTGTTCCAGGCGGCGGAACTCCTCCCAGTTGGCCCAGTCGCCGACCAGGTTGGAGTTGGCGATCAGGACACGCGGCGCCCACTCGTGCGTGCGCATCACACCCACCGGGCGGCCGGACTGGACCAGCATCGTCTCGTCCTGCTTGAGCGTGCGCAGGGTGCGCGTCATCGCGTCGAACGAGCGCCAGTCCCGCGCCGCCTTGCCGGTGCCGCCGTAGACGACGAGCTGGTCGGGGTGTTCGGCGACCTCGGGGTCGAGGTTGTTCTGGAGCATGCGGAGGGCGGCCTCCTGCTGCCATCCCAGGGCGCTCAGTTCCGTACCGCGCGGTGCCCGTACGGGTCGGGGTCCTGACATGGCGGGTGCCTCCTCCGTCACTGCTCCACTGTTGGCCAAACTATTCACATACTCGGGGCCTGAATAGTTGTAGTCAACAGTGGAGCGACCGGCGGCCGGATGATTGGCTGACACATATGGGTGACAACAACGGCATGATCGCGGGAACGAACGGCCTCGGCACGGAGACACGGGGTGCGGCCGGGGAGAGCGCCGCCAGGCGCGATCTGGCCGTACGGGCGGCGGTCGAACAAGGACTGCTCACGGAGGCCGAGCCCGTCGTGGCCCTGCTGGACGTCGCGGGCGTCCGCGCCTCGGCCGCCGCGCTGCACGCGGCGTTCACCGCCGTCACCGCCCCGGGCACCCCCGTCCTGCACGCCTTCGCCGTCAAGGCCGCGCCCCTCGTGCCCGTCCTGCGCCTGCTGCGCGACGCGGGCATCGGCGCCGAGGTCGCGAGCCCCGGCGAGCTCGGCCTGGCCCGCGCGGCCGGGCTGCTCCCGGACCGCACCGTCCTCGACTCCCCCGCCAAGACCCCCGCCGAACTGCGCGAGGCGCTGGCCCTCGGCATCGCCGTCAACGCCGACAACCCGCAGGAGCTGGCCCGCCTCGACGCCCTGCTGGCCGCCGCGCCCAGCCGTTCCCCGATCGGGCTGCGGGTCAACCCGCAGACCGGCAGCGGCTCCATAGGAGCGCTGTCGACGGCGACGGCGACATCGAAGTTCGGCGTCGCGCTGCGCGACGAGGGGGCGCGTGCCCGGGTCGTGCGGGCATATCTGGACCGGCCCTGGCTGACGCGTCTGCACACCCATTCCGGTTCCCAGGGCGTGCCGCTCGCCCTGATGGCGGAGGGGGTCCGCACGGTGTACGAACTGGCCGAGGAGATCAACGCGGCGGCCGGCCGGCACCAGGTCGACACCGTCGACATCGGCGGCGGGCTCCCGGTCAACTTCTCCTCCGACGACGAGACCCCCACCCACGCGGAGTACGCGCGCCTGCTGAAGGAGACCGTCCCCGGCCTGTTCGACGGGCGGTACGGGCTGGTGACCGAGTTCGGCCGTTCGCTGCTCGCCAAGCACGGCACGGTCCTGGCGCGGGTCGAGTACACGAAGTCCGCGGGCGGGCGGCCGATCGCCGTCACCCACGCGGGTGTGCAGATCGCCACCCGTACCGTCTACGACCCGGAGTCGTGGCCGCTGCGCATCGCCGCGTACGACGCCGGGGGGCGGCCCAGGACGGGCCCGGACCTCACGCAGGACATCGCGGGCCCGGCGTGCTTCACGGGCGACATGCTGGCCACCGGGCGGGCGCTGCCGGCCCTGGAGGCGGGCGATCTCGTCGCGGCGCTGGACACCGGGGCGTACTACTTCGCCAACCACTACGCGTACAACAGCCTCGCCCGGCCGGGCGTGCACGGCTTCACGGTCACCGGGAGCACCGGGAGCACCGGGACCGCCGGGACCGCCGGGAGTACCGGGACCGCCGGGAGTACCGGGAGTACCGGTCTTCCCGGGGACGGCAGGGTCCGGTTCGCGGCCGTGCGCCCGCCGCAGACCGTGGCGGAGATCGTCGCGGAGGCGGGCGGCGGGGACCCGGACGCGCTCGTACGGAACTGACCACCGTGCGGGCGTGGGACCGGCCACGTCCGCAGCGGAACCGGCCACCGCGCGCGTAAGCGGGACTGATCACCGCACTCGCACTGGGTCGGCCGCGTCCGCAGCGGGACCGACCACCGCGCTCGCACGGGGCCGGCCACGGCGCGTCGTACGAGGCCGGTCGTCCGCGCGCGTACGCGGCCGGTCGGCACATCCGTGCGAGAACCGTCACCCGCCGTACGCGGCCGGCCACCCGACCGGCAGGAATCAGCCGACTCTCACCGGGCAGAACACCTTCCACCAGCGAGCGGGGGAGGTCCTTCCATGTCCACATCAGACACACCGACGGCAGCCGACGCAGCGGGAGCCGCGGACGACCCGGACGGCCGGGGTGACCAGGGTGACCGGGGCGACAGGGGTGACCGGGGTGACAAGCCCGAACTCAAACGCGCCCTCGGCCCGAAGCTGCTCATCCTGTTCGTCATCGGCGACATCCTGGGCACCGGCATCTACGCCACCACCGGCCAGGTCGCGGGCAGGGTCGGCGGCGCGCTGTGGCTGCCGTTCGCGATCGGCTTCGTCGTGGCGGTCCTGACGGCCGCCTCGTACGTGGAACTCGTCGGCAAGTACCCGAAGGCCGCCGGTGCCGCGCTCTACACGCAGAAGGCGTTCAAGGTCCCCTTCCTGACCTTCATCGTCGCCTTCATGGTGATGTGCTCGGGCCTGTCGTCGGCGAGCGCGGCGGCACGCGCGTTCAGCGGCGACTATCTGGCGGAGTTCACCGAGGCCGTGCCCCCGACCCTGGTCGCGATCCTGTTCATCGTGGCGCTGGCCGCGCTGAACCTGCGCGGTGTGTCGGAATCCGTGAAGACCAACGTGGTACTGACGCTGGTCGAGTTGAGCGGTCTGGCGATCATCCTGGGCATCGGCGCGTACGCGGTCCTCAGCGGCGACGGGGAGCCGTCGCGGCTCACCGAGTTCGAGGCGAGCGGCAGCGGCTTCGCCCTGATGACCGGCGTCCTCGGCGCGACCGCGCTCGCCTTCTTCGCCTTCGTCGGCTTCGAGGACTCGGTCAACATGGCCGAGGAGACCAAGAATCCGGGCCGGAACTTCCCGCGCGCCATCTTCATCGGAGTCGCGGTCACCGGCACGATCTACATCCTGGTCGCCCTGGTCTCGTCCCTGCTGGTCGACCACAAGACCCTGGAGGGCTCCAGCGGCCCGCTGCTGGAGGTCGTGAAGGCGGGCGGGGTCGACTTCCCGCCGAAGCTGTTCGCCCTGATCGCGCTGTTCGCCGTCACCAACTCCGCGCTGATCAACATCATGATGGCCTCGCGGCTCTGCTACGGCATGGCCAACGAACGCATCCTGCCCAAGGCCATGGGCCGGGTGCTGCCCGGCCGCCGTACACCGGTCGTCGGCATCGTCTTCGTGTCGCTGCTCGCCATCGGACTGGTGTCGACCGGCGAGATCAAGGGGCTCGGCGACACCACGTCGTTCCTGCTGCTGTGCGTGTTCTTCGTGGTCAACGTCGCCGCGCTCATCCTGCGCCGGAACCCGGTCGGACACCGGCACTTCCGCGCGCCCACGATCGTGCCCGTGCTGGGCGCCGTCACCGCGCTGATCCTGGCCAGCCCGCTCGCCGACCGCGACGCCGACGTCTATGTCCGCGCCGGGGTACTGCTGTTGATCGGTATCGCGCTGTGGGCGGTCAACAAACTGGTCCTGAAGTCGTCCGACGAGGCGTCCGACGACACACCCGGCGAGGCGCCCCCGACGGCGCCCGCCCGGACGGCCGACGACACGACGGCGTAGGGCGCCGGTCCCCACGACGGACACGAACGGCCCGCCGGAGGCGGGCCGTTCGACTGTCCTGACGCGTGATCACTTCACATACAGGCGGACGTACTTGCCGTCCTTGCCCGGCTCGACGGCGCAGGTGTACGTCTTCCACTTCTTCGCCGCGGCGCCGTCCTTCCCGGCCGACTGACAGGCCGCCGAGCCTTTCGCGAGACCCTTGGAGTCGTTGAACGGCCCCCAGGACCGGACGAGGCCGGCGGCGGACGCGGGCCCCGCGGTGGTGACGCCGACCGCGCCGAGCACGGCGACGGCGGCGAGGGTGGTGGCGATCCGGTTTCCCTGCTTCACGGTTTCCCCCGGGTGAAGGTCGGTTGAGCGGTCGATCGAAGGATCGGTCGTGCGGTCTGTCGTGCCGTGGATCGTGCGGTCGGTCATGAGGTCTGTCGTGCCGTGGATCGTGCGGTCGGTCATGAGGTCTGTCGTGCCGTGGATCGTGCGGTCGGTCATGAGGTCTGTCGTGCCGTGGATCGTGCGGTCGGTCGTGCGGTCGGTCGTGCGCAAAAGACGCGTCGGTGGACCGGTGCGGTTCCCGCCGGGGCTCGTGGGGGGTCCGGCATCAGGCCCAAAAGGGCAGGGGAGCGCGCGGGGTTCACCCCGGGGCCGTGCCGTGCGCCGACCCTAGCGCCGCAGGGCACGTTCCGTTGGAAAATGCCCGAATTCCCTTGCCCGGTGCGGACGTTGCGTAATCTCGCCGTCACTGTCGAACGACGGTGACTGCGCACGACCGGCTGGGAGGTAAGTTCCGCGTGCCCGGAATCGACGCTTGTCTGGACGAAATCATGACGCTGCCCGGCGCGCGCGGGGCGGCGATCGTCGACTGGACCAGCGGTCTCGCGCTCGGTACGGCGGGTGAGTCGCCGGGCGGCGACCACGAGACGACCGCGACCGAGACGGCCGAACTGGCGCGCGCCGCCGCCGAGTACCCCGCCTTCGCGCCGACCGGCGTGCCGACGCCCACCGAGCCGCCGCCCGCCTTCGCGCCGCCCGGCGGCCGGGCACCCGGCGGACCGGCACCCGGCGAGCGGACGCCACCGGGACATTCGGCCGCCGGCGACGGGGACGCGAAGGGCCCCCCGGTCGAGGACCTGATCGTCACCAATCGCACCGGCTACCACGTGCTGCGGTTCGTCGAGACGACCTTCGACAGCAGCGTCTTCCTCCATCTGTGGCTCGACCGCGACACCGGGAATCTCGCCCTCGCCCGGCTCCGGCTCCAACAGCTCGCCGAACGGCTGGTACTCGTATGAACACCGACCTGGCGGCCCCCGAAACCGCCACCGAAACGGCCACCGCCCCGCCCGTCCCCACCGCCCTCTCCCCCGTCTCGCCGATGCTTCTGCGGCTGGTAGCCGAACGCGCCACCGGCGCCCTGCTGCGCGACCACGGCACGCTCTATCTCTCCGAGGGCCGTGTCGTGCACGCCGAAAGCCCCGCCGCGCCCGGCATCGACGTCCTGCTGACCACCGGCGGCAGGCTGCACCGTGACGGCTGGCAGCGGGCCGTGGACGAGGCGGGAGCCCGCCGCGAGGTCGGGCGCTTCCTGGTGGACAGCGGCCGAATAGCCGGGGGCGAACTGGAGATCTGCCATCTCGGCGCGCTGTACGACGCCGCGTTCTTCGCGCTGGCACCGGGCAGCGGTCCCACCCGGTTCCGTTACGGCGCCGCGCACTGGATCGGCCCGGTACGCCCCGTCCCGGCGGCGGCCGTCGAACGTGAGACGCTGCGCCGCCGCGAACTGCTCGACCAGGTCTGGCCCTACCCGGCCGTCGACCACGCCCCGGTGGTGCGCCGCGCCCCCGCGCCCGGCCAGTCGGTCACCCGCCGCCAGCAGGCGCTGCTGCGGCTGGCCGACGGCGTACGCACCCCGGCGGCCATCGCGTGGGCCCTGGGCCGCCCCGCGTTCCACACCCTTCTGGACGTACGGCGGCTGGCGGCGGCCGGGCTGGTCGACACCCCTCCCGATCCGCCCGAGGAGGCCCGTCCGAGGCTTCCCGCCTGGATCGCGGAGGTCTCCGCCGACCCCGACACCGCCCTGCTCCGACGGCTCCGTGACGCCCTGGAGGCAAGCCTGTGAGACGCGCTCTACGGCTGCGCAGCGAGAGGAGACAGCTGATGACCGCGGAGGCCGAAGTCCTGGGGGAACTGCGGCGGTTACGGGCCCGGATGCCCCAGCTGACCGGGGCACTGGCCGCGACCACCGACGGTCTCGTCCTGGCCGAGGAGCTCTCGGCTCCCGGGTCCCTCGCCGGAAGCGGCCCCGGGAGCCCGGCCGGGCGGGGCGCGGTGGTGGAGCCGGAGGGCGTGGCCGCCCTGACCGCCGCCGTGCTCGGTGTGTCGCTGCGGCTGACCGACGCGACGGGCCAGGGCGGCTTCCGGGAACTGCTGATCAGGGGCGAGCACGGCTACGTCGCGACGTACGCCGCCGGAGGCTCCGCCGTCCTCACCGTCCTCGCCGAGCCCCGGATCAACGTCGGCCGACTCCATCTGGAGGCCCGCCGGTCCGGCGCGCGGATCGGCGTACTCGTGGACGGCGCTCTCGAACGACGGGAGAACGCCTGAGCCGTGGCCCCGGCAGAACACCCCCGTCAGCGCCCCCGCGAACAGCTCGGCTCGACTTCTCCGATCTCGACTCCTCCGATCTCGACTTCTTCGACCTCAGCGCCCCCGGCCGGGACCGGCCGGGGGACGAACTCCCAAAGACGAAAAGGAAGTGCGACCCCCATGGCCAACACCGAAGCGGCTCTCAAGGAAGCCACCGCCTCCATCCAGGGCGCCATCGGGGCCGCCCTCGTCGACTACGGCAGCGGCATGGCCCTCGGCACCGTGGGCGGCGGCGAGGAACTGGATCTGACGGTCGCCGCCGCCGGGAACACCGATGTGGTGCGGGCCAAGGTCCGCGCGATGGAGATGCTCGGCCTCAAGGACGAGATCGAGGACATCCTGATCACCCTCGGCGGCCAGTACCACCTGATCCGGCTGCTCAAGGGCCGGGGCAACGTGGGCCTGTTCCTCTATCTGGCGCTGGACAAGCAGCGGGCGAACCTGGCGATGGCCAGACACCAGCTCAAGAGGATCGAGAACACCCTGGAGGTGTGACGGGACCTGACGGGACCCGTCAGCACCACGGGCCCGCAGCGCCACGGGACTCGTCAGCGCCACGGGCCCGCCGGGGCGGCCGGGTCGGCCGGTCAGCGTTCGGCGGCGGAACCCGCCTCGGCCGGCGCGGCGTTCCCCGCTCCCACCGGACCGGCCGCCCCGGCCGCCCCCGCCTTCACGGGCCGCACCGTCGCCGCCGGTTCCACCTTCGCCGCGGGCCGCGCCTTCACGGGCCCCGCCTTCCTGCCACGGGATCGCCGCGCCCCACCGGGCGCGGCGTCCCCCGCTTCGAGCCCGGTCGTACGGAACCCCTTCACCCTGGGCCCGACGGGGCTGCCCCGCCCGGCCCAGTCGGTACGGACCCAGAGCAGCTGCCCGCCCGCCCGTTCGGCGCGGCCCAGCAGCACGGCCTTGAGCCACAGCCCGGCACCGGCGCCCGCGAGGACCGCGCCCCCGGCGACCGGGACGACGAACGAAGTGCCCGCCGCCACCAGGAACCCGCCCACCAGCCACCACACATGGGCCCGCCGCCACACTCTCAGCGTCACCGCCCGGTCCTGGAGGTAGTCGAACCTCGCGACCCTTGTGGCGGCCTCGGCCCACCCGTCGTACCGCCGCCGCCGGGCGAGCGCCACGACCGCCGCCGTCAGGACGAACAGGGCCACCCCCGCGTACAACCCGACCCGGCGGCCGGTGAGTCCGGGAATCAGCGCCCCGCTCGCGGCGGCCAGCACCCCGGGCCACCACATCGGGGCCGCGCCGCCCCTCACGATCACCGTCACCCGTGCCAGCGACTGCTGCCCTCCGCGTTTCACGGCCGCCTCCTCTGCTCCGATGCACCGAAGTTGTGGCGGGCAGATTAGTGCGGTTTTCTGAGGTTTTCCTGAGAACGGGCCAACGGATCGCGCACTCCGGGGAAATCGGCGGAATCTATTCCACGAACAGGCCCCGGGCCGCCGCCCGTACGTCGAAGTCCTCCAGGCGCGCCTGCGCGTCCGGCAGGTCGTCGCACATCGCCTCCAGCAGCACCCGCCCCAGGAGCATCGGGGCGCACGCCGTGTCGAAGGCGAGCCCCGTGCCGACGGCCGCCGGGATCAGCAGGTCGCTGTGGGCGGCGACGGGCGCGAAGAGCGAGTCGGCGACCGTGACCACGAACAGCCCGGCCGCCCGCGCGTGGTCCAGCGCCTCCACGACCTCCCGGGGATGGCGCGGCAGCGCGAAGCAGAGCAGCGCGCTCGCGCCCGCGCGCCGCGCGGCGTCGACCCGGTCGGCGAGCATGGTGCCGCCCTCGTCCAGGAGCCGGATGTCGGGGTGGACCTTGGCGGCGAAGTACGCGAAGCCCTTGGCCTGGGCGGACGCGGCGCGCAGCCCGAGGACGGGCAGCGGGGTCGAGGCGGCGAGTGCGCGCCCGGCCCGCTCGACGGGGCCCGGATCGGCCAGCAGGTCGGCCAGTTGGCGCAGATTCTCCAGTTCGGCGTGGACGGCCTGTTGGTACTCGTTGTACGCGGACGCCCCCGTGTCCTGCCCGGCGGGCGCGACCTCGCGCAGATGTCTGCGCAGCGCCGGGTAGCCGTCGAAGCCGAGCGCGACGGCGAAGCGCGTCACGGAGGGCTGGCTGACTCCGGCGAGTTCGGCGAGTTCGACGCTGGAGAGGAACGGCGCGTCGGCGGCCCGGCGCACCATGCTGTGCGCGATCCGGCGCTGGGTGGGGGTGAGCCGGTGGCCCTCGAACAACTGCTGGAGGCGGGCGGCCGGACTGTCGCTCACACGATCCCTCTCGTCGTACCGGTGACATGCGCCCCGGGGGTGCCCGTACGGTTCGACTCGTCCGCGGCCGGGCCCAGCCGGTCGAGCAGCCATGCGGCGGCTGTCACGTCGTCGGTCAGCGGCCGGTCGGCGGTCTCCGCGTCGAGTACGGATTCGGCCAGCGCGAACGCCCCGCCGACGGGCAGCGTGGCCTCGGGCCTGAGCCCGCGCTGGCGCAACGCCCTTACGGCGGCTACGAGTTCGCAGCCGACGACCAGACGGTACGCCTCGCAGGCCCGGAGCGTCTGACGCGCGGCCAGCGACGCGAAGCTGGCCTGTTCCTCCACGCCCCGGGACAGTACGGCGTGGCCGAGCGAGGCGGGGGCGGAGAAGGCGCGCAGATCGCCGAGGGCGGCCCCGGCCGCGTACTCCAGGATCATCACGCCGGAACTGGCGGGCTCGGCGTCGGCGAGGAAGGGCCGCAGCCGGGTGAAGGCGGGTTCGTTGAGCGCGGAGAGCCGGGAGCTGGACAGCCGGGCGGTCTGCACGATGGCCAGTCTGAAGTGGTCGAGCGCGAGGGCGAGTTGGGCGAGGTAGAAGCCGCCGTGGTGGTAGGCGGCGGGCGCCGCGTCGTCGTCCGTGCCGGGGCAGATCAGCGGGTTCTCGGCGGCGGCGTTGATCTCGACGGCGAGCGCGCGCTCCAGCGCGTCGGCCGCGTCGCGGGCGGGCCCGTGGACCTGGGGCACACAGCGGAAGCCGTACGGGTCCTGGATACGGCCGAGCGGCGGGGTGGGCCGTTCGGGGGCGCCGAGTATGTGCCGCATCCGGGCGGCGACGGCGTACGAGCCGGGGTGCGGGCGCGCGGCGTGGGCGGGTTCGGCGTACGCCTCGAAGCTGCCGTCCACGGCGAGCAGGGAGAGCGCGGCGACGACCTCGGTCGCGGCGATCAGCCGCCTCAACTCGTCGAGTGCCAGGGCCGCCTGACCGAGTGTCAGGGCGTTGCTGCTGATGAGGGCGAGGGCGTCGTTGTTGTCGAGGGCCTGCGCCTCGGGCGGCCGGCCGCCCTGCCAGGGGTGCTCGCCGGCGAGGGCGAGGCCGACCTGGGCGAGGGCGGCGATGTCGCCGGTGCCGACCGAGCCGAACTCGTTGACGACCGGGTGCGCGCCGACGGTCAGGGCGTCGCAGAGGGCGGTGACGACGGTGGGGCGCAGCCCGGCGCCGCCGGCGAGGAGCTGGTTGGTCCGTACGGCGAGCATGGCGCGGACCTCGCGGGCGGGCAGCGGGCGCCCGATGGCACCGGCGTGGCTGCGCAGCAGCCGCAGCCCGTGGTCGGCGGCGGCCTCGCTGGGGACGGCCTCGTTGCGGTTGGCGCCGACGCCGGTGGAGCGTCCGTAGACCCGTCCGGACGCGGCGAGTTCGCGCGCGGTGTGCCAGGACCGCTCGACGCGCTTCATGGCGTCGGTGCCGGGCACGGGGCGGGCGGAGCCGTCGGCGAGCCGGACGATGTCGGCGACGGGCAGGCTCTGCCCGTCGAGGACGACGAGGGCGGGCCGTACGGCGGGGGCACGGTCGTCGGTCACGGAGGACACCACGGACACCACCCTTCGTGGCATCGGCGAACTATTCAGTCAGGGAGAACTCTGCATGAGCATATGCAGCCCGGGCAAGGAGCGCGCGGGATGAGCACCCCCGGCGACCTCGGTGACTCCGGTGGCCTCGGCGGCTCCGGCAACTCTCGCGACTCCGCGCGTGCGGGCCCTCCGGCCGCGCACCAGCGGCCCGCGCGCGTCGGGCGCCCGCTTGGTGTCCAGAAAAAACCAGTGTTGTGACGTGCGTCCCATGTGATGGAGTTGTGTTCACCGCGTGACGGCCTATGTCGGATATGTGTTCTTGCGCAGGTCAGAGGCTCATGGAATAGTCCGCCATCGCGTCTCGTAGCTGTGGGGTGGGGATCGTACAGCTGAGAGTGACGGGGACAACGGGGGCTTCTTGCGCACTGCGCGGACGGGCACGCCGCGCTGCCCGTCGCCGAACTCAGCAGGGCCTCGCACCCCCGGTCGGCACGCGGGAGTTCGCCGTTCCGCACGGTACGGCGATTTCTGGAATCAATGGTCAGAGGTTCGCGGGCCCGACGAGCCGGGCGCGAACGGAATCCCGGCGGAGAACGTCGCCTTCCGCGGGATGACCCGACGACGAACGAACAAAGGAGAGCTCACACGTGTCCAGACGAATACCACGCGGGCCGGTGCTGCGCGGCGCGGTCGCCGCGATGGTCGCCGGAGCCGTACTGACCGGCGGCGTCGGCGCCCTGCCCGGCGATCCCTCCGGCGGTGTCCGGCAGGCCGACCTGTCGCCGGTCGCCTTCGCCGGGCAGGCCCTGACCGAGCACGAGGCGCTCACCACGGCCGCCGGATCCGGCAAGAAGGCCGAGGTCCTCGCCCTGCGCACCGAGCGCCGCGAGGTCTACGCCGAGCCCGACGGGACCTTCACCGCACGGGAGTTCACCGATCCCGTCCGCACGTACCAGGACGGGCGGTGGGTCGACATCGACACGACGCTGGTCCGGCGTGCCGACGGCACCGTGGTCCCGAAGGCGACCGCCGTCGAGCTGTCGTTCTCCGGCGGCGGGGCGGACAGGCCCTTCGTCACCATGAACCGGGCGGGCCGTGAACTCGCGCTGACCTGGCCGTACGGCAAGCTGGCCGCGCCCGTCCTCGACGGCGGGAGCGCCACGTACAAGGACGCGCTGCCCGGAGTCGACCTGACCGTACGGGCCGAGGCGGACGGCTTCGGCCACCTGCTCGTCGTCAACACCCCCGAGGCCGCGGCCGATCCGCGCCTGGCCAGGATCGAACTCGGACTGGAGACCGCCGGCCTCGACGTCACGGAAGACGCCTCCGGCGCTCTCAGGGCCGAGGACGCCGCCGTCGGCGGCACCGTCTTCGAGGCGGGCAGGCCGGCCATGTGGGACTCGTCCGCCGTCAAGGAGGCAGAGGCGGGACCGCGGGGCCCCGCCGCCGTGTCCAAGGCCCTGACGGGGGCCGCCGCAGCGGCGGACCCGGCACCGTCCGCCGCGCCCGAGCCGGCGCTCGCCGGTCCCGGAGGCGGCGGCAGGACCACCCCGTTCGGAGTGCGGGTGGACCAGGACAGCCTCACGCTCGTTCCCGACCGGAAGCTGCTCACGTCGGAGGACACCGTCTTCCCGGTGGTCATCGATCCGGTCCAGCGCACCACGTCCCGTACGGCCCGGACCGGAGTCATGTCCGGCATGCCGGGCGAGCAGGACTGGAGGTTCTCCGGGAGCGCGGGGGTCGGCATGTGCACCGCCGACCGGCACCCGGTGTCCTGCGACGAAGTCGGCGTCCGGCGGGTGCTGTTCACCCTGCCGATGTCGTTCTACCGGGGGAAGCAGATCCTCGGCACGACGTTCTCCGCCCGCGTCGCCGACGTCCACGGTGCCGCCTCGGCCGCCGAACCGGTCCGGCTGTACCGCGTCGGCGGCAAGAACTACCGCGTCGACCCGTCCAGCGACTGGGCCGGCACCGTCGACGACTGGACCGACCACCTCGGCACCGTCGACAAGCGCCTCTCGCCCACCAGTTGCGGCGGCCGGGCGAACCTGCACTTCAAGGGCGGCGCCACCGGTGAACTCACCACCGAGGTGCGGACCGCGGCGAGGGAGGGCTGGTCGTCCATGACGCTGGGCCTGAGGGCCGCCGACGAGAGCCGTCTCCCGGAGTGGAAGAGGGTCTGCGGAAACGCGTACCTGTCGGTCAACTACAACAACCTGCCGGACAGGATCACCACGCTCTCGCAGAACCCGGGCGGTGTCTGTGCCGCCGGCACCGGGCGGCCGTACTCCGAGGTGCCGCCGCTGTTGCAGGCGGTCGCGAGCGACCCCGACCACGCCGACGGCCGGACCGACAAGGTCAAGGTCGAGTTCAAGGTGGAGTGGACCGACCCGGTCAGCGACGCGGCCCGGTCCTACACGTACCTGACCCCTTCGTGGCTGTCGCCGGCCGGCGACACCAAATTCACCCACACGGTGAAGTCCACGATCCCGGAGAACACCGTCGTCCGGTGGAGCGCGCGGACCTACGACGGGGACGGCTACGGGCCGTGGAGCGACGACGGCCCCGGCGTGAGCTGTGAGTTCGTCTACGACAAGACCCTGCCGGGCATGCCGGACGTGCTGTCCGACGACTACCCGTCCGACTCCGCCTACCACCACGGCGTCGGCACGAACGGCACGTTCACCTTCTCGCCGAACCCGGACGACTCGGTGCCGGACACCGACGTGGTGAAGTACCGGTACGCGTTCGACAGCACGGCGACCCCGGCCACCACGGTCGACGCCACCCCCGCCGGCGGCTCCGCCACGGTCGACTGGATGCCCACCCGCGCGGGACGCCACTGGGTGGACGTCGTCGCCGTGGACCGGGCCGGGAACCCCAGTACCAAGGCGCACTACGAGTTCCTGGTGACCGAGGGCACACCGGTCGTCGGGCAGTGGAACCTCGCCGACGCACCGGGCAGCACCGAGGCCCGCGACGAGACGGGGGCGTTCCCCGCAAGCACCGGTCCAGGTGTCTCCTTCGGAGTCCAGGGCCCCGGTGGCAGGGGCGACGCGGCGGCCCGCTTCGACGGCTCCGCCGGCGCCTTCGCCGACGTCGACGACACGGTGCTGGACACCTCGAAGAGCTTCAGCGTCAGCGCGTGGGTGCGCCCGACGGCGCTCGACCGCGACATGGCGGTCGTCAGCCAGGACGGCGCCGGCGAGCCCGGCTTCACCCTGGGCTACGACCACACCGCCGGCACCTGGGCATTCTCCGTACCGGCCGGCGACGTCGGCTCCCCCGAGAAGTGGCAGGCCGTCTCCACCGGGATCTCGGTGGTCGAGAACCAGTGGGTCCTGCTGACGGGTGTGTACGACGCCACCGCGTCCGAACTGCGCCTCTACCTCGACCGGGACTCCCGGGGCGTCGCCGGGCGAGTCTCGGTGCGGGCGGCGTCCGGCCCGCTCCAGATCGGCCGTGCCACGGCCGGGAGCGGCTACCGGAACCACTTCACCGGTGACCTCGCCGGGGTCCGCGTCTTCGACCGGGTGCTGCCCGCGGCCCAGGTCGCCGAGCTGATGACGGTCGTGCCGAACCGCGTGGGGTACTGGCAGCTGGACGCGGAGTCCGGCGGGAGCTCCGTGGACACGGCGGGGGGCCAGGCCCTGTCCCTCGCGGGCGACGCGCGGATCCGCCTGGCGCCCACCGACCCGCTGTCGCCCGACCCGTTCCCGATGGTCGGGGCCGGTGACCTCATGCTGGACGGCGACGGGGACTACGCGTCCACCGCCACTCCCCCGGTCACCGGGGCGACGAGTTTCACCGTGGCGGCACGCGCCCAGCTCACCAGCCTGGACGCGGAGCGGCCCCAGACCGTGCTCTCGCTGCCCGGCACGGCGGCGAACCGACTCGCCGTCCGCTACCGGCCGGGACCGGACGCCGAAACCCCGCCGATGTGGGAACTGTCCGTGGCCGGGACCGACTCGGCGACCGCTCCGCAGACGGTGTTCCGTGACGACCAGGATCTCCCGGACATCGACTCGCCCGGCCAGCACCTGGCCGTGGTCTACGACGCGTTCGCCAACGAGATCCGGCTGTACGTCAACGGCAGCCTCGCCGACAGCGCGCACGGCGCGGACGACACGCTGTGGAGCGCCACCGGCGGTCTCCAGGTGGGCCGTTCGGCACTCGGCGGCGGCAGCGAGTACTTCGCCGGCGCGATCGACGAGGTCCGCGTCTACGGTGGAGCGGTCGACTCGACCACGATCCAGCAGCTCGCCGGCCCGATGGCCCTGCCGGACCTGTAGGACGACCACGGGTGTGCCGGCTCCCCCACCGGGGCGGCACACCCGTACGTACCCGAGTCCCGTTCCGGGCCGTCGCCCGCGTCCTTCAGGAAGGACGCGGGCGACGGCCCTTTCCGGCGGGCCCCGGAGTGTCTCGGGGAAAGGCTCCGGGCCGCCTCAGGGAAAGAGGGGGGACAGCCCCAGTGCCCCGGCGGCGGCCCGTTCGTACCGTGGTGGGCATGGAAGCCCGTGACCCTGAGCTCAAGAAGGAGCTCGACGCGACCCTGCAGGCCCGGCGAGAGCTGGGGCCCGAGTACGAGTCCGCGCTGATCGACTCCTTTCTGGAGAAGCTCGACCAGCGCCTCGACAGCACGAGCGGCCGGGACGCCCGGCGGCGGCTCGCCGAGGAGCGGATGGTCGTCGCGCGCGGCGCCCGGCCGCGCGGCGGCGGCGTGGAGTCGTTCGGCTCGCGCTACGGATTCGGCGTCGTCTCGCTGGTGCTGGCCGTGCCGTTGTCCGCCATCGCCGCGGCCGAGGCGCACTTCGCCGGCCTGCTCGTGGCCTGGCTCGGCATCGTCGCCGTGAACGTCGCCCACGCGGCCGGGGGTGTGCCCTGGGCGCGGCCGGGCGGCGGCGGGCCGAAGCGGTCGCGGGACGACTGGGAGGACTGACCCCGCGTCACACACGCGCGAAAGCCGGACCGGGGAGGGCCGGGGCGCGACGGGCCGGAGGGGGAGATGTCGCGGGGGCCGCCGCACCCCCGTTTCCGGGGGGCGGGACGACGGCGGTCCCCGCGAGGGACCCGGGCCGGGTCAAGTACCGGCACCGTGTCCTGGCGTCCATGGGTCCGGGAGCCGCTCCGGAGATCACTGACGCCGACAACAACCAGTGTGCCCCGGCCGTGTTAAGCGCGTGCTGCGCGTAGATGTCGCGCTGGTACCACTTTCACGACGGCCCGTACGGGTCTACGTGAGGGCGTCCTTGGCGTCCTTGGCGAGGAACGCCAGCAGGTCCTGACGGCTCACCACACCCGTCGGTTTGCCCTCCACCAGCACGATCGCCGCGGCGGCGGCGTTGGTGCCGCTGAGCGCCGTCATCAGGTCCGCCACCGGCTCGCCCGATCCGACCTGCGGCAGCGGGGTCGACATGTGCTTGTCCAGCGGGTCGCCGAGGGAGGCGCGACCGCCGAACAGGGCGTCGAGCAGGTCGCGTTCCACGACCGAGCCGATGACCTCGGCTGCCATGACGTCGGGGTGCCCGGCGCCGGGCTTCACGATCGGCATCTGCGAGACGCCGTACTCGCGCAGGACCTCGATCGCCTCGCCGACCGTCTCCTCGGGGTGCATGTGCACGAGCGTGGGAAGGGCGCCGCCCTCCTTGTACCGCAGCACGTCACCGACGCGCGGGGTGTCCCCGCCCTGCTCCAGGAACCCGTAGTCGTTCATCCACTCGTCGTTGAAGATCTTGCTGAGGTAGCCCCGGCCGCTGTCGGGCAGCAGGACCACCACCACGTCGTCCGGCCCGAGCCCCTCGGCGACCTTCAGCGCCGCCACGACCGCCATGCCGCAGGAGCCGCCGACGAGCAGGCCCTCCTCCTTGGCGAGGCGGCGCGTCATCTGGAAGGAGTCCTTGTCGGACACGGCGACGATCTCGTCGGTGACGTTCCGGTCGTACGCGCTCGGCCAGAAGTCCTCGCCGACGCCCTCGACCAGATACGGACGCCCGGAGCCGCCCGAGTAGACGGAGCCCTCGGGGTCGGCGCCGACGACCGTGACGCGGCCCTCGCTGATCTCCTTCAGATACCGGCCGGTTCCGGAGATCGTGCCGCCGGTGCCGATGCCCGCGACGAAGTGGGTGATCCGCCCGTCCGTCTGGTCCCACAGCTCGGGACCGGTGGTCTCGTAGTGCGAGCGCGGGTTGTTCGGGTTGCTGTACTGGTCCGGCTTCCAGGCGCCCGGCGTCTCCTGGACCAGCCGGTCGGACACGTTGTAGTACGAGTCGGGGTGGTCGGGGTCGACCGCCGTCGGGCAGACGACGACGTCCGCGCCGTACGCCCGCAGCACGTTGATCTTGTCCGTGGAGACCTTGTCGGGGCACACGAAGATGCAGTGGTAGCCCTTCTGCTGGGCCACGATCGCCAGGCCGACGCCGGTGTTGCCGCTCGTCGGTTCGACGATGGTGCCGCCGGGCCGCAGTTCGCCGCTCTCCTCCGCGGCCTCGATCATGCGCAGGGCGATCCGGTCCTTCACCGAACCGCCCGGATTGAAGTATTCGACCTTGGCCAGGACGGTCGCCTGAATGCCCGAGGTCACCTTGCCCAGCTTCAGCAGCGGGGTATTGCCAACCAGACTGATCATCGAGTCGTGGAATTGCACCGTAGTCTCCGGGGTCTCCGTGATGGTCCGGCCAGCGTATGCGTCCCGGCGGGAGATTGGGCCACACCCGTTACGGGGCAATGACCTCTTGCCTGGTCTTATTGCGGTGTGTGAACCGCTACAGCGCGTGTACGGCTACAGGGAGGTGACCCGGACTGTGTCGAGAGCGAGGGTGGCACGACGGATCGCGGCGGGCGCCGCCTTCGGCGGGGGGAGCGTCGGTCTGATCGGAGCGGCCGGGGTGGGGCTCCTGCTCGCCGAGGTGCAGTTGGCGAAGCGGTCGGTCGGCGGCGGTACGGCACCGGTCCCGCCCCGGGGCAACGGCTGGTACGGGCTGGCGTACGGGCACACGGAACCCCTGCGGATGGGCATGCTCGGCGACTCCACGGCGGCCGGGCAGGGCGTCCGGCGGGCCGGCCAGACACCGGGGGCGCTGCTCGCCTCGGGGCTCGCGGCGGTGGCGGAGCGCCCGGTGGACCTGCGGAACGTGGCGCAGCCGGGGGCCCAGTCGGACGATCTGGAACGCCAGGTGACGCTGCTGCTCTCGGACACCTTCCGGACCCCGGACGTCTGCGTGATCATGATCGGCGCGAACGACGTCACGCACCGGATGGCGGCCACCGCCTCGGTGCGGTATCTCGCGGCGGCGGTCCGGCGGCTGCGGACGGCGGGCGCGGAGGTCGTCGTCGGCACCTGTCCGGATCTGGGCACCATCGAGCCGGTCTACCAGCCGCTGCGCTGGGTGGCCCGCCGGGTGAGCCGGCAGCTCGCGGCGGCGCAGACGATCGTGGCGGTCGAGCAGGGCAGCCGTACGGTCTCGCTCGGCGACCTGCTGGGGCCGGAGTTCGCGGCGAACCCCCGGGAGATGTTCGGCGCCGACAACTACCACCCGTCGGCGGAGGGGTACGCGACGGCGGCGATGGCGGTGCTGCCCACGCTCTGCGCCGTACTGGGGCTGTGGCCGGAGACGGACCACCTGGACGCCGCGCGGGACGAGGACATGCTGACGGTGGCGAAGGCCGCGTCGGCGGCGGCGGCGGAGGCGGGCACCGAGGTCACGGGCGCGCGGGCGCCGTGGGCCCTGCTCAAGCACCGCAGGCGCAGGCGTCTCCCGGACCCGGAGCCGGCCCAGGCGGACCCGGCGGAGGCGGACCCGGCGGAGGCGGGGTCCGGGGAGACCGGGTCTACGGAGGCGGGGTCCGGGCGGTCGGGACCGGCCGGGCCGCCCCCACCGCCGCACCCGCCGAAGGAGCGGGCCGACCGGACCTGAGACGCTCGCCCCGCCGTGGCGCCGCACCGCGCCGGCCGGTCCGCCCACCGGTGTCTGAGCGCTTGCTTAGGAACGCTCCCGCGTGGCACGCTGCGGTTCTCGTCACACGTGCGGCCGGGTGACCCCGGGCCGTACGTGCGGGTAACTTCACCAGACGGCACTCCCGCCGTACCGCACCCGCCCCTCTGGAGCCGTGATGCCCGAAGCCGTGATCGTCTCTGCCGCCCGCTCCCCCATCGGCCGGGCCTTCAAGGGCTCCCTGAAGGAGCTGCGGCCCGACGACCTGACCGCCACGATCATCCAGGCGGCGCTGGCCAAGATCCCCGAGCTGGACCCGCGCGACATCGACGACCTGATGCTCGGCTGCGGTCTCCCCGGCGGCGAGCAGGGCCACAACCTGGGCCGGATCGTCGCCGTACAGATGGGGATGGACCATCTCCCCGGCTGCACGATCACCCGTTACTGCTCGTCCTCGCTCCAGACCTCCCGCATGGCGCTGCACGCCATCAAGGCCGGCGAGGGCGACGTCTTCATCTCGGCCGGCGTCGAGATGGTCTCCCGCTCCGTCAACGGCTCCAGCGACGGCATGCCCGGCACGCACAACCCGCTCTTCGCCGACGCGGAGGCCCGTACCGCCGCCGTCGCCGCCTCCGAGGGCTCCGACTGGCACGACCCGCGCGAGGACGGCGTGGTCCCCGACGCGTACATCGCGATGGGCCAGACCGCCGAGAATCTGGCCCGGCTCAAGGGCATCAGCCGCCGTGAGATGGACGAGTTCGGGGTGCGCTCGCAGAATCTCGCCGAGGAAGCCATCAAGAAGGGCTTCTGGGAGCGCGAGATCACCCCCGTCACCACGCCCGACGGCACGGTGGTCGCCAAGGACGACGGCCCCCGCGCCGGCATCACCCTGGAGGGCACCCAGGGCCTCAAGCCCGTCTTCCGCCCCGACGGCCTGGTCACGGCGGGCAACTGCTGCCCGCTCAACGACGGCGCCGCCGCCCTCGTGATCATGTCGGACACCAAGGCGCGGGAGCTGGGCGTCACCCCGCTCGCCCGGATCGTCTCCACGGGTGTCTCCGCGCTCTCGCCGGAGATCATGGGGTACGGCCCGGTGGAGGCCAGCAAGCAGGCGCTGCGCCGCGCGGGTCTGGGCATCGGCGACATCGACCTGGTGGAGATCAACGAGGCGTTCGCCGCCCAGGTCATCCCCTCCTACCAGGGCCTCGGCGTCGACCTCGACAGGCTGAACGTGAACGGCGGCGCCATCGCCGTCGGCCACCCCTTCGGCATGACGGGCGCGCGGATCACCGGCACGCTCATCAACGGGCTCCAGTTCCACGACAAGCAGTTCGGCCTGGAGACCATGTGCGTCGGCGGTGGTCAGGGCATGGCCATGGTGATCGAGCGGCTCAGCTGAACCGCCCCGGGCGCCCCGCGCCGAATCCCGTCGATCCCCAGTCGTGACGCAATCTCCCCCAGGATGTGACCCGCCTCCTGGGGGAGACCCATTTAACCTGGTCACGGCGGCAATGGCGTCGGCCCGCAGGTCCAAAGACCCGTCCAATTCATGACGTAATGCACTGCCGACGTGCGCGCCCCCCACGACACGCTGAGGTAGGAAGTCGGGGGACCATTGAAGACCGGGAGTAAGTCAGTGAGCGCCATGTCTCTTGCCCTGCTGCTCACCACGGCCGCCGCGACCGCCGTGGGCGTCGCCGCCCTGCACGCCGCTCATGGGCTGCGACGAGAGGTCACCGCCCTGCGCGGCGAACTGTCCCTGGCCAACGAGGCCGGCCCGGTCGCCGTACCGCAGGCCCGCTCCGCCGAACCGGCACCGGCCGCCACCTCCACCGAGGACATCCGGCTGGCCGTGGCCGAGGCCCTGGCCGAGGAGCGCGAGCGGGAGCTCGCCGAGGCGCGTGCCTTCTGGGCCGCGCAGGAGGCCCGCGACGCCTCCGACGCGCCGTCACTGCTGGGCGGCTTCGGCGGCCCCGGCTCCGGCGGCGACGACGGGATGTTCTACGTGCCGCGCCAGGCCGACTTCGTGGGTCTGGAGTCGCTGGACCTCGACGCCCTCGACCGGGCCGACCGGGCCCGCCGCGCGGTGGAGGAGGACTACGACGACCTCGCGGAACTGGCGGAACTCGCCGGGCTGCGCGAGCACGGCGAGCCGGACGCGGGCGACCCCGCCGCGTACGAGGACCTGGACGAGCACCCCGACACCCGCGCCGGCCTGGGCGCGCTGCCGGACCTGAGCGAGGTCAGTGAGGTGAGTGAGGTCGGTGAGTACGCCGAGGACTCCCCCGAGCTGGCCGCCGCCCGCCGCCGGCACCCGTCGCACCCGGACTTCGTCCCGGTCCGTACGCCCGTGATCACCGACCACGAGCGCACCGTCGCGCGGCTGGAGGAGCTGGCCGGCGCCCGGACCGCGCTCGCCGACGTCCGCCCCGGCCCGCTGGGCACGCTCGACGTGTACGTCTTCACGGACGGTACGACGCTCTGCATGACGCCGGGCCACCGCGAGACCGCCGAACGCCTGGCGGGCGCGCTGCGCGACGGCGGTACGCCGTTCCTGCTGGGCGGCTCGGGCGTCTCGGGGGCGTACGCCCTCACGTTCTCCAGCGGTGTCGCCGCCAGTACGGGCGACGGGCCCGGTACGGCCGGCCCCGGTGCGACGGAGGACGACACCGCCGGCGACCACATCTACGTACTCGCCGACCGGGTCATAGCCTCGCTCTAGCCGCGGCCCGCTCCACCGCTCTCACGGCCTCGTCCAGCTCCGCCGCGGACGGGGCCGTTCGCAGTGCCTCCGTCAGGTCCCCGACGGCGACGGCGAGTTGATCGGCGACGGCGAACGCGCCGGCGTCCGGCATGATCCTCGGCGGGGCCGGCGGGGCGCCCTCCGGGGCTTCGAGACGCTGGGCCGTCGCGGACAGTTCCCTGGCCAGGGCCAGCCCCTCGGCCGCGGCCCCGCGCCGGAGCGCACTCTGCGGGGCCGCCCGGAGCCGGTCCGCGAATCGGTCCGCGGCGGCGGTCAGACGCGTCGTATCAAGCACGCCGCGACCCTACGCGCCCTTCCGGGACTGTTGCCAACGGGCCAACGCTCGGGCACGGTGACGTGAAGGACCAGTACGCGCGAAGCAGCGTCCGGAGGCGCCGATGTCCCTTGTCTTCTCCGAAGAGACCCACCGCAACCTGTTGTCCCGTATCCCCGACCGCACCGGCCGCGAAGTCTCCGACTGGCTCCGCACGGTCGACGAGGGCCCGGCCCTCGTGCGCTTCGACGAGAAGGTCGCCTGGCTGCGCGGCGAGCACGAGCTCGCGTACGGGCACGCCAAGGCGATCATCCACGAGCACGACCTGAGGCGGGCGGCCCGCCGCTTCGGCTGACCCCGACGCGCGGAGACGACGGAAGGGGCCCGCGGGCTGCTGCCCGCGGACCCCTCCGCCGTAACGCCGCACAACCGGCGGCCGTCACCGCTAGTCGTTGCCGCTCAGGATCGAGAAGAGCCGCAGCATCTCCAGGTAGATCCAGACCAGGGTCATGGTGAGGCCGAAGGCCGCCATCCAGGACTCCTCGCGGGGCGCGCCGTACGTCACGCCGTCCTCGACCTGCTTGAAGTCGAGCGCCAGGAAGCACGCGCCGAGGATGATGCCGATCACGCCGAAGAGGATGCCGAGGCCGCCGCTGCGGAAGCCGAGGCCGTCACCGCCGCCGAAGACGCTGAACAGCAGGTTGGCGGCCATGAGGAGCACGAAGCCCATCGCCGCGGCCATCACGAAGCCGTAGAAGCGGCGGGTGACCCGGATCCAGCGCATCTTGTACGCGATCAGCACGCCGGCGAAGACCGCCATGGTGCCCATCACGGCCTGGACGACGACGCCCGGCGACAGGTACGTGCTGACCGTGTTGCTGATCACGCCGAGGAAGACGCCCTCGAAGGCCGCGTAGGCCAGGATCAGCGCCGGGGTCGGCTTGCGCTTGAAGGACTGCACCAGGGCCAGGACCAAGGCGACCAGGGCCGCGCCGATGGCGATGCCGTAGGACTTGCCGAGGTTGTCCTGGTCCACCGGGAGCAGGACCCAGGCGAGGACGGCGGTGAGGACGACCGTGCCGAGCGTGGACGCGGTGCGCGTCACGACGTCGTCGATCGTCATGACCCCGGCGCGGGCGGGCGCCTGCGGCCCGGCGCCGAACTGGCCGTCCGTCTGCGGGGCGTAGGGGTTGGTGGCGTACGGGTTGGTCGCGTACGGATTCTGCGTACCTACGGCGGGGCCCCCGGCCTGCGGCGCCGCGTTGAAGCCCGCTTGGCCGTTGTCGCGGCTGAAGCCCCGTCGCGAGAAGACCGGGTTGCTGCTCCTCATCTCACTCCTCCATGGCGGCCACCTTGCGCGGCCTTGGCACAAGAGTAATAGGGGAGCAAAGGGAACACCCTAGTGCCCCAGGAGGATCTTTCCACGATCGTGACGCGGGGGCCCGCGCACCGCGTCCGCCGGGGGGCTCGCGGGTGCCCCCGGGAGGTCCGTTCCGCCCCCTCCGAGGGGCTCGCGCCGACGCCTCGCGCGGGACCGGAAATCCGGGGATTGACGCGCACTCGACAAGCCGTTCAAGGGGTCTGAGCTGCGGATTCATCGACTCCTGGAACTGACTCTGCGTCAAAAGCTTTACTTTTCAATCCAGTTGACCGATCGTGGCGATGCGCAGAGACGTTTCAGCAGAACTGTGCCTCAGAGGCAAGAAATCAGGGGAGAATCGATCGTCGCAGGTCAGCGCGGGTTCAGAGAGTGTGCCCGGAACCGGACTTGAACCGGTACGCCCCATTTGGGGCAGCGAGGTTTAAGCTCGCCGTGTCTGCATTCCACCATCCGGGCGTACGCGGCTCCGCGTCGGCTCACGAGCCTATCCGGGAGGACCCCCGGACGGCCGAGCGCTCTGGTCCATCCTGTCTGATTTTATTGGCACCTGAGGGAGTGTCAGCCCTGGTAACACGCCATCGGCACATGCCGGAAGCAGGACGAAGGTCTTGATCCGGACCTTGGGATATGACGGAAACTCGCCGCTCTCTGTCCACTATTCGCCACTCCCCGCACACGGTTTGCTCGCGGCAGTCGATCGTGTGACAGAGAGACGTCAGGTTGACGGGAGTCGGGGTCGGAGTCATCCCGGAGGAGTACGGAGCAGTCGCGCGGTCCGACCGGAGAGGGCCCCCGGAACGGGCATGAGGAGTGACGACCGGCGGCCGGGCGGTCGGGAGGATGAGTTCCATCCACCGCACCACACGCCGTACCTCCTCGAAGGAGCCCTCCCGTGACGACCATGCCCCTCCTCCGCGCCCACGCCGTGGCGGCCCACGCCTCCGGCCTGTCCAAGGTCTACGGGCAGGGCGAGACGCAGGTGGTCGCCCTGGACCAGGTCAGCGTCGACTTCCGGCAGGGTGAGTTCACCGCGATCATGGGCCCGTCCGGGTCCGGCAAGTCGACCCTCATGCACTGTGTGGCCGGTCTCGACAGCTTCAGCGCCGGTTCGGTTCGGATCGGCGAGACCGAGCTGGGCACGCTCAAGGACAAGCAGCTCACCCAGCTCCGCCGGGACAAGATCGGCTTCATCTTCCAGGCGTTCAACCTGCTGCCGACCCTGACGGCCCTGGAGAACATCACCCTCCCCATGGACATCGCGGGCCGCAAACCCGACCAGCGGTGGCTCGACGAGGTGATCACGATGATCGGCCTCAAGGACCGGCTCCACCACCGCCCCGCCGCGCTCTCCGGCGGCCAGCAGCAGCGCGTGGCCGTCGCCCGCGCGCTGGCCTCCCGCCCCGAGATCATCTTCGGCGACGAGCCGACCGGAAACCTCGACTCCCGGGCCGGCGCGGAGGTGCTGGGCTTCATGCGTAATTCCGTTCGGGAGCTGGGTCAGACCGTCGTCATGGTGACGCACGACCCGGTCGCCGCCTCGTACGCGGACCGGGTGATCTTCCTCGCCGACGGCCGGATCGTCGACGAGATGCGGGACCCGTCCGCGGACGGGGTGCTCGACCGGATGAAGGCGTTCGACGCCAAGGGCCGTACGAGCTGACGCCCACCGCCCGGCACCCCTGACGGCCGCGCGTACGAGCCGGCGCCCGACAACCCGGCGTACGGCCCGCCGCCAGGCACCCGGCACCCGACCGGCCCCGCGCCGGCCGTACCGGCCCGACCCGACACCCACGTCCCGACCCACGCGACACCACGCGACACCCAGGCACCGCCCTCCACGGCCGCGCCCTCCCGGGGCCCCGCCGCCCGTTCGCCCTGCCCACTTCACCTGGACTCCCACCATGTTCCGTACCGCCCTGCGCACCGTGCTCGCGCACAAGGCCCGGCTGCTGATGACCGTGCTCGCCGTCATGCTCGGCGTGGCCTTCGTCTCCGGCACCCTGGTCTTCACCGACACCCTCGGCAACGCCTTCAACAAACAGTCGGCCAAGAGCTACAAGGACGTGGCCGTCGCCATCTCCGCCTCCGGCCCCGGGACCGCGCGCTCCGACGACAAGAAGGAGGACCCCGGCCTCCGGCCCGAGACCCTGGACCGGATCGCCGCCCTCGACGGCGTCGCCTCCGTCACCGGGCGGGTCAGTGGCTTCGCCGGGGTGGCCGACCCGGACGGCAGGCTCATCGGGGACGGCTGGTCCAACAGCGGCACCAACTACGCCCCCGGCAAGGACGGAAAGGACCCCGCGCACGACTTCACCGACGGCACGGGGCCCGTCGAGCCCGACCAGGTCGCGCTCGACCGGTCCACGGCCACCCGGGGCGAGTACGCGGTCGGTGACCGGGTCAGGGTCTCCACCAACGGACCGGTGAAGGAGTACACCCTCTCCGGGATCTTCACCACCGAGGACGGACAGGTCAACGCGGGCGGCAGCCTGGTCCTCTTCGAGACCTCGGTCGCCCAGAAGCTCTATCTGGAGCCGGGCTTCTTCACGGACGCGACCGTCACGGCCGCACCCGGCGCCTCCGGGACGCGGATCCTCGGCGCCGTCGAACCGCTGCTGCCGGAGAACGCCGACGCCCGGACCGGCGACCAACTCGCCAAGGAGCAGGCCGAACAGATAGAGAGCCAGCTCAGCGGCATCAACCAGATGCTGCTCGCCTTCGCGGCCGTCGCGCTCTTCGTCGGGATCTTCCTGATCTCCAACACCTTCACCATGCTCGTCGCCCAGCGCACCAAGGAACTGGCCCTGCTGCGCGCCGTCGGCGCCTCGCGCCGCCAGGTCAAGCGCTCGGTGATGATCGAGGCGCTGCTCGTGGGCCTCTTCGCGTCCGCCGTCGGCTTCGTCCTCGGAATCGGCCTCGCCGTCGCGCTGCGCTCGGCCATGAGCTCCTTCGGGGCGCGGGTGCCCGCCGGACCGCTGGTGATCTCGCCGGTCGCCGTGGCCGCCGCGTTCGGGGTCGGCGTGGTGATCACCCTCATCGCCGCCTGGCTGCCCGCCCGCCGGGCCGCGAAGATCCCGCCGGTCGCCGCGATGAGCAGTGTGCACGCGGTGGCCACCATGAAGTCGCTCGTCCTGCGCAACTCCATCGGCGCGGTGCTCACGCTCCTCGGCGCCGCCCTGATCGTCGCGGGCGCCTCGGCCGCCGGGGACAACGGCCGGCTGCTGGTCGGCGGCGGTGCCTTCTTCTCCCTGGTCGGCATCATCGTGCTGATCCCGCTGCTGTCCCGGCCGGTCATCGCCCTCGTACAGCCGCTGCTGAACCGGCTGTGGGGCGTCGCGGGCAAGCTCGCCGGGCAGAACGCGGTACGCAACCCGCGCCGTACGGGTGCCACCGCGTCCGCGCTGGCCATCGGCCTCACGCTGGTCACCGGCCTCACCATCATCGGTGTCACGCTCGGCCAGGCCATCGACAGGATGACCACGGACCACATCAGCGCCGACTACATGGTCACGATGGCCAGCGGCGGCGGTCTGGACGAGTCGGTGGTCCCGGCTCTGGAGAAGGCACCGGGCGTCAGCGCCGTGTCCCCGCAGCGGTCGGTGTACCTGAGCATCGACGGCAAGGACAGCTTCGCCTCGGGAGTGACCCCCGGGGACATCGAGCGGGTGCTCACCCTGAAGACCGTGACCGGGTCGCTGGACACGCTCAAGGGCGACGCGATCGCGGTGGCCTCGGACACGGCGAAGTCCCGCGGCTGGAAGACCGGGGACACCGTGACCGTCACCTACCTGGACGACACGAAGGCCCGGCTGACGATCGGCGCCACCTACGAGCCCAACGAGTTCGCCTCTCCGACCCTGATCTCCACGGCTCTGCTGGACCCGCACGAGGAGAAGCCGCACACGGGCCAGGTGTTCGTGTCGATGGCGGGCGGTGCGACCGAGGCCAACGAGAAGGCCCTGATCGACGCGCTGGGCGACAACCCGGCCATCACGGTCGCCGACCAGCAGGACATCCGGAACATGTTCGGCGGCATGATCAACACCGCGCTGAACATCATGTACGGCCTGCTGGGCATGGCCCTGATCATCGCGGTGCTCGGCGTCGTCAACACCCTCGCCATGTCCGTCTTCGAGCGCCAGCAGGAGATCGGCATGCTCCGGGCGATCGGCCTGGACCGGCGGCGGGTCAAGCGCATGATCCGGCTGGAGGCGGTGGTGATCTCGGTCTTCGGCGCGCTGATCGGTGTCGGGCTGGGCGCGTTCCTGGCCTGGGCGGTCGGCGAGACCATCCGGTCCTCGATCCCGTCGTACGAACTGGTGCTGCCGTGGGACCGGATCGGGATCTTCCTGCTGCTCGCCGGGCTGGTGGGGGTGCTGGCCGCGCTCTGGCCGGCGCGGAGCGCGGCGCGGCTGAACATGCTGACGGCGATCAAGACGGAGTGAGTCCGGGGCCGCCCCGCGCCCGGTGCGCGCGGTGGTGGGGCGAAGGGGCCCGCGTCCTCGTGGACGCGGGCCCCTTCGCCGTGCGACGGAGGGCCGCTGTGGGTGGTGGGCGGGGCCGTACGTGCTGCGGAGGGGGCCGTACGTCCTACGGCCCCCATGCCACCCTGCCCCCGTGCCGCCCGGGGTGCCCGCTCAGTGCCAGGTGCGGGTCCGCAGCGGGAGGCCGGAGCTGCCCGTGTCGGGGGGCCGTACCGCCAGGATCTGGTTGACGCCGATCCTGTTGCGTTCGAAGGCCAGCGCCGACGCGGCCATGTAGAGCCGCCAGACCCGGGCCCGGCCGGGTGAGGTGGCCCGTACCGCCTCGGGCCAGTGCCGCTCCAGATTCCGCACCCAGTGACGGAGCGTCAGCGCGTAGTGCTCGCGCAGGGATTCGACGTCCCGGGCCTCGAAGCCCGCCTCCTCCAGGGTGCCCACCGTGCGGCCGAGCGGGGCCAGTTCGCCGTCCGGGAAGACGTACGCGTCGATGAAGTCGTCGATGCGGTAGTCGGACTCGTCGTGCGCCGGGCGCCGGGCGATCTGGTGGTTGAGCAGCCGGCCGCCGGGCTTGAGGAGCGCGAAGAGGTCGTCGGCGTACTCGCGGTAGCGGACCGAGCCGACGTGTTCGGCCATGCCGATGGAGGAGATCGCGTCGTACGGGCCGTCCCTGACGTCCCGGTAGTCCTGGATGCGGATCTCGATCCGGTCGGTGAGGCCCTCCTCGGCGATGCGCTTGCGCGCGAAGGCGGCCTGCTCGCGGGAGAGTGTGACGCCGGTGACCTGTGCGCCGTACTCGCGCGCCGCGTGGATGGCCATGGAGCCCCAGCCGCAGCCGACGTCGAGCAGCCGGTCGCCCTCCGTCAGTCCGAGCTTGCGGCAGACCAGGTCGAGCTTGTCGCGCTGGGCGTCCTCCAGTGTGGCGCCGGGCTCGGCGAAGTAGGCGCAGGAGTAGACCATGGACGGTCCGAGGACCATCGCGTAGAAGTCGTTGCCGACGTCGTAGTGGTGGCTGATCGCGGCTCTGTCGCGGTGTCTGGTGTGCAGGGCGCCGGTTCTGCGCCGTACCTCCTCCGGGGGCGGCGGGGGCGGCGGCCAGGGCCCGGCGATCTCCACGATGCCCTTGGCGGCGGCGCGCATCCGGGGGTCGAGCAGCGGGTGTACGGACTCCTTGGCGCCGGGGTCGGGATCGCGTTCCCAGACGAGTCCGGCGATCCCTTCGAGCGCGGCGTACAGATCGCCGTCGATGTCGATCTCGCCGGCCACCCAGGCGCGGGCCAGGCCCAGCTCGCCCGGCTTCCAGAGCAGCCGGCGCAGGGCCCGGCGGTGCCGGACGACGACGGTGGGTCCGTCCGGCGGGCCGGACTCGCTGCCGTCCCAGGCCCGGACACGTACGGGGAGCGGGGCTCCCAGCAGTTCCTCGGCAAGAGTGCTCAGCCGCAGTGCGGCATCGGCCATGGCGCACACCTCCGTGAGGGGTGGATCCCGGAACGGGCCCCGGAGTGCGGGTCCCAGAAATGCTCAGCTGACTCGTGAACGCCGCCGGGGTGGTGGCGCAGTCCCGGTGGCACGCAATGGGTGGGCAAAATAGCTGCACTGGCCACGCATTTTGTGGTCAAATCGACTGCTTCGCGCCCCTTGTGTGACATGACGTACCCACCATCAGCGCCCGGCGCACGCGAAAGGGCCGCCCGCACCACGGATGGCGGGCGGCCCTTTCGGGTCGTCGGGGGGCGCGCGCAGCTCGCCGCGCGCGCCGGGGGCGGGTCAGGAAGCCCTGACCGCGCCGGAGGACGGGGTCAGGAAGCCCTCACCCGTGCACCGGCCTCGGCCTTGACCTGCTCCGAGCCGGACCGGTCGTCCGACGCGGAAGCCGGGCCGGCCGCGCCCTGGTGCGCCGGGGCGGGCTTGGCCGCCTCGTAGAACTCCTCGCGCGGGGTCTCCATCGCACCGAGCGAGACGACCTCGCGCTTGAGGAACGCGGAGAGCGTCCAGTCGGCGAAGACCCGGATCTTGCGGTTCCAGGTCGGCATCGCCATGCCGTGGTAGCCGCGGTGCATGTACCAGGCGAGGCGCCCACGGAACTTGATCTTCAGCTTGCCGACGACGATCATCGCGACGCCCTTGTGCATGCCGAGACCGGCGACCGCGCCCTTGTTGGCGTGGCTGTACTCCTGCTGCGGGAAGCCGCGCAGCGCGGAGATCACGTTGTCGCCGAGGACCTTCGACTGGCGCAGCGCGTGCTGGGCGTTGGGCGGGCACCAGGCGTTCTCGACACCGGCGCGGCGGGCGGCCATGTCGGGGACCTGGGCGTTGTCGCCGGCGGCCCAGACGTGGCCGGTGCCGCGGACCTGGAGCTTGGCGTCGGTGTCGACGTGACCGCGCGGGCCGAGCGGCAGACCGTAGCGGGCGAGCGCCGGGTTGGGCTTGACGCCCGCGGTCCACACGATCGTGTGGGAGTCGACCTCCAGGCCGTTGCCCAGCACGACGCGGCCGTCGACGCAGGAGTCCATGCCGGTCTTGAGGTAGACCTCGACGCCCCGGCTCTCCAGGTGCTCCTTGCCCCAGGTGCCCAGCTTCGGGCCGACCTCGGGGAGGATCTTGTCGGCGACGTCGACCAGCAGGAAGCGCATGTCCTCGCGCTTGACGCTCGTGTAGTACTTCGCGGCGTCGCGCGCCAGGTCCTCGATCTCGCCGACGGTCTCCGCGCCCGCGAAGCCGCCGCCGACGAAGACGAAGGTGAGCGCCTTGCGGCGGACGTCCTCGTCGGTGGTGGAGTCGGCCTTGTCGAGCTGTTCGAGCACGTGGTTGCGGAGACCGATGGCCTCCTCGATGCCCTTCATGCCGATGCCCTGCTCGGCGAGGCCGGGGATCGGGAAGGTCCGGGACACGGCGCCGAGCGCGACGACCAGGTAGTCGAAGGGCAGCTCGTACGCCTCACCGACGAGCGGCGAGACGGTGGCGACCTTGCGGTCCTGGTCGATGGTCGTGACGCGACCGGTGAGCACCTCGGCCTTCGGCAGCACGCGTCGCAGCGGGACGACGACGTGGCGGGGCGAGATGTTCCCGGCGGCTGCTTCGGGGAGGAAGGGCTGGTACGTCATGTACGAGCGGGGGTCGACGACGGTGACCGTCGCCTCGCCGTAGCGCATCTTCTTCAGAATGCGACGAGCCGCGTACAGGCCGACGTACCCTCCGCCTACGACAAGGATCCTGGGACGCTCCGTGGTGCTCATGCCATCGAGTATCCACCTGGTGTGGAGGGGGTGCTCGTGAGCCCCTTCACAAGCACCCCTCACACCTCTGCTACACTGCGCGGCCCGCTTTCCGGAAGGGCCGCCCGAAGGGCGCGCCCGGGGATCGCCGCGACACCGTCCGCACCCCCTGTGAGCTGGCCCTTGAGACGTTTCCCAGCGGCGGCCCGCCGACCTGTTCACACCCCCGCAACGCACCCGGCACGGCCCGTTGACCGGCCGTACGGGGGTGCCGGAGCGGCCCCGGGGGCGTCCGGGCAGTGATGTGCGTCCAACCCGGCGGTTTCTCTTGTGAAGAACTTCACGAACTTCGTTCCGGACGCCGTGCGGACCCCCCGTAAAACCCCGGTAAAGACCTCCGGAGACACCGGGAACGGGCCCGGAACGGGGCCTGGGACGGGGCTCGTTCACCCGCTCGGACGAGGGGGGACCATCCGGCTCGGACGACGGTGCGGGCGATGCCGTCGAGCACGCGCTGCCGGGACGACGCGCGCCCCCGAGCGCTCAGGTCCTGGACGGCTGGCTCGTCGTCCTCGTCGTCCTCGTCGTCGGAGTGGGCGAGCGTCGCGACGTCCGCCGCAGTATCCGGATACGGGAGCACGTCGTCGCCGGCGTGCTACTCCCGTTCCTCCGCCGCGTGCCAGGCGATGCCGTCCAGGATGTCGTGTTCGCTCACCACGACCTCCTTCGCGCCCGTGCGTTCCATGATCGTCAGGAGGATCAGGGCGCCCGCGCCGATGACGTCGACCCGGCCCGGGTGCATCACGGGGATCGCGGCCCGTTCCTCGTGGGTGGAGGAAAGGAGCGTGGTGGTGATCTCGCGGACCCGCTCGAAGGGGATCCGGGAGTGGTGGATCGCCGCCGAGTCGTACGCGGGCAGGTCCAGGGCGATCCCCGCGACCGTGGCGACCGAGCCGGCGAGGCCGACCAGGGTGCGGGCCTCGGTGAGCGGGACGGTGGCCGCCGCCGTGTCGAGCGCGGCGTCGATGTCCGCGCGGAGGGCGGCGATGTCGGCGGGGGTGGCCGGGCTGCCCGGCCGGTGCCGTTCGGTCAGCCGTACGCAGCCGATGTCGACCGAACGCGCGGCCGTGACCCGCTCGTCCCCCACGACGAACTCCGTGGAGCCGCCGCCGATGTCCACGACCAGGTAGGGCGTGGTCAGGTCGGTGCGGCCGGTCAGTTCCCTGGTGGCGCCGGTGAAGGAGAACGCGGCCTCCCGGTCACCGGTGATCACTTCGGGTTCGACGCCGAGGATGCCGAGGACGCCCCGCACGAACTCGTCCCGGTTCTCCGCGTCGCGCGACGCGGAGGTGGCCACGAACCGGGTCCGCGCCGGGTCCACCCCGTGGTCCCGGATGATCTCCGCGTACGCGCGGCAGGCCGCGAAGGTGCGTTCCAGCGCCTCGGGGGCGAGCCGGCCCGTGCGGTCGACGTCCTGGCCGAGCCGGACGATCGTCATCCGCCGGTCGAGGTCGACCAGTTGGCCGGTGGCCGGGTCGGCGTCGGCGACCAGGAGGCGGATGGAGTTGGTGCCGCAGTCGACGGCCGCGACCCTGGTCACGCGGCGTCCCCCTCGGCGGAGCCGTCACGGGCGGGCGCGGTCCCGTCCCCGGCCGGACCGTCACCGGCGGACGCGATCCCGTCACCGGTGGGCGCCGTCGCGTCGTTTGTGAACGGGATCACACAGGGTCCCTTGCGCCACCACTCGGGCAGCATCGCCAGTGCCTCGTCGCCCAGCGGGTTCACCCCGGGGCCCGCCGCCAGCGAGTGGCCGACCAGCACGTGCAGGCACTTCACCCGGTCCGGCATCCCGCCGGCGCTGGGGAAGTTCGCCAGCAGTTCGATCGCGTCCCGGCGCCCGAGGTAGTCCTCGTGGGCCTTGCGGTACGCGGCGGCCAACTCCGGTTCGGCGGCGAGGCGTTCGGTCATCTCCTTCATGACCCCGTTCGCCTCCAGCGTGCCGATCGCCGAGGCCGCGCGCGGGCACGTCAGGTAGTAGAGCGTCGGGAACGGCGTGCCGTCCGGGAGGCGCGGCGCGGTCTCCACCACGTCGGGCTGCCCGCAGGGGCAGCGGTGTGCGATGGCGCGCAGACCGCGCGGGGGGCGGCCGAGCTGTTGCCGGAACGCGTCGACGTCCGCCTCGGTGGGCTCGGTGCGTTCGGTCTGCGGAGGGGGCGTGTCCATGCCTGCGTCGGTTCCTCGGTGGTTATCTGTCCGTCCGGTCGGCGCTGTCGACGCCGTCCAGAAGATTGGAGTACCAGGGCCGGTCGGACGCGCCCTGGTCGGTGCGGCGCTCCTCGGCCGCGCGGGGGTCGGTCATGACGTAACCGGTCTCCCCCGGCATCACGTAGTGCAGGTGCTCGCGCGCCAGCCGCTGGACGTACGCGTCGTCCTGGAGGCGCGCCTTCTCGTCGCGCAGCTCCTCGACCCGGTGCGCCGCCTCGCGGGTCAGCCGTTCCTGCTCGGCGATGTCGCCGCGCTGGGACACGTACTGCCGCATCGGGTAGGCGAGCGCCACGATCAGCGAGCAGACGACCAGGACGAGGAAGGCCGCGCGCCCGGTGAGCCGGGAGCGGCGCGCCTGTCGGCGGGTCTGCGAGCGGTAGACACGGGCGGCGGTCTGCTCGCCCAGAATCCTGATCCTGGTCGCGGTGGAGAACCGGTCCCGGTTCGCGGCCATGGTCCCGCCTCTCCCTCAGATCCGTGGATCACCCTCGGATCCGTCGGATCGTCCTCGGATCCCGCAGAGACCGAGCGGACCCTCGTACCTCTGTCCTGCGTATGCCGTACCGCCCGGTGCCGGTCCCGGTCACGTTTCCGATCCGGTCGCGGCGCCGGGCCCGGTACGCGCGTACGTCCCCGGACACGGTACGGGACCGTGGCCGGGGACGGCCGCACGACGGGCTGTCCGGTCAGCCCCGAAGCACCGGAGCACCGAAGGCCGGCTCGGAGCGGCGGAGGTCAGTCCTTGAAGCGGGGGAACGCGCTGCGGCCCGCGTACACCGCCGCGTCGTCGAGGATCTCCTCGATGCGCAGCAGCTGGTTGTACTTGGCGACGCGCTCGGAGCGGGCCGGGGCGCCGGTCTTGATCTGACCGCAGTTGGTGGCGACGGCCAGGTCGGCGATCGTGACGTCCTCGGTCTCGCCGGAGCGGTGCGACATCATGCACTTGAAGCCGCTGCGCTGCGCCAGCTCGACGGCGTCCAGCGTCTCGGTCAGCGAACCGATCTGGTTGACCTTGACGAGCAGGGCGTTGGCCGAGCCCTCCTCGATGCCACGGGCCAGGCGCTCGGGGTTGGTGACGAACAGGTCGTCGCCGACGATCTGGACCTTGGCGCCCAGCTTGTCGTTGAGCGCCTTCCAGCCGGCCCAGTCGTCCTCGAACAGCGGGTCCTCGATGGAGACCAGCGGGTACGCGGCGACGAGCTCCTCGTAGTAGTCGGTCATCTCGGCGGCCGAGCGGGACTTGCCCTCGAACTCGTACGAGCCGTCCTTGTAGAACTCGGAGGCCGCGACGTCCAGCGCGAGCGCGATGTCCTTGCCGGGGGCGTAACCGGCTTCCTTGATGGCCACGAGGATCAGGTCGAGCGCGGCGCGGTTGGAGTCCAGGTTCGGCGCGAAGCCGCCCTCGTCGCCGAGGCCGGTGGAGAGCCCCTTCTCCTTCAGGACCTTCTTCAGCGTGTGGTAGACCTCGGCGCCCCAGCGCAGGGCCTCGGAGAACGACTCGGCGCCGATGGGCGCGATCATGAACTCCTGGATGTCCACGTTGGAGTCGGCGTGCGACCCGCCGTTGAGGATGTTCATCATCGGCACGGGCAGCAGGTGCGCGTTCGGGCCGCCCAGGTAGCGGAACAGCGGCAGGTCCGACGCCTCGGAGGCGGCGTGCGCCACGGCCAGCGAGACACCGAGGATGGCGTTGGCGCCGAGCGAGGACTTGTCGGGCGTGGCGTCCAGGTCGAACATCGCCTGGTCGATGAGGCGCTGCTCGGTGGCGTCGTAGCCGACCAGCTCCGGGCCGATCTGCTCGATGACGGCGAGGACCGCCTTCTCGACGCCCTTGCCCTGGTAGCGGTTCTGGTCACCGTCGCGGAGCTCGAGGGCCTCGAACGCACCGGTGGACGCACCGGAGGGGACAGCAGCACGGCCGGTGCTGCCGTCGTCGAGGCCGACCTCGACCTCGACCGTGGGGTTGCCTCGGGAGTCAAGGATTTCCCGGGCTACGACGACGTCGATGGACGGCACGAGCATCTCCTTCTGGGATGTGACGCGTGGAGTGCAGGGCCTCGGTGGCCTTGCGGCATGAGCCTAACCGGCTCCCGTGCGGCGGTCGGCAGATGCCCGCCCGCTGGGACGAAAAGAGTCCCGATTGACCGTTCGGCCATGAAATGTCGGTCGGCGGGGCGGGGTTCGGGGCTGGGGCCTCCGGGGCGGCTGGGACCCGTACGGTGGCGCGCTCGGGCGCTCGGGCGGTGCCGCAGTTGCGCGGCGGCCGGGGGGCAGGTTCGCAGTTGGGCGGCGTCGTACAGCGTCGAGGCCGGGCGGGCCGGGGGCACGGTCGCGCGGGCCGGGCGGCGGGGCGCCGTACGGACCCGGCGCTGTCCGGACCCGGACGCCGTTCGGACCCGGACGCCGTCCGGACCTCGGGGCCTTCGGGGCCCTTGCCGCCGTCCCGTACGACGGGCCCGAGCCCCGGTGCGGCGCGCACCCCGGGGGGAGTGGGGCGTGCCGGCCGGGGCTCGGGAGGGAAGGGATCAGCTCAGGTGGAGCTGCTGACCCGGGAAGATCTCGTCGGCGTTCTCGACGATGTCCTTGTTCAGCTCGAAGAGCTTCTTCCAGCCGCCTTCGACCTTCTTGGTCTCGGCGATCTTGGAGAGGGTGTCGCCGGCCTTGACCTTGTATTCGCCGTCGCCCTTCTTGATCGGACCACGGGTCGTGTCGCGCGAGGCGGGCTGCTCCTGCTCGGCGCGCGGCGCGGACCGCTGCGGGGCGGGCTGCTCCTGCGGGGCGGCCTGCTGCTGACCCGGGTCGGCCGGGGCGGCCTCGTCGGAGCCGGCGTCGTTGGCGGCGTTGGACAGGCCCACGCCACAGCTCGGCCAGGCACCCTTGCCCTGGCCGGCCAGGACCTTCTCGGCGATCTGTATCTGCTGGGACTTCGTGGCCCGGTCGGCGCTGGACGCGAAGGCGTTGCCGCCGTACGCGGCCCAGGTGGAGGCGGAGAACTGGAGCCCGCCGTAGTACCCGTTGCCCGTGTTGATGGACCAGTTGCCGCCGGACTCGCACTGGGCGACGGTGTCCCACTCGGAGGTGGTCGCGGCGGAGGCGGAGGTGGTGGCCATCAGCGGGATGGCGACGGCCGCGCCGGTGATGCCGGCGAGTGTGGCGTAACGGCCGGCCTTGGACTGACGGCGGTGCTTGGCCTTGCCGGACTTGCTGGAAAACAGCATGCGAGATCTCCTCACCGACGCCTGCGAGGTGAGCTGTCGGGTTCGGGCCAAGTGAGTTGCCCGGCCGTGCGATCGGGGGAGACGTCCTGCTGTCTCCCCGCACACGGCTCCACCCCGAGCCGGCCGCGTGTGCGGTCGGCGCCTACCTGTGGGTCCCCCGCTCCTGCCTACGGCGCTTGACGCGACGTGTTCCCCCCGACCGACGGCAGGATTCGGCGTGACGGTCGACGGTGCCCGCGGTGCGAGCGGTTCAGACCGTAATCACAGGCATCCCGGATGTTCAAAGGAGGAACATCCGGGATGATTCGCCCATCCCGCCCCAGGAGAAACTCCGTTTACGCAGGTGGGGCGGAAGCCGGGCGCGTGGGCGGGCGGATCACATCAATGCGGGCAAAGAGATGCTTGTCTCACTTGCACAGATGCGGACATAAAGGTCTTAACTACCCCTGTTCCAGGGCCAGATCGAGGCTCTGGCCGGGCAGGATCAGATCGGCGTCGGAGCCGACGACCTCACGGTTCGCGGCGTAGAGCGCGGACCAGCCGCCGTCGACCTTCTGCTCGTCGGCGATGGTCCACAGGCTGTCGCCGGAACGGACGGTGTACGCGCCGCCCTCGGCACCCTGGCCCTCGGCGGCGGCGCCTTCGCGCGCCGAACCTTCGTCCCGCGAGGCCCGCTCGGCACCCGACGCACCCGACGCACCCGCTTCGAGAGACTCGTCCGCGTCCCCGGCATCGACGCCCGCGTCCGGATCCGTGCCGGCCGACGCGCCGGGCCCGGTGCTCGCGTCGGCCTCGGGGGCGGGCGCGCCCCGGTGCTTGCCGGTACCGGTGGCGGCCTCGGTGCTGGGCCGGACGGACGGCTCCTCGGCGGGCTCGTCCGTACCGAGGGCGGAGTCACGGCCGAACTGGCCGTACGGGGGCACCTCCTCGGGAGCGGCGGGCAGCTCGGCCTCCTCGCCCGGCGCGGTGTCCTCGGCCTCCGCGGCCTGCGCGGTCTCCTCGGAGGAACCTTCGGAAGGCTCGCTGTCCGGCGTCGTCCCGGCGTCCGCGGCGAGTCCGGTGATCAGCGCGCAGGTAGGCCAGGCGGCGGGGCCCTGCTCGGCCAGGATTCTCTCGGCGACGGCGATCTGCTGGCTGCGACTGGCCTGGTCGGCCGTGGGGGCGTACGCCGTACCGCCGAAGTCGGTCCAGGTCTCCTGGGCTATCTGGAGCCCGCCGTAGTACCCGTTTCCGAGGTCCGCGCTCCACATACCGCCGCTCTCGCAGTCGGCGACGCGGTCCCAGGTGGACGCCTCCGCCGCGCTCGCGCCACTCGCGCCGAGCAGCGGGATGGCGATCGCCGAGCCGGTCACCCCTGCCGCGACGATGAGGGCGGGGGCCTGACGGGGCCGACGGTGCCGACCGTTCCCGGAGCGCATGCGGTTGCCTTCCGTGAGACTTCTGGAGCGTGGCCCGGCAGGTGACAGCCGAGCCGGTCGTGAAGGTAGCGCCCCTCGAACGTCTGTCACAAGTCGATACAGCGGAGATCACGTGAAAGTCACAGTACTGACGTTCGGTCAGTCACTCACCGCTGTGAACTGCACCGGAAGCGTGCGCAGTCCGCGCATGATGAGCCCGCCGCGCCAGCGCAGTTCGGACGGATCGACCGCCGGCCGCAGGTCCGGCAGACGGGTCAGCAGCGTTCGGAGAGCGGTCTGTCCCTCCAGCCGGGCGAGCGGGGCGCCGAGGCAGTAGTGGATGCCGTGGCCGTAACCGAGGTGTTTGTTGTCACTCCGCGCGAGATCGAGCCGGTCCGGCTCGGCGAACCGCTCCGGGTCACGGTTCGCGGCGGCGAGTACGACGAGGACGGGATCGCCCACCGCGACGCTCTGCCCGCCGAGTTGGACGGGTTCGGTGGCGTACCGCCAGGTGGCGAGTTCCACCGGGCCGTCGTAGCGCAGGAGTTCCTCGATCCCGGTCGCGAGAAGCTCCGACTCGCCGGCGCGGAGGGAGGACTGGAGCCGCGTGCGCTGCTCGGGGTTGCGGAGCAGGGCATAGACCCCGTTCCCTATCAGATTCACAGTTGTCTCAAAACCGGCGAAGAGAAGGATGAAGGCCATCGCGGCGGCCTCGTTCTCGGTGAGGTGCTCGCCGTCGTCGCTCGCCCGGATCAGCCCGGAGATCAGGTCGTCGCCGAGGTCGTCCCGCTTGCGGTGGATCAGCTCGGCGAGATACGCCCGCATCTTCTTCACGGACCGCGCGACCCCGCCCCTCGGCCCGCCACCGTGCCGGATCATCATCCCGGCCCAGTCGCGGAAGTCGTCCTGGTCCTCGCGCGGGACGCCGAGCAGATCGCAGATGGCGTAGATGGGGAGCGGGAAGGCGAAGTCGTGGATCAGGTCGGCTTCTCCGCCGGCCGCGAAGGCGTCGATGAGCCCGTCCGTCAACTCCTGCACACGCGGCGCGAATTCGGCCACCCGCCGGGGCGTGAACGCCTGCGACACCAGCCGGCGGAGCCGGGTGTGGTCGGGCGGATCGATGTTTAGCAGATGCGTCATCAACTCGGCGCCCCGCTCCCCCGGAATCCCGGTCTTCCCCTTGGCGTGCGCCTGCGCGGCGTGGTGCGCGGGATTCTTCGACAACCGCGGATCGGCGAGCGCCCGCCGGGCATCCGCGTACCGCGTGACGAGCCACGCCTCGACCCCACTGGGCAACCGCGTCCGCCGCACGGGCTCGTGCTCGCGGAGCCAGGCGTAGGCGGGGTAGGGGTCGGTGGCGAACTCCCAGGTGAAGAGTTCGGGAGCGGGGGGCGGTGGGGTGGGTACGGGGTCGTGCATGGCCACGACAGTAAACCCGGGCGGTCGACCGGCGCCCCTCGGATGCCGCGCGTCCGGAGCCGATCCGGACCCGGCAGCGCGATCAGCGGGAACGGGGCCGTGAGGGTACGCCGTGGACGGGGCGCCGGTCCGGAATTCCGACACGTGAAGTGATGACGTCTGTCACCGCCCCCTCGTCGGCACCGCACGAACACTGGATCTCACCGGCTCGCGCCCGGCCCGGCCGTCGTCGGCCAGGGCGCCACGGTGTCTGTCCGTGGGACCGCAACACGTGCGCGAACGACACGGTGACGGCGTTCCCGGTCACCGGCCGACGCCCGGCGGGTGGCATCGCCCGCGCGGCGGAGCCGAACAAGTAAGGAGGAGCGGCGGCATGTTGAAGGAATGGCGGCACCGTCGGGCCGTGCGGCGGGTCAAACCCGGGGACGGGCGAGCGCTGAGGCGCTTCCGCTGGTGGCAGTCGCTCAGCCGCGTGCTGTTCCATCTCCGGCTGACGGGCGGCGACGGCCGGCGGACGGTCTACACCGTCGATGCCAGGCGTGGGGGCGACAACGGGACGGGCGAGTTCAAGGCCGATCTGTATCTCGACGGCAGGCACCATGCCCACTCCGGACTCCCCGCCGTGTTCCCCGTCCGGGGCGGCACCATCGAGGTGAGGATGAGCGCCTTCGGACTCAAGCGCTGCCACTACGTCACCGCCGAAGGCACCGAACACCAACTCGTCCCCGACCCCGCCTCCGCCGAGGGCCACCGCGCCCGCCTCGCCCACGCACACCCCACGCTGAGCCGCTGGATCGGTTCTTTCTCGGCTACCGTGCTCGTCGCCGCCCTGGTTCTGCTCATCCCGCAGATCATCGAACCGCTCAGCGCGATACCCCCGGTCGCCGAGCGCGTGGGGACCTTCACCTCACCCGTCCGCCTGCCGCTGTGGCTCAACATCACGACCGTGGCGGCCACGCTGACGGCCAGCACGGAGCGCGCGCTGCGACTGCGCTACAGCCGCCTGCTGGACGGGGCGGCGGGCTGACGCGGTCTCGTCTCGGCGGGCCGAGGCGGCCGCATCGTTACGGCGCGGGAGTGTCGGTGTCCGGGTGGGCGAAGTGGTCGAACTCGCCCGCTTTGACGCCGAGGATGAAGGCGCGGAGCTTCTCGGGGGTGGTGGTCACGACGACGTCGGGGTCGTCGCTCTCGTGGAGCTTGATGGAGCCGTCGTCGGCAGCGGCTATGTAAACGCAGTTGCCGCAGTTGCCGCTGTAGGAGGACTTCTGCCAGTCGTAGGTGGACATGTTCTCTACCCCATCACATGCTCTGCGCGATGCGCTGTCACGGCGCTTACCTCGCCATGCCCAACCGCATTACCCGGCTCACCGTCGACGAGGCGGGCGGCACCACCGGCCGATCTCTGGGTGACCGTGTCTCGTACATGCTCGCCCGGCCCCACGAACGCCCGCCCCGGCCAACGTTCCACCGGCTTCCGGGTGAAGTCCGCACGAGCCGTGTCGATCCGGGTCTCCTTGACGACCGGACCGGCCACTTCGTGGCGCAACTCGCCGCGCCTTCGGCCGAGTTCCGGGCCTCGGACGGGGACGTCGTCCTTGTCGACGTGGCGACGGGGTCCCAGGCGTGGACGGAGTCCGAGCCGGACGGCTGGTCCGTACACCAGAGCGGCCCGTTGCGGCTGTGGGACCAGGTGGAGACAGCCCTCCTGAGCTGGCGGGCGGCGGGAGCACCCGACCAGACCGCCTTCGGGATGACCGTCACGACCGCGACGCAAACCGTCTGGCTCGGCGCCCCGGACGGGCCGAGTTGGCGGCTCCCGGTCTGAGGAGGGAACGCGTCGGCGGCTACCCCTCCGAGCCGCCCCGCTCCGGGCCCCGATCCGGTTCCCCGTCCCGTTCCGCCGCCCGGATCGCGTCACGGTAGACGCGGGACGTCTCCCGCAGCGCCGATTCCGGGTCGATGCCCGATGCCTCCGCGCGGGCCGCCAGGGCGAGGAGCGCGGGGCCGATGTCGTCGCCGGCCGGGAGGGGGATGTCGAGGGCGGCGGCCGTGGCGCGGGAGACGAGCTTCGCGGCCAGGGCCAGGGCCGGCTGGCCCAGGGGGACGCCGTCCGTGATCGATTCGCGATGTTTTTCCGCCGCCTTCGTGCGCAGCCAGTGCGCGTGCACGTCCTCCGGGGTCTCGGCCGTCTCGTCGCCGAAGACATGGGGGTGGCGGTGGATCAGCTTGTCCACGATCGTGGCCGCGACGTCGTCGATCGAGAACGGCTCATCGTCCTCCTCGGGGCCGCCCTCCTCGGCGATGCGGGCGTGGAAGACCACCTGGAGCAGGACGTCGCCCAGTTCCTCGCGCAGTTCGTCGCGGTCGCCGCCCTCGATCGCCTCGACCAGTTCGTACGCCTCCTCGATGGCGTACTTGGCGAGGCCCTCGTGCGTACGGGTGGAGGACCAGGGGCATTCCGCGCGGATGCGGTCCATGACCTGGACGAGGTCGAGGAGGCGGGCGCCCGGGAGGTCGTACGAGCCGGGGAGGAGTTCCAGGTCGGGCATGTCGACGCGGCCGGAGCCCGCGAGGCGGGCGAGGCCGTCGGTGAGTGCCTGGTCGTGGCCGCCGTCGCCGTCCCCCGTGAGCAGGACCACGACCGTACGGCCGCCCGCGCAGGCGTCGACCAGTTCCCGTGCGGCGGGCGCGGTGTGCTGGACGGTGACACCGGCCTCGCGCAGATACGGCAGCTGGGGATGCGCGGCGTCCGCGCACAGGACCTGGCCGGCCGTGTGCAGCGTCTGCCAGGCGGGCCAGGACAGTACACCGGGGGCGACCCGGTGGCTGACGGTCAGCAGGACGATACGGCCGGGGTCCGCGGCGGATTCTTCAGTCACCCGCAGCAACCTACCCCCGGCCGTCGGCCGTCCCGCCGGCCGGGGCGGTCAGGTGCCCGTCGCGACCTGCTCCGGCGCGGCCTCCTTGGTGACCTGGCTGAGCCAGGGGGTCTTCGCCTCGCCGAGCCGCACCTGCTTGACGTCCCACGCGCCGTAGCGCGGGTTGACGTCGATGCCCAGCTTCTCGGAGGTCTTGACGAGAGCGTCCAGGACCCGCTGCTGGCCCTCGGGTGTGGTGGTGTTCGCGCCCAGCGCCTGGGCGAGCTTCGTCATCAGGACCTCGCGGCGGACCGCGGTGTCGATCTGGTCCGGGGTGAGCGCGCCCTGCTGGAGCAGCATCGCCGCCAGCTGGTCCTCGCCGCCGGACTGCTGGGCCGCCGACTGCCGGGTGGTCTGGATCTCCTTGCGGGTCGCCGTCACCCCGGCGTCGGCCGCGGCCTTGTCGAGGATGCGGTCGAAGATCATGCTGTTGAGCTTGATCTGCCCGAGCCGGCCGGTGTTCTTGATCAGTTCGGCCGCCTGCGGGGACTTGCCCTGCGCGTCGCGTACGTCCCGGACCTGGGCCTGGAGCGCGGACACCTCGATACGGTCGCCCCCGACGACGGCCGCGGCGCCGGGGTGGGCGTCGTTGCCGCAGGCGGTCAGGAGCGGGGCCGCGGCGAGGAGCGCGGCTGAGAGGGTGAGCGCTGTGCGCCGGCGGCGGTACAAAGGGTGCCTCCTGGATCGTGACAACGACCGTGCGTGGATCGATGGTAGGCAGTGGCGGCTGGTCCGATCCAGTCGGCCTGCTCTTTTGCGAAATCTTCGCCGGCCGGGGCCGCCGGGACAGGGTCCGGGGCCGCCGGGACAGGGCCCGGGTCGGGCGGGACAAGGCCCGGGTCGACAGGGCCCGGGTCCGCCGGAACAGGACCTAGTTCCGTCGGGTGCCGCCCCGGAACTGCTGCCGGTGGTCGAGCCCCCGGCGCAGTTCGGCGGGCAGCGGGTGGTACGGGCCGTACGCCCGCTCCGCGTCGTACAGCAGGTACTGCAACTGCTGGTGCGCTCCCGTGTGGTCACCGACCGCGAGCAGCAGGTGCCCGATGCGGTGCCGGACGTCGAAGGCGCGGGACTGGTCGGCGCCGGGCTGTCCGACGGCCTCGTAGTGGGGCAGCACCGCGCGGTACTCGTCGAGCGCGGCGCTCGCCTCGCCGAGCTGTTCGAGGCACTGCGCCGCGTCCTGGCGGAACTGGAGTGTCCCCGGGTCGCCGGGGCCCGCCTCGGCCGCGCGGTCGTCGGCGAGGCGGCGCAGTTCGGGCAGGGCGCGGCGGTACTGGCCGTCGTCCATCAGGGTCGTCGCGTACAGCTTGCGCAGGATGCGGACGACCGGTGAGCGCGGGCCGTGCTCGGCCGCCGCCGCGGGGAGGATGCCACCGAGGATGTCGACCGCCTGGGTGATGCTGCCCTCGCCGAGGAGCCGCTTGGCCTCGTCCACGGCGGCGGCGACGTCGGGGCGCCGGGCGGGGACGTGGTCGGGCTTCGGCGGCAGGGGCATGGACGGCGGCGCGGTGGCCCGGTCCGGCCAGGGCGCGTGCGGGCGCAGGAACGGGCGGGTGGGGTCGAGGGCCTTGCCCGCGCCGCCGGGGTGCGGGGCGCCGACCACGCCGCGGGTGGGCAGCAGCGGGGCGAGCGCCTCGTAGACCTCCTGGGCGCCGGCGGGCCGGTGCTGCGGGTCCTTGGCGAGCAGGCGCAGGACGAGCGCCTCCAGCGTCTCGGGGATCTCGGGGCGGATGCGGCGGACCGGCATGGGTGCCTCGTACAGATGCCGGTGCAGGACGCCGAGGGCGGTCGCGCCGGGGAACGGGACGCTGCCGCTGAGGAGTTCGTGCAGGAGCACGCCGAGGGCGTAGAGGTCGGTGTACGGGCCGACGGCGCCGCCCATGACCTGCTCGGGCGCCATGTAGGCGGGGCTGCCGATGACCGATCCGGTGTGGGTGAGACGGGTGGTGTCGGTGTCCATGACGGAGGCGACGCCGAGGTCGAGGACGAGGACGGAGCCGTCGGGCTGGACCATCACGTTGCGCGGCTTGAGGTCGCGGTGCACGATCGGCACCGCGTGCACGGCGGCGAGGACGGCGCACAGCTGGGCGGCGACGGAGGCGGCCCACTGCCACGGGTAGGGCGCGTGGGAGGTGAAGTGGGCGGCGAGGTCGGTGCCTTCGACGTACTGCATGATCAGGTACAGGTCGTCGCCGTCGCTGCCCGCGTCGTGGACGGTGACCAGACCGGGGTGGTTGACCTGCGCGGTGACCCGGCACTCGCGGACGAAGCGGCGGCGCATGTCCTCGGCGCCGGCTTCGGCGGCCACCTTGTCGGGGCGCAGCAGTTTCACGGCGACGCGGCGGCCGAGGCGCTGGTCGTACGCCGTCCAGACCTGGCCCATGCCGCCCTGGCCGATGAGGCCGGCCATCTCGTAACGGTCCGCGACGACGCGGGCGTTCACCGCTTGTCGCCCCCGCCGGAGCCGGAGTCCCAGCCGTCGTGGCTGTCCCGGCCACCGCCACGGGCGTCGGGGCCCGCCGGGGAGCCGGGGGTGCCGTGGCCGTCACGAGGGTCACGGCCGTCGCGGCTGTCGCGGCGCAGGAGGTCGCTCAACTCGTCCAGCTCGGCGCGCATCTGGTCGATACGGGGCGGGGGCGTGTGGGCGGGCGGCGCCGGGTGGCCGGGCTGGGCCGGGACCGGGGTGGGCGGGCCGGACTGCGCGTGCGGCGGCGGAGGAGTGGTCATCGGCCGGGTGGGACCGCCGTATCCGTAACCGTGGTTGGCGGGCGGCTGGTACCCCTGCATCGGGGGCGGCGGGTAGTAACCCGGGTACGGCGCGGCGGAGGCGGCGACCCGGTAGTGCTTGAAGTCCGCGTACAGGTAGTAGGCGATGGCGGCGGCGCCGGTCGACAGCATGCCGAACATCCCGATGTTGCCCTGGGGACTGCTGTAGTCGCTGGTGTCGTCCTGGGACAGGAAGATGATCCAGACGATGTTCAGGACGACGTTGACCACGAACAGCGTCCAGTTGAGGGCGGTCCGGGTCAGGATCGCCACCCGCAGGGTCGCCGCCCAGGCGAGGAAACCGCAGGTGAAGAACGGCAACCCGACGAAGATCACGCGAAGGAAGGCGAGCATGCCGGGCGAGGGTGTGCCACTCGGCGGACGTTGCGCTATTCCGGGGCCGTGCATGCTGCTCCTGACAGGCCAGGGGGGACGACTGCGAAAGCGTATCGAGGGTATACACCGGCACCGCCCGCCGAACCCCGTCCTGTGGATTCCCCCGGCCGCCGGACCTGTCCCCCTCGCTCAGTCCCGGCGGCGCACCCGCACATGGGGTCCGACATGGACACCGTAGCCTCGTGGGGCCCGCCGTGCACGGGGCCCGCGCCCCGGGGTTGCTCCCGGTGTCCGCGCGGGCCGCCCCGCCGGTGCTCAGCCGCCGCACTGGGCGGTCATGACGCGCTTGTCGGCGGCGGTCACCGGCAGTTCGTACTTCGCCGCGACCTGCGCGAAGCGCACCACGTACGCGCAGCGGACCGGCTTGCTGGGCGGCAGCCAGGACGCCGGGCCGGAGTCGCCCTTGCCGCTGTTGGTGGGGCCGTCGACCGGGAGGAGATTGAGCGGGTCGTTGGCCAACCGCTCCCGCTTGTCCTCGTTCCAGCGGGCGGCGCCCATCTGCCAGCCGTAGGAGAGCGGCACCATGTGGTCTATCTGCACGGCCGTCGCCCGCTGCTTCTTCCAGGCGATGTCCTTGCCGGTGTACGGGTCGTGCAGCGTCATCGAGACGACCACGCAGTCGGAGCCGGACTTGAACGCGACGTCCTGGCCGTCCCGTTCGAGCAGATCGTTACGGGTGTCGCAGCCGTTGCGGGCGAACGGGACGCCGTCCACCGAGTCCTTCCACGCGTAGCCGAACGCGTCGCGGTCGTACCCCGTCCTCGGGCCGCGCCCCTTCACCTCCAGCGCGGCGATCAGCTTCCGGGCCGCCGCCAGGTCCGCGTCCCCGGTGAGGGGCGCGAGGCCGGGGGCGGTGCCGTCGCGGTTCTTGAGCGGGCTGGTCCCCTGCCCGGCCGAACCGCCCCCGTCCGCCGCGCCGTTGCCCGCGCCCGTGCCGTCGGAGGCGCCGGGCTGGACGGTGCCGATCGCGTCGCACCCCGCCAACGGGGAGGCGGCGAGGGCGACGACGAGCAGCAGGTGCGCGCGACGAACGGCACGGGCGGGACGGGCGGGACGCGGAGTCGTACCTTTGTGAACGGTCACGACCCCAGGATCGTCGTCAGGAACTCTCCCGTCCATGCCAGCAATTCACGTCCCACCACCGGCTTGCCGCCGATCTTCCCGGACGTCGGGCGCGGCACCAGGATCTGATGGGCCGTCGGCTTGATCACCGTACGCGGGTGCAGACGCTTCAGCCGCAGCTCCTGCGACTCCCTCAACTCCACCGGCGCGAAGCGGATGTTGGACCCCTGGAGGACGATCTCGCCGACCCCGCAGGCCCGCGCCAGCATCCGCAGCCCGGCCACCAGCAGCAGATTCTCGACCGGCTCCGGGAGCTTCCCGTAACGGTCCGTCAACTCCTCGCGTACGGCGGTGATGTCGGCCTCCGAGTTGGCGGAGGCGATCGCCCGGTACGCCTGGAGGCGCAGCCGCTCGCCGGGCGCGTAGTCGTGCGGGACGTGCGCGTCGACCGGCAGCTCGATCTTGACCTCCAGCGGCGGCTCCTCCTGCACCGAGCCGTCGACGGCCGCGCGGTAGTCCGCGACGGCCTCGCCCACCATGCGGACGTACAGGTCGAAGCCGACGCCCGCGATGTGCCCGGACTGTTCGCCGCCGAGCAGATTGCCCGCGCCCCGGATCTCCAGGTCCTTCATCGCGACGTACATGCCGGCGCCCATCTCGGTGTGCTGGGCGATCGTCGCGAGGCGCTCGTGGGCGGTCTCGGTCAGCGGCTTCTCCGGCGGGTACAGGAAGTACGCGTAGCCGCGCTCCCGGCCGCGCCCGACCCGGCCGCGCAACTGGTGGAGCTGGGACAGGCCGAAGTTGTCGCCGCGCTCCACCACGAGGGTGTTGGCGTTGGCGATGTCGATGCCGGACTCCACGATCGTGGTGGAGACGAGCACGTCGAACTTCTTCTCCCAGAAGTCCACCACGACCTGCTCCAGGGCCTGTTCGGACATCTGGCCGTGCGCGGTCGCGATACGCGCCTCCGGCACGATCTGGCGCAGCCGGGCGGTGGCGCGGTCGATGGACTCGACCCGGTTGTGGATGTAGAAGACCTGCCCCTCGCGCAGCAGTTCACGGCGGATCGCGGCGCCGATCTGCTTCTCCTCGTACGGGCCGACGAAGGTCAGCACCGGGTGCCGCTCCTCGGGCGGGGTGGTGATGGTCGACATCTCGCGGATGCCGGTGACCGCCATCTCCAGGGTGCGCGGGATCGGGGTGGCGGACATGGTCAGCACGTCGACGTTGGCGCGGAGCTTCTTCAGCTGCTCCTTGTGCTCGACACCGAAGCGCTGCTCCTCGTCCACGATGACCAGGCCGAGGTCCTTGAACTTCGTCTCGGAGGAGAAGAGGCGGTGCGTACCGATGACGATGTCGACCGAGCCCTCCCGCAGCCCTTCGAGGGTGGCCTTGGCCTCCGCGTCGCTCTGGAAGCGGGACAGGGCGCGGACGACCACGGGGAACTGCGCGTACCGCTCGGAGAACGTGCCGAAGTGCTGCTGCACCAGCAGGGTCGTGGGGACGAGGACGGCGACCTGCTTGCCGTCCTGGACGGCCTTGAAGGCGGCCCGCACCGCGATCTCCGTCTTGCCGTAACCGACGTCGCCGCAGACCAGGCGGTCCATCGGGACCGTCTTCTCCATGTCCTCCTTGACCTCGGCGATCGTGGAGAGCTGGTCGGGGGTCTCCACGTACGGGAACGCGTCCTCCAGCTCGCGCTGCCAGGGGGTGTCCGCGCCGAACGCGTGGCCCGGGGCCGCCATCCGCGCCGAGTACAACTTGATGAGGTCGGCGGCGATCTCCTTGACGGCCTTCTTGGCGCGCTGCTTGGTCTTGGTCCAGTCCGCGCCGCCGAGGCGGTGCAGGGTGGGGGCCTCGCCGCCGACGTACTTGGTGACCTGTTCGAGCTGGTCGGTCGGGATGTACAGGCGGTCGCCGGGCTGGCCGCGCTTGGCGGGCGCGTACTCGACGAGCAGATACTCGCGGGTCGCGTCCTGCACGGTGCGCTGCACCATCTCGACGTAGCGGCCGACGCCGTGCTGCTCGTGGACGATGTAGTCGCCCGACTCCAGGGTGAGCGGGTCGATCGTCTTGCGGCGCTTGGTCGGCATCCGCACGCCGTCCTTGCCCGCGGCCTTCTGGCCGGACAGGTCGGTCTCGGTGAGGACGGCGAGCGCCAGGCCCGGGTCGACGAAGCCGTGGTCGATGGAGCCGCGGGCGACGTGCACGACGGACGGGGTGATCTCGCCGAGGCCCCTGCCGTCGTGGGCCTCGGGGGTGTCGAGGCGGGCGGGGATGCCCTCGCCGCCCAGCACCTCGACGGTACGGGACGCGGTGCCGTGACCCTCCGTGACGTAGACGGTACGCCAGCCGTCGGCGAGCCAGCCCTTGGTGTCGGCGAGGGCGCGTGCGGTGTCGCCCCGGTACGTCTCGGGGGCGCGCATGCCCAGCTTGAGGGTGTCGGCGGACAGTTCCTCGTCGGCGGCGAACGGGGCCACCGACCACCACATCATGCCCAGCTCACGGGCCCGGTCACGGACGTCGGCGATGCCCCACAGGGAGGCCGCGCCCACGTCGATGGGCGCCTCGCCGCCGCCGGCCCCGGCGGCCCACGACGCCTGGAGGAACTCCTGGCTGGTGGCGACCAGATCGGCGGCGCGGGTACGGACCCGCTCGGGGTCGCAGACCAGGGCCATCGAACCCTTGGGCAGGACGTCGAGGACCAGCTCCATGTCGTCGACGAGGACTGGGGCCAGCGCCTCCATGCCTTCGACGGCGATGCCCTCGGAGATCTTGCCGAGCATGTCGGCCAGCTCCGGGTGCACCTCGGCGAGGGCGGCGGCCCGCTCCCGTACCTGCGGGGTCAGCAGCAGCTCACGGCAGGGCGGGGCCCACAGTCCGTGCTCGGCGACTTCGAGGGACCGCTGGTCGGCGATCTTGAAGTAGCGGATCTCCTCGATGTCGTCGCCCCAGAACTCCACCCGCAGCGGGTGCTCCTCGGTGGGCGGGAAGACGTCGAGGATGCCGCCGCGTACGGCGAACTCGCCGCGCTTCTCGACCAGTTCGACGCGGGAGTACGCGGCGGCTGCCAGCGCCTGCGTCACCTCGTCGAGATCGGCGGTGCCGCCGCCGCGCAGCGACACGGGCTCCAGGTCGCCCAGGCCCTTGACCTGCGGCTGGAGCACGGAACGGATGGGCGCGACAACCACACTGACCGGGCCGGCGCCGGGGTCGTCGGCGCTGGGGTGCGCGAGACGGCGCAGCACGGCGAGCCTGCGGCCCACGGTGTCGCTGCGCGGCGACAGGCGCTCGTGCGGCAGCGTCTCCCAGGACGGGAACTCCACGACGGAGTCGGCGGGCAGCAGCGACCGCAGCGCGGCGGCCAGGTCCTCGGCCTCCCGGCCGGTCGCGGTGACGGCGAGTACGGGGCGCCCGGCGTCCCGCGCGAGCGCGGCGACGACGAAGGGCCGGGCGGCGGGCGGCCCGACCAGATCGACGTGCGACCGGTGCCCGTCGGCGGCGGCACCGACCGCTTCGGCGAGCGCCGGGTCTCGTACAACGGCGTCGAGCAGACCGTGCAGGCTCATGAAGGGGCTTCCGTCCGGGTCCGGGGTGTGGGTGGGGTGGTCTGGGGGTGGGCGGTCTCGGGGGGTGGGGTCCGGGGTGTGCGGGTGTTCGGGTGTGCGTGGTGTCGCGGGTGCGGGCGGTCGGGGGTGTGTGCGGGTGGTCGGGGGCGGCAACGCAAAGGGCCCGACACGTCGAACGGGCCGGGGGTTCCAGCGTACGACCCCGGAGGGGTGGGCGTCGCACGGGACGGGTGGGAGCGGGTGGCGGGACGGGGACTTTGGCGAGAAGGCGCCACACATCGACGTTGCTCTGTGTAATCGGCGGCGATAGAATCTGTGACAGCAGCAAGTCGGAACTCGCACCTGGAGGCAACGAGTGAACCGTTCTTGGGAAGCCGACCCGTCCGCGTTATTCGAGCGGCGCCTGGGCAAAACAGCTCAGGAACTCGGGAATTCGAAGGACGAGGAAGACTGCCCGGACATCTGGCGGCTGGACAACGGTGACATAGCCGTCGTTGGCCGAGATCTCACAGCCGATTACTCGGGAAGACTGCCCGCCGGGGTCTCTCTCGCAGCGGACGAACGCCTCGTCGTCATTCCCGGGAACATGCTCAGCGCCGCCAAGAAAGACATCCCGGATGCTTGATCTCACCGTACCGACGATCGACCCCGAACTGGGCCGGCGCCTCGTGAGCAAGGACTACAAACGCGACTTCAGGGAACACAACGCGGTGATACAGGACAGCACCGGATGGAAGCTGGAGCGGCGGCAGTACTTCGAGGAGCAGCACGATCCCAGCAGGGACGCTCTCACGCGCGGTGACTGGCAGGAAGTTCTCCGGCTCTTCGCCGAGGACCGGGACAGCGTACTGGCCAAGGCCGAGAGGGACAGAGAACGTCGGTTCACCTTCCATCGGGTACGCGTGGTCGAGTACCCCGTCACCCCGTATGTGCAATGGGAACTGCACTGGCTGCGGCAGCACGACGAACTGGGCGGCAGCCGGGTACGTATCGTCACCGCGGATCAAGTCGCGGATGCGGAGAAATCGGAGAAGTTACCGGAGATGGTCGTCCTTGGCGGCCGAGTTCTCTACAACGTCATCTACAGCGACTCCGGTGTACCGATGGGGTCCCTTCGCTTCACCGACGAGGAACACGTCCGTTCCTGGGAGCGGTACATCAGATCGCTCTTCGAGATCGGCGAGGACATCGCCTCTTACTTCCCCCGCGAAATCGCGCCCCTGCCCGCGCCAGTCCCATAACCCGGAGCACATCATCAACGAGCACAACGAGGCATCGGAGGTTCCCGACCGGTCGAGCAATGACCTGTCGGGAACGTCCCAGGACGTCGTCCAGGCCGGGAGCGTCACCGGCGGAGTTCACTTCCATCGGCACGGAGAGGGTGAGGCGGGCCGCGAAGGACCGGTGCCTCGCCAGTTACCGGGCGACATACACCGCTTCATCAACCGCAGCAGCGAACTGGGCCAGCTGAATGCCGTTCTGCCCCGTGAGGACGGTGACGGCTCCCCCGTCGTCGTCTCGGTCGCCGTCGTCGCGGGTACGGCCGGTGCGGGCAAGACCTCGCTCGTGCTGCACTGGGCGCACCAGGTCCGTGAGCGTTTCCCCGACGGGCAGTTGTACGTCAATCTGCGGGGGTACGACCCCGCGCAACCGCTGAGTGCCCAGGAGGCCCTCCGCGGATTCCTCTCCGCCCTCGGCGTGCGGGCGGACTCCGTGCCGCGGGAACCCGATGCCGCAGCCGCGCTCTACCGCTCCCTGCTGGCCGACCGGACGATGCTGATCGTCCTGGACAACGCGGCGACAGTCGCGCAGGTACGACCCCTGCTGCCCGGCGGCTCGAAGTGCCTGACGGTGGTGACGAGCCGCAGCAGGCTCTCCGGGCTCGCCATCAGGGACGGGGCGCACCGGCTGACACTCGGCACGCTGCCCGAACCGGAAGCCGTCGCGCTGCTTCGGGCGGTGACCGCCGGTTACCGGGCCGAGGACGATCTGCGTGAGATTGCCGAACTCGCCAAACTCTGCGCCGAGCTGCCGCTCGCTCTGCGCATCGCCGGCGAGCGTGCCGCGAGCAATCCGCATCTACGTCTGGCCGATCTGATCGCCGAACTGCGCGACGAGTCCGCCCTCTGGGACGCGCTCAGCGTCGGGGACGCGGAGGAGGCCGAGGCCGTCCGCACCGTGTTCGCGTGGTCCTACCGTGCGCTGTCCGAACCGGGCGCGACGCTCTTCCGGCAGCTCGGTGTGCACCCCGGGCCCGAGTTCGGACTGGCCGCCGCCGGTGCACTCGCCGCCCTGCCCGCCATACAGACCCGCCAGCTGCTCGACTCCCTCGTCGGGGCACACCTGCTGGAGCAGACGGGGCCTGACCGCTACCAGTTCCACGACCTGCTGCGCGCGTACGCCGCCGGGCTCACCCGGCAGGAGAAGCCTCAGGAGGAGGGACAAGCCGCTCTTGAACGGGTGCTGAGCTGGTACCTGTGCACTGCGGAGGCAGCGCGGGTCAGACTCGCCCCCTCGGAGGAGCACGTATCGCTGCCTGAACTGCCCGAGACCGTCCGTCCGTTGGAATTCGCAGACTACGACGCGGCGATGGACTGGGCTGAGCGCGAGCAGACCAACCTGCTCCGGACGGTCGGCGCCGCAGCGGCCGGTGGACAAGACGCGCTGGCATGGAAGTTGGCTCTGGTCCTGTGGTACATGCAGCCGCCGTCCGCGTCCATGACGGACTGGGTGGCCGTGGGGACCACGGGGGTGGAAGCGGCCCGCCGGGTGGGCGACCCCACCGCCGAGGCGGAACTCCTCAGCTGTCTGGGCATGGCACATCACCGGATCAACGCGTGGGACGAGAGCCTGGACTGCCATCAGCGGGCGCTGGCGATCCGCCGTGGCAACGGCGACGGGGCCGGTGAGGCGAGCTCACTGAATCTGATCGCGCTCATTCACCTGAGGCGACGCCGACTGAGCGACGCGGCTGCCCATTTCGAGCAGGCCGCGACCCTCTGGCAGGAGGCCGGCTCCGAACGCTGGGCCGCTTCCGCCCTGGCGAACCTGGCCGCCACGCACTACAACGCGGGACGGCTCGAAGAGGCCGCTGTCTCCGCCGAAGAGGCGCTGGCCGTCCAGCGCGCCCTGGGAAACGCGGGGAGCGAAGGCAACGTTCTGCGCATCCTGAGCTGTCTCCACCGCGAGCGGGGCGAGTTGGACGAGGCGCTGCGCCTGGCCGAGGAGGCCATGAACATCGCGCTTGTCCTGCGCGACCAGATCTATGAGGGCTACTGGCTGCTGACGCTCGGAGACGCCCAACTGGCTCTGGGCCGAACCGCCGACGCCCTCACCTCCTACCAGCGCTCCGCCGAGCTGCACCGGCGGCTCGGCAACCGAAGTCGTGAGGCGATGGCCTGGTACGGCACGGGTGAGGCGTACCGCGCGCTCGGCCGGCCGGAGGAAGCCGTCCACTTCCACCGTCGTGCCGCCGCCGTGCATCACGACCTCGGCGACTCCTGGCACGAGGCACTGGCCCTCGCGGCACTGGCGTCCGCGACGGAGCAGTCCGCGACAGAGCCGGCCGAGGCACCCGGTGCGGGGGACGCGCAGCGGGCGGAGGCTCTGCGGCTCATCTCCGCCTACGACGACCGACGGGCGGGCGCTCTACGCCTTCGTCTCGGCGGGTGGAGCGCATAGGCTCCCGGCGGGAGGCGATTTCGTCGAGGCGGGGTGGGAATCCTGGGAGAGGCACGACCCGGTGCGCCGGGGGGACCGCGGGGCGTCACGACATGCCCGGTTCACCCATATCTTCGGCACCGTTCCACGCAAGATCAGTTACAGAGTCGTGGCATTGCCTTTACTCTCTCCAGGGTCCTCCCCTGCCGCGCGGGCGGCGGGAGCGGTGGACCGGGGAAACAGCATCGGCAACCCATTCCGTCCTCGGCGTGAATTGATGAAGTAGCGGAGGCCAAGTCTTGGGCGACAACGAGATGTCCGTCTTCGGCGTCTCTCCGACCGAGGAAGAGATCTACCGGCACTTTCTCCGTAATCCGGATACGTCCGCGGACGACATCCATCTGCTGGTCCACACTCCGCCGGACGAGGCCAGGCGCAGTCTCGACCGGCTGCGGGAGCTGGGGCTGCTCCATCCCGACAGTACGCACAGTCAGGTCTCCCCCGCCGACCCCGGGGTGGCGCTGGCGCGGCTGACCGACGCGCGGCTCAACCAGTTGCACGAGGAGCTGCGCCGGGTCATGCGGGCCCGCGACCTGGTCGAGGGGCTGCGCGCGGAGCAGGGGTCCCGGCTGCCGCCGGTGCAGGGGATCGAGCAGTTGGAGGGCTTGACGGAGATCCGGAACCGGATCGACGACCTGGCGTTCTTCGCGCGCGACGAGATCCTGTCCGTGGAGCCGTACCGGAAGCTCTCGGCGGAGAACATCGCGCGTTCCCGCCCGCTGGATCTGCGCTGTCTGCGGCGCGGGGTGCGTATCCGCAACGTGGTGCTCGCCGCCGCGCTGGACGACGGGCCGACCCACGACTATCTGCGTGAGCTGGTCAAGCGCGGGGCTCAGATCCGGGTCGCGAAGAACATCACGGAACGGATCCTGGTGTACGACGGCCGTACGGCCCTGGTGCCGGTCGACCCGAAGAACACCGCGCGGGGTGCGCTGCTGGCGCACAAGAGCGGGCTCGTCTCCAACATCATCGCCCTGTTCGAGAAGATATGGGCGCAGGCGGACGACCTGGTCAGCGTCACCGGGGAGGGTTCCGGCGAGGTGGACGGGCTCGGTGAGATCGAGCGGCGGGTGCTGATCTCGATGTGCACGGTGGGCAAGGACGAGGCGGGCGCGCGCGAGTTGGGCATTTCGGTCCGTACGTACCGAAGACACGTGGCCGACCTCCTTCAGGCGCTGGGGGCCGCGAGCCGCGCGCAGGGCGCGCTGCTGGCCCGTGAACGGGGCTGGATCTGACAGCCCGTTGACACGTGTCGCGCGGGGGCATGCCGATCCGGGCACGGGGGTCAGTCCTGTTCCGTCCAGCCCCACAGTGCCGTGTCCGCCAGCACCGCGCGGACCGCGCCGCGGATGTCGGTGTCGCTCGTCCCGCCGTCCCGCGCGATCCACAGCCGCACCCGGTCCCCCATGACCTCCGGAACACATCTCAGATGACCCGGCAGCAGACCCAGCAGGCGGACGGCGGTCGTCTCGGCGGAGGGAGCCGTGTCGTCCACGCGGACCGTCACCATCTCCAGATACGCGGGGGTCTCCGCGAGGTCCGCGCACCCGTGCCACTGGGCCGTCATCGTCAACGCGTCTCCTTGAACAGCTGCCTGGCGGCCGTCGCCATGGCCGCGACACCCGCCGGCAGGGCGGTGCGTACGTCGGGGGCGAACTCCGCCGAGTGGTTGGGCGGCACCGGCCGCCCCGCCGAGCGCGCGGCGCGCCACTGACGGGGGGACACCGTACCGACCATCCAGTATGCCGTCCGTACACCTTCGACGGCGAAACGCGGGAAGTCCTCGGTGGCCATGGAACCCGGCCAGTCGGTGACCCGCTGCGGGCCGAATTCCCGCTCGTGGGCGGCCCGGACGGCCGCCGTCACCGCCGGGTCGGGCCGCAGGGCCGGGGAGCGGGAGACCACGGTGAGGTCGGGGTCCCTGGGGCAGCCGGAGGCGGCGCACTCGGCCCGTACGATCCGCGTCGCCGCCGCCACGGCCCGTTCCAGGGCCTGGTCGGTGGCGGCGCGGACGGTGATGCTCAGTTCGGCGTCGTCGGGGACGACGTTGCCCCGGCTGCCCGCGTGCAGGGAGCCGACGGTGAGGACGACCTGGTCGGAGGGGGCCGTCTCGCGGGAGACGACCGTCTGGAGGCGCATGACGGTCGCGGCGGCGGTCACGACGGGGTCGACGGTGAGCTGGGGGGTGCCGGCGTGGCCGCCGTACCCGTGGATGACGACGTCCAGCGCGGCGCTCGCCGCCATGATCGGGCCCCGGCCGTGGGCGAGGGTGCCGGCCGGCAGGGGCGCGGTGTGCTGGGCGAGAACGGTGTCGGGGGTGCCGAACCGCTCGTACAGGCCGTCGGCGAGCATCGCCTCCGCGCCCTCCAGGGTCTCCTCGGCGGGCTGGCCGACGACCAGCAGCGTGCCGCTCCAGCTCGCGGCCGACCGTGCGAGCAGGGTGAACGCGCCCGCGGCGGAAGCGAGATGGAGGTCGTGGCCGCAGGCGTGCATGGTGCCGGGGACGGTGCTCTCGTACGCGAGGCCGGTGCGTTCGGTGAGGGGCAGGGCGTCGAGTTCGGCGCGCAGCATGAGGGTGGGGCCGGGGCCGTTGCGCAGGACGCCGACGACGCCGTGGCCGCCGACCCCGTGGGTCACGGTGGCGCCGTCGCCCCGGAGGTGGGCGCCGAAGGCTTCTGCGGTACGGGCCTCGGCGCCGGACAGTTCGGGGTGGGCGTGCAGGTCGAGGTAGAGCGTGAGGGCGGCCCGCAGGGTGTCGCGGGGGACGGCGGCGGGGCCGGAGGCCGGTGCCTCGTGCGCGGGCGGCGCGGGCACGGCCTCGGCCACGGGCGGCGCGGGCACGGCCGGGCCCTCGTGCGCGGGCGCGGGCGGAAGGCCCGGCGCCTGCGCCGATGCGCGGGCGCGTCCGGGCGCTCGGGGCGCGTCCTCGTTCAGCGCGTCGATCATGCGCCGTCCACCTCCCTGGCTGGAGTCCTGCTGAGTTCCGTTTCGAGCCGACGTCCGGTTCGAGCCCCGCCGGAGCCCTCGCCGAAGCATTCCATGCTTGAGCATTTCTTGAGGTTCGAGCGTGCGACAGGGCACGCGCATCTGGCACGCGCTCCGCTGACACGGGGTGTCAGCGGAGTGACAGCGAAAGCCGGGCCCAACTGACAGCGGCCACCGGTGCAATGGGTCCATCGCAACGGGGCGCTGCCGGACAGGCCGGTGAAGCCCCGCTGACACAAGGAGAACCCCATGGCCCCGAAGACCGGTCTCGCCACCCTCGCCGACGAGATCCTGGAGCTCGAGTCGGAGACCTTCGAGATCTCGGACTACTCGGACGCGGTCGAGGTCGTCCTCGCCGGTTCCACGTCGTCCTCCTCGACGTCGACCTGCTCCAGCACCACCAGCACCACCTCCTGCTCCGCCTGATCCGGCTTCGCAGCGAGCCGCCGGCCCCTTCCTCCGTGGGAATCACCCACCAGGGGAGGGGCCGGCTGCCGTGCTGCCCGGAACCGCCGAGTGCCGGGTGCCCGGGAACCTCCCCGGGCACACCGCTCAGGGCCACGCGGTGCCTAGGGAAACGGATGCGGGACCGCCTTGACGTCCGGCTCCGGGAGGTCGTCCGGGCGCCGCCCGGCCGCCCGCAGCGCCGTCCGCAGCCGGGGCATCAGCAGGGCCCGCTGCCGGGTCCACCCGAAGTCCAGCGGCAGCAGACCGGGCACGGTGGTGCTCACCGTGTGCAGTCCCATCCGGCGCTGTTCCGGCGTCGTCTGGTCCACGGCGATCACGTCGTATCCCGCGCCCGCCAACTCGTCGCGCAGCAGCCGCAGATCGTCCAGCAGGTCCCCGGTGCGCGGGCGCAGCGGCGCCCAGTCGGCGTACGTCTCGTCCAGCGACCGTACGGCGGTGGGCTCCAGGTACTCCCGGGCGTGGTGCGTCATCTCCGGCAGGCCGTACAGCTGCGCGTGGTCCTTCAGGTGCAGGACCTTGCGGTAGTCGGCCGCCATCTCCCGCAGCTCGCCCTCGCGTTCGGCGACCTGGTAGGGCAGGTGGGGGATGTAGGTGAGGACTTCGGAGAGCGCCGCGTCGACGGTGCCCTCCGGGTCGAACCCGGCGGCGGCGCTGAAGGAGAGCGTGCCGAGTCCGCCGTCGCGGCGCACCGCGAGGGCCGTGACGACGGGGACGGCGAGGTCCATCCGGGTGTCGAAGGCGTGCACGTCGTAGCCGTGCAGGGCGGCCCGGTCGAGCATGGTGCGGATGGTGCCGCCCCGGCAGGAGCCGAGGTCGATCTCGGTGAGGCGGGCGCGGCCGTACCAGGCGAGGAGGAACGCGTCGCGTTCGATCAGCTCCAGCAGGCCGAAGAGGATGGCCTCCTCCAGACTCCCGCCGGTGGCGCAGCCGTTGGAGCATTCGAAGACGAAGTTGTCGGCGTCGACGCCCGCGCTGTAGTGGGCGAGGCGGGCGGGTACGAGGATCGGGCGGTCGTCGCGCAGCGAGTGGCCCCAGACCCAGGGGATCGGCCGGTCCGGGTCGAACGGGCTGACCAGGTGGTCCTTCTCGTACGTCGCGTCCGCGTAGAAGCCGCAGTCGGCCGGGTTGAGGGCGTCGGCGGCGAGGTTGGTGTACGAGTCGAGGACCGGGCTGGTGCCCCGGCGGCGGTGGGTGCCCGCGTACCGTTCGAGCCCTTCCAGGAACGCGAGTCGGCGGCTGGTGGAGTAGCTGTTGGCCTGGCCGCTCCAGGTGACGTCGTTGAGCCCGGCGTACCCGCGTACGAAGTGGGTGCCGGCGACGGGCGCCGTGGTCGTGGAGGCCGGGTTGATCCAGGTGTCCGAACCGAGCGCGCCGCAGACGGGGTTGGCGAGCGCGGCGGTCGGCAGCGGGTACGCGCCGAGCGGGCGCAGCCGGTAGCCGTCCGGGTCGGGCTTGGGGCGGGCGACGAGATCCATGCGCGCGTCGTCGGCGGTGTCGGGGCGCTCGGGGACGCAGGAGGGGCAGAGCGGTTCCGGCAGCAGCGGGAAGGTCGCGGTGGCGAGGGTGCCGAGGTCGACGCGGGTGACCTGCGGCAGCGCGCGGTCGGCGGCGGTGTCGGCGGGCGGGGTGAACCCGCCGGTGCGGACGGCGAGATACGCCGCCCAGATCGCGTCCACCGCGTAGTCGGTGAGCAGCGGCCAGTCCTCGGCGCCGTGCGGTTCGTGGCCCAGTTCCAGCGCCTCGCGCTCGGAGCGGCTGCGCAGCCGCTGCCAGCGCATGGCGAGGCACTGGCCGCAGGCGCGCTGGTCCGTGCCGCCCCAGGGGCCGATCAGCGCGGCCCGCGCGGTGAGCTGGACGTTTGCCTCCGGGCGCAGGACGGCGTACGGGTCGGGGTGTCCGAAGCCGAGGACGTCGGCGCCGCCGAGCGGCACGACGAGCGGCGCGGGCAGCTCCCCCGGGCGGGCGGTGGCGGCGTCGTACCGTACGGTCAGCGCCTCCTGGAGGCGCGCGCGGCCCCGCTCCAGGGGGGCGCCGTCGGCGACGGCGACGCTCTCCCCTTCGGGCGTCCGTGTCGTCATGACTGGTCGCTCCAGCGGAAGGTCTTCAGCGCGATCGCGCAGAAGACGACGGCGAAGGCCGCGATGCCGCCGCAGGCCACCAGGATCTCGCCGCTGCCGCCGTCGCCGGTGATCGCGGCGGAGACACCGTCGTTGAAGTAGCGCAGCGGCAGTACCAGCGACACGTTCTGCATCCAGCCCGGCATGGCGTCGAGCGGGAAGAACGAGCCGGACAGGAACGCCATCGGCACCATCAGGCAGTTGGCGACGGCGGCGACGGCCTCGGGCGTCCTCGCGAACGAGCCGACGATGACCCCGACCGCGAGGAACGCGGTGATGCCGAGCACCAGGACCGGTATCACCAGCGGCCAGCTGCCCGCCGGTTCGAGGCCGAAGAACGGCAGCATCGCGACGAGCACGAACATCGCGGCCTGCACCGCGCCGACGGCGAGCGCCAGCACGTAACGCGAGCCGAGGACGGCGGGCAGCGGGGTCGGTGTCATCCGGATCAGCCGCAGGATGTCGTCGCGGCGCCACTGCATGATGACGAACCCGACGCCGAACACGGCGGCGTTGGCGACGCCCCACGACAGCACACCGGGCGCGATGTAGTTGATGTACGGGCGTCCGCTCTCCTCGACGGTCATGCCGTGGAAGATCAGTCCGAAGACGATCAGGAAGAGGAGGGGGAAGGCGAACGTGAAGAAGAGCGTCGTCCTGTCCCGGGTGTACGCCTGATAACCGGCCCGGGTCAGCGCGGAGTACGCGCTGGTGGCGCGCGGGCGGGTGCCTGTCGCCGTGGGCGTCGTGGGGGGTGTGGCGGGCGGGGGGCTCGCGGCGCTGGTGCTGCTCATGGTCGTTGCTCCGTCTCTGGGGTCTCGGTCGCGCGTCGGCGCCGGGTGTCGGGCGTGGCCTCGGTCACGGCTGCGCCTGGGGCTGCGGCTCCGGCTCCGGCCGGGACTCCGACTCCTGCTGCTCCTGCTGCTCCTGCTGCTCCTGCTCCGACAGCTGCGCGCCGCCGGTCAGTTCGAGGTACACGTCCTCCAGGCTGGCCGTGCGGGTCTGTACGCCCCGCAGCCCGGCGAGCGCGTCGACCGCCGCCAGGACCGGGCCCGTGTCCTCGGTCTCCAGCACCACCGAGTCGCCGTCCACGGTGGCCCGCAGCACCCCGGCGATGGCCTGTGCGTCGGCGAGCGACAGCCGGTCGGCGGGGACCAGCAGCCGGGTGACGGGGCTGCCGGCGGCGACGAGCCTGGCCGGGGTGTCCAGCGCGACGATCCGGCCGTCCACGACGATCCCGACCCGGTCGCAGAGCGCCTCGGCCTCGTCCAGGTGGTGCGTGGTGTAGACGATGGTCCGCCCGGCGCCCTTGAGCGCGCGCAGCACCTGCCACAGGGCGCGGCGGGCCTGCGGGTCGAGCGCGGCCGTCGGCTCGTCCAGGAAGATCAGCTCCGGGTCGTGGACCAGGGCGGAGGCGATGGCGAGGCGCTGGCGCTGGCCGCCGGAGAGGTCGTCCACCCGGACGTCGCCCTGTTCGGTGAGGCCGACGGCGGCGAGCCCGCGCGCGGCGGCCTCCCGGTCGCACCGGTAGAGCGCGGCGACCGTCTCCAGGTGCTCACGGGCCGTGAGCCGTACGAAGAAGGCGGACGCCTGGGTCTGGACGCCGAGCCGGGGCAGCAGTTCGGGGTCGCGGGGCCAGGGGTGCCGGCCGAGGACGGTGACGGTGCCCGAGTCGGGGCGGCGCAGCCCTTCCATGATCTCGACCAGCGTCGTCTTGCCCGCGCCGTTGGGACCGAGCAGCCCGAAGAACTCGCCGCGCGGGACGGTCAGCGAGATCCCGTCGACCGCGCGCTTCTCCCCGTACCGCTTGTGGATCGAGTCGAGGACGACGGCGGCGGCGTCGTCGGTGGGTGTGGGGGTCATGCGGGTCTCCTTGACAGCGGGGCGTGGTGTGCGGGGCGTACGGGCTCAGGTGGTGAGGAAGTGGAGGAGCAGGGCGACGACGGCCGCGACGAGCCCGGCGAGGACGAGCAGCGAGCCGGCCGTGTAGCCGAGGAAGGCGGTACGGGCGCGGCGCGGGTACGTCTTCGCGGCCGGGTCGCGCCGTACGGCGAGCCGTACGTACTCCCGGCTGGAGGCGGCGAGTCCGGTCGCGCCGCACAGCTGCGAGGCGATCTTGTACCCGTCGAGCGGCGGGAACGGGACGAGCATGGCCAGTGCCTGCACGCTGCCGAGGAGCAGCAGTCCGGCCAGCGCCTCGCCGGTGGCGTCGTCCACCGGGACGAACAGCCACACCGCGCAGAACGGCAGCAGCACCGCCAGGTTCATCACCGCGCCCGCGGCGGCGGTCGCGATCCGGTGCCAGCGGGTGCGCAGATAAAGGTAGTTGTCGACCGTGCAGTACATGATCACGACGGGCAGGCGCCAGCGCAGTCCGATCTCCGCGACCTGTCCGCCGTACCGTCTCGCCACCACTCCGTGGGCCAGTTCGTGCAGCGCGGTGCTGAACCAGAGCAGGACGGCGGAACCGGCGAGCAGGACCGGGTTGGTGAAGAGGGCGACCGCCCCGTCGAGGAGTTCGCCGAGGCGCGCGACGGCGACCGTCTCCATGGCGGCGATCAGCAGGAGCAGCGGGACGACGACGGGCGCGGCGAGCAGGAAGCCGACGGTGCGGTGGAGGCGTTCGGCGGTGGCGTTCGCGTCGGCGACCAGGGGGAGCGTGCCGCGCAGCAGGGTGCGCTTCGGCGGGTCGGCGGGGATGGCGGCCGGTTCGGCCGGGGCGGCCGGGGGGCCGCCCGCGAGCAGTCCGCGGGCGCCGAGCATGCCGAGCAGTTGCTGCCAGTTGGCGTCGCCCAGGCGTTTGCCGTACTCCGCCGCGTAGGCCGCGCCCAGGTCGTCCAGGCCGCGGGTGCCGTCCATGCGGGCGATCAGGAAGTGCTCCTTGGCCCCGACCTCGTAGGACTTGCCGCTCTCCGGCTCCTTGACGAGGTGCACGGTGCGGGGGCCGAGCAGGAACGCGTCGCTGACCAGCACGCCGGGGCGCAGCTCCGGCCGGTACCGGTCGGCCGGGGCGCCCCCGGCGGGGGCGCGGCCCGTGGGGGCGGTCATGGCGCGGCCACCGCCTCCGCCTCCGTCTCGCTGTCGGTCCTGGTTCCGGTCGCGGCCCCGGTCCGGGTCGCCGCGCCGGTCTCCGTGCCGGTCGCCGCGTCCGTCGTCGTCTCCGTGTTCGCGCCGGTCTTCACGTCCGGCTCCGCGTCCGTCTCCGGGGGCGCGACGGACTCCCGCAGCGTCCGGGCCAGGACGTGCGAGAGATACGCCTCGTCGCGGATTGTCACATGAAGCCGGTTGTTGGTCATGTGCATGTACGGGGACAGGAGCAGCGGCAGCGCGACCGCCGGGTCCGTCACCCGCTCGTCCCGCTCGCCGTCCCAGGACCGGAACACCAGGTCCCCGTTGGCGGCCGACTCACGTGCCCGGGTGTTCAGTTCGGCGCAGTGTTCGGCCCAGCCCGCGAGGAAGGCGGGCAGCCGGCCGGGTTCTCCGGCGCCCACGGCGGCCCGGACGCGGGCGAACCGGTCGGTGAGGCCGGGGGCCATCGCCGCGTAGTTCTTGTCGTACTCGGAGGTGCCGATGAAGCCGGTGCCGGGGAACGCGGTGTGCCAGAACTCGTAGTAGCTCTCCAGATATCCGGCGAGCTCCCGGTCGTCGGGCAGGAAGGTCCCCGACATGACCATCATCAGCTGGGCGGAGGTGCCGAGCAGCACGGTCCGCAGATGCAGGTTCTTGGTGCGCAGGGCCTCGATGACGAGATCGCTGGAGTGCCGGAAGTGCCACTCGGCCAGCTCGATCCCGGCGGGGCCGCCGTACTTGCCGTACTCCGGCTCGTACGGCTCGGCGCTGCGCGAGTTGTTGGGGCGCAGATTCATCCGGCCCTGGTCGTCCATGTAGTGGCCGCGCTCGCTGCCGGGGAACTCGATGTCGAACAGCGTGTTGTAGAAGTCGTTGAGGAAGCCGGAGTCGACCTCGTAGAGCGCGGGGCGCTCGGCGAGGAACGCGTCGATCGCCCGCTCGGTGCGGGCGCGTACGGCGGCGGCCGCCGCCTCGCCGGACGGCTTGAGGCGCAGCCGTACGTGCGGGCCTTCGAGCCAGTAGTTGATGAAGAAGTAGGAGTCGATCAGTCCGTCCGCCTCCAGCTCGGCGACGAGCGGGCGCACGCACTGGAGCAGGAAGGGCCGGGGGTTGGCGGCGTAGAAGACGTGCGTGGCCTGCCAGGCGCCGGGGGCGGACGCGGGTACGGGGGTCACGGGGCCGGTCATGGGGCGTCCCTCCGTGCGGGATCGGCGGACACGGGGTCCGGGGCGGGTGCGGGGGATGCGGGCGGGGCGGCGGTACCGGCCAGGGTCTCGACGGCCAGTTCGGCGACATGGCGGCCCCGTGCGGAGACGGCGTGCAGCCCGTCCTCGTCCGGGAGCGTCTCGCGGAACACCACCCGTGCCTCGTCCGTCTTGAGGAGCGCCTCGAACGCGGAGAGCGAGAGGGCGCTGTCGAAGTCCAGGTACTGCGGCTTGGCGCCCGTCGCGCCGCGCGCCCCGCTGTCCGAGACGGTCACGAAGACCCGGTCGGGCAGCCCGGTCGCGCGCCGGAAGCGGTGCCAGCCGAGGAACCACTCGTCGTCGGAGATCCCCGGTGCCTGGAGCGGGAGCCGGGCGGCGGGCGCGCTCCAGCTGCGCCTGCTCAGGACGACGCTGCCGTGCCGTACGCGCGGCCTGCGGGTGACGCCGCCGGCCGGCTCGCCCTCCGGGACGCCGCCCCACACGTTGAGCGGGGCCATCGAGGTCGGCGACAGGAGCAGCAGGGTGCGGGGCAGTTCGGGCAGGGCGAGCGGCACGAGATAGCCGAGGTAGACGGGGACGACCTCGCGGTCGAGCCGGGCCGAGCGCAGCACCAGCCGGTCGGCGGTCTCGTCGTGGACGAGGAACAGGTCGTCCAGCTGGATGCGGTACTCCTCCGGCAGCGTGCCGCTCTCGCCGGGGCAGACGATCTCGTACTCGGTGAGCCGCCCGTGCAGATTGAGATTGCTGGTCACCGGGCCGCCGGTGACCTCGGCGAACACCGCGCCGGGCGGGCACACCAGGTCCGCGCCGGCCAGCAGGTCGGCGTCGAGCCCGTCGAAGCACGGGGTGAAGCGGCTGAACGGGAAGGACAGGCCGCCGTACGAGCGGTTGAGCACCACCAGCGGGTCGTGCGGGCGGTCGGCGAGCTGGATGTGGTGGCTCATGGGGGCGAACGCCGGTGCGGCCGGGGCCAGTTCGGCGGCGACCTCGGCGAGGAAGTCCGCGTCCAGGTGCACGTCCGCGTCGGCGGCGCTGTCGTCGGCGGTGCTCGCGGCCCAGAGGGCGCGCATCCGTTCCACGAACAACTGCCGTGCCGTGTCGAGGGCCTTGAGCTGCGGCAGCCCGAGCCAGTTGACCTCGGGCACGTACTGCCCGTCCGCGTCGAACGCCGTCCGGCTCGCGGTGAACGTCATGTACTGGTCGAAGAAGTCCTCGTGGAAGTCGTGCACCAGCTTGAGGAGGTCGTCGCAGCGTCCGCCCTGCCCGTACCGGGCCAGGAAGAAGCCCTTGAACGTGACTCGCTGAGGGAGCGTCAGATCGAACGCGGGCAGCACGCTCTCCACCCGGCCGAGCGGCCGCGCCGTCAGCGCGCGCCAGGCCCCGAGGTCCATCACCGTCCCGCGCCCGGCCGCCGCGTCCTCGTACAGCAGGGTCTGCGGTACGCGCGGCTGTTCGGCGCCGAGCGCGGACTGGATGTCCCGCAGCGTGGTGCGCAGGGCGTCGATCACCTCGCGGCGCCCGCCGGGCGCGGACCCGGCGAACCGGTCGGTCAGCGCGACGGCCTCGTCCAGCCGCCCGGCCAGCTCCGCGGCCCACGGCCGGTCCAGCGCGCGCAGCGAGCGCTGGAAGGCGCGCAGCGGGTCGGTGTCGTGAACGGCCGTGCGCAGCGCGGGTACTTGGACCATGCCCAGGTCCAGGAGCGCGGCGAGGTACTGCTCCGCCTCGTCGGCCCCGGCTCCCGCGTCCTTCGCGAGCCAGGCGGCCAGCTCGCCGTAGCGGGGCGCCGGGTGCTCCTCGAAGAAGTCCAGCAGCCGGTCCAGGGTGCCGCTGCGGCGCAGGAAGAACAGCCGGTCCTTGACGGCGTCGAAGGTGACGGCCGTGTCGTCGTCGCCGGTGGTGACCCAGCGGCGTACGTACCGCACCCGGTCGTCGTCCTTGCCCCACCCGGAGGCGGGGGCGACGGGCAGGTCCGCGCGGCGTACCGGATCGGCGACGACGCACTCGGCGAGCCGGCCGAGCGCGACGACGTTGAGCCGCGCGTGGCCGGTCCACTCCTCGGCGACCCGCACCTCGAATCCGCCGGGCCGGTCCGCCCCCTCGTCGAACTCGCCCAGCGCGACCCCGGTGAAGGTGGAGAACGGGCTGGTCTTGCAGACGGTGCGGTAGAGGTACGAGAGCAGGGAGCGCTCGATCTTCCGGCGGCGCTTGTCGGGCCTGCCGTCGCCGCCCTGCGCGACGAAGGCGTCCAGCTGCGATTCGAGCGTCGGCGAGGCCAGCAGCAGCCCCTTGCGCAGCCGCTCCTCCCCCGCGATCCCGCGCAGCGCGGCGCGCGCCCCGGCGCTCTCGCCCGCGAACAACCCGGCTCCGGCGGCGCGCAGTCCGGCCAGTTCGCGCCGGTCGCGCAGCCAGTGCGCGAAGGTCTCGCCGGTGGCCGCGTCCCGCCCGGCGACCAGCGCCAGCGCGGCGTCCGGCCGTCCGGGCAGCCGGTTGTTGAAGACCTCGCGGCGCAGCTTCAGCAGGGCGCGCCGGTCGGCGGCCTCGCCGGGCGCGGCGTCCGCGCCGTCGCCGGTCCGCCCGACGAGGTCGTGCAGCAGGTCGCCGACGTGTTCCCCCGCCGCCCTCAGCCGCTCCTCCTCGGCGAGCACGGTGTCCGCCCAGCGGCGGCTCTCCGGGCAGCGCAGGGCGCGGACGGTGTCGATCGGCAGCCCCGCGACGCGCAGCATGAACGCGCGTCTCGGGTCCTGCCCGTGTGCGTGGTGCGCCTGGTCAGGCATCGTGCTTCCCCATCCGGTTGGTCATCGGCTCAGGCGATCTCGTACCGGAAGTCGGCGGGGGCGGGGCGCTCGTTGCCGACCATCATGATCAGGAGCGGGGCCTCGCCGGTGGCGTCGAGCCCCAGCTCCTCGATGTACGAGACGTTGTCGAAGCCGAGCGCGACGCCGCAGCCCAGGTCGAGCCCGGAGCACGCGGTGTAGAGGGACTGCGCGACGGCGCCGATGGTCGCGTTGACGAGGCGGTAGCCCCGGTCGCCGACGGCGTCGAGGACGGCGGAGGTGCGGATCGTGGGCACCAGGACGGCGCCGGCCTGCTCCAGGTTGTAGTTGGAGAGGAAGTAGTTGCGCTGGAGGAACTCGCCGGGGCGCCCGGCCTTGACCAGCCGCAGGTCACGGGCGTCGGGGTCGTACTCGTAGGCGCCCGGCTCCAGTCCCTCGACGTGGTTGACGAACGCGTACAGCTTCGTGAGCCGGACGCCGTCCGCCGCGCCCGTGCCGGTGTCGCCGCCGAGCCGGGAGCCCGCGTCCGCCGCGCCGAGGCAGGCCGCCAGTTGATCGCCCGTGACGGGGCGGGCGGCGTCGAAGCGGCCGAAGCTGCTGCGGCGGCGGCGCAGCGCGGTCCGCACGTCGACGGGCATGGGCCGCGCGGAAGGCAGCGGCGCCCCCGGCCGCATGGGGTCGGCCGGGGGCGCGGCGGCGGGTGCCAGCGCGCCGGGGGCGGGGCGCTCGGTGGCGTGCTCGGCGGTCGTGGCCTGCATCTTCAGCAGCGCGTCGAAGGTCAGGACCTCGCGGGAGCGCTCGATGTCCCGGTGGCGCACGGAGACGTCGGCGGGGGCGGCCTCGGCGGAGTGTGAACTCGCCTGCTGTCCAGTCCACTTGAGGGGGATGACCGCGAACACCCCTTCTTCCTCGGGCCGTACGCCGAGCAGCTTCTGGAGGCGCGCCTCGTCGAACCACATCACCGGTTCGACGGACAGCCCGCGCGCGCCGGCCCACATGCGCCAGGTACCGACGGCCGCGCCGAGGTCCATGCTCACGGCGTGGAACGAGAAGCTGTTGTACTTGAAGGCGTTCTGCCAGTACTTGATGCCCAGGACCAGGTACTGGTCGGTGTCCGCGCCGGGTCCGCCGAGCGCGGCGCGCACCTCGCCGGAGACGTCTCCGGTGAGCAGCCGCTGCATGGTGTGGTGGCGGGTGGAGTAGTAGTGGACGCCGGGGGTGACGGGGCCGCCCGGTCCGGAGACCCAGTAGACGCTCACGGGGTAGAGGCCGCCGCCGGAGGCGGAGCCGCGCGACCAGTTGGCGAGCGGGTAGAACGGCAGGGCGCTGAGGTCGGTGTTGGCCTGGACACCGAGCCGGCGGCCGGTGAGTCCGTAGGAGTCGAGGAGCATCCCGGACAGCGACGTCAGGTCGAACGCGCCGTCGGCCGGGGGCTGTTGCGTCCCGGCGTCGAACGGGGCGTCGTCTGCGGGCCGTTGGGCCCCGGCGGCGAACGCGTGGTCCAGGCGGGCGTCCGCCGGGTAGCCGGAGTCGGGCAGCGGCAGGCTGTCGACGCCCGGGTAGTACTTCGCCTTGCGCGGCCCGTCGGACCAGTTCGGCACGAAGTCGGCCGGTGCCATCGGGACCCGGCCCCGCTGCATGATCGCGGCGGCGTAGTCATGGGCGTACCCCATGGTGGGACTCCTCTCGGGGATGCGGGTCAGGGTGCGGGTCGGGGGTTCGGGGCCGGCCCTCGGTGCTCAGGGGCTCAGGGGAAGGGGTGCGGCGTCAGGTTCAGTTCGGCGTCGGTCAGGTCGTGGTCGCGAATCCCGGCCTCGCGCAGGGCGGTGCGCAGCCGGGGCATGCCGAGCGCGCGCTGCCGGGTCCAGCCGAAGTCGATGGGCAGCAGCCCGGGGACGAGCACCGAGACCGTCGTCAGACCGAGATCGCGCTGTTCGGGCATGGTCTGGTCGACCACGACCACGTCGAACCCCTTGTCGGTGACCGCCTCCACGCACCGGGCGAGGTCGTCGCGAAGGTCGTCCGAGACGGGCGGCACCGATCCGTCGCCGTACGCCTCCGCGAGGGAGCGGGTGCGGGTGCGGGGCGCGCCGGGCACGCCGATCAGGAAGTGGGCGTTGTTCCCCATCTCCGGGATGCCGTAGGCGAGCGGGTGGTCGTGCAGGGCGGCGACCTTGTCGTAGTCGGTGGCCATGGCGCGCAGCCGGGCCTCGTCGCGCCGGGTGCGGCCCTGGAGGTTGACGGCGTCGGTCGCGATCTCGCAGAGCGCCCCGGCCAGCGCGGACTCGGGGTCGAGTCCGGCGCCCGCGCCGAAGCACATGCGGCCCGGTCCGCCGTCGGGGCGGACGGCGACGCCGGTGACGACGGGGACGGGGAAGGTGATCCGGGTGTCGAAGAAGCGGGCCTCGTAGCCGTACATCTCCAGCCGGTCGACCATCTGCCGGGTGGCGGCGCGGGTGCTGGTGCGCGGGTCGAGTTCGGGCAGGGCGGCGCCGCCGTACCAGGTGAGGAGGAACGCGTCGCGTTCGACGACCTCCATCAGGCCGAAGTAGACGGCCTCCTCCATGCAGCCGCCGGACGCGCAGCCGTTGGAGCTCTCCTGCACGAACCGGTTCTCCAGACCGGGCGCGTGATAGTACGTCAGCACCTCGGGGACGAGGACGGGCCGGTGGTCGCGGAGCGAGTATCCCCAGACCCAGGGCAGTTCCCGGTCCGGGTGGAAGGGCGTGACGCGCGGGTTGGCGCGGTGGAACTCCTCGGAGTACAGGCCCACTTCGCGCGGGTCGACCACCTGCTGCCCGGCGGCGCGCAGCCCGTTGAGCGAACCCCGCGTGCCCGCCGTCTTGGCACGGGAGCGCATCCCGGCGTACCGCTCCAGACCTTCCAGCACCCCGATGCGCACGCTGTGCGCGAAGGTGTCGGCGTGGCCGCCCCAGAACGTCTCGCGCAGATAGTCGCCGCTGCGCATCGAGAAGCAGCCGATGGTCGCGGAGGTGGAGGGGGACGAGATGTCGTGCACGACGGAGGGGCCGAGGGAGCCGCAGACCGGGTTGGCGTACGGCTCCACGGACAGGTCGTACGCGCCGATGTCCCGGACCCGGAAGCTGCCCGGCCGGTGCTTGGGCGCGGAGTCCAGGGTGAGGACGGCCGCCTCGGCGGTGTCGTCCTCACCGCGCCCGCAGTGCGGGCACTCCGGGTCCGGCACCAGGGGGTAGTGCCGGACCTGGAGGGTCTCCAGGTCCACGAGGTGGACCGCCGGGAAGGGGCCGGCCGACGGCGCCTCCCCGGCGAGTCGGGCCGCCACGAGCCCGGCGAGGGCGTCGGCGGAGAACGGGGTGATGTACGGCGACTCGCCCGCCGCGCTGGTGCCGGAGCCCAGCTCCAGGGCCTCGCGCAGGGCGACGGAGCGCACGCCCTGCCAGCGGCGGGCGAGACAGCGGGCGCAGGGACGGTCGTCCGCGCCGGGGGCGGTGAAGGGGCCGACGACGGCGTGGCGGCCGTAGAACCGTACGGGCACCCCGCCGTCCCGCCGGGCCGGGCGCTCGTCGGTGAAGGCGTCGCGGACGCCGAGCGGCGCGACGTCGAGCACGGGGGCGGGCCCGCCGGGCGCGTCGAGACTGCGGCGCATCAGTGTGGCGAGGTCGCGGGCGGACCGCTCCCAGGGTGCGTCAGCCGGCATCGGGTGCGCCCTCCGCGTCGGCGCCGCCGGTGGAGGCGGTGGTGAGCAGGACGCGTGCGGTGCTGATGCCGCCGGAGGGCAGGTCGGCGGGGGTGGTGTCGATGTACAGCACGTCGCGCCCGGCGGCCCGCAGCCGGTCGAGGACCGCGTCGAACGTGGTGGCGGTGGCGTCGGCGGCGACCGGTCCGGCGGTCACCGGGACGGTCGCGGCGGCGAGGTCGCGCATCAGCGGGTCGCCGAGGTCGACGGCCGACTCCGGCTCCTCGGCGGCGAGTTGCACCTGGCCGAGGAGGTCGCGCAGCGCGGCGCACGCGGCGCCGGTACGGGACAGCCCGGCGGCCACGGCCCAGCGGCCCCGTCCTCCGGTGCCGTCGGCGCCGTCCGTCTCGCGGGCGAGGACGACATGGGCGCCGGAGTGCTCCCGCTCGCCGAGGTCGACGAGTTCGGCCCCGATGCCCACGTTCGGCACGGACTTGAGCAGGAACACCAGCTCCGGGTCGGCGTCCGGCTCACCGGCCGCCGGGGAGGTGACGAGCGCGCCGGGCGCCTCGCCGCGTACCGCCCGCAGCAGCGCGCCGTGGGCGAGCGCGGAGAGCAGCCCGCGGCCCGCCGCCTCCTGGGGGCCGGGGCCCGCGCCCGCGCCGGCGGTGGTCGGCTGGTGCAGGCGGTCGGCGTTGTACGGGCCGAACGGCCGTACGGCGGCGGCCGGTACGCGTACCGGCTCCTTGGTGAGCAGCGACGTCGCGGTGACCCAGGCGCGGACCGCTTCGGTGCCGGTCGTGGTGCCGCTGCCCGTGGTCAGCCGGTCGGGGCCGAGCGCGGGGATGCCGTCGGCGGGGTCACCGGCCCCGGGGACGACCGGGACGACGTGCTCGACGTACGTCTCGGCCGCCGCGTACAGGGCGCGCAGCCGGGCGCCGGCGAGGTGGTGCACGTCGAAGGCGGCGACGGCGCGGCGCGGGCCGTGGCCGACGGCGAGTTCGACGCGGCTGATCTTGAGGGGGGTCTGGGTGAGGCTCTCGTCGTCGTACCGGGCGAAGATGCCGGTGAAGGGGCGCACCAGGACCGAGCTGATCCGGTTGAGCCCTTCGACCAGGGCCTCCGCCTCGCCCGCGCTCTCCACGGTCGGGGTGACGGGGAGGGTCAGCCCGCCGGGGAGGGCGGGGCGCGGGGTACGGGCGGCGGGGGCGCACAGCGCGCAGCGGGGGTGCGGCTGGACGGGCTCGGCCATCACGTCGAGGGATTCGAGGTCCTGGACGAGGACCTGGCCGTCGGTCTCGGCGGGCAGGACGCCGGTGGTGAGGCGGAAGACCTCGTAGCCGAGGAGGTTGCCGGACATGGCGGCGACGGGGCCGGTCGGGGCGGACCGTCCGGAGGCGCCGGCGACGGCGCCTCCGGCGACCTCGCTCCAGATGTCGGCGGCCGTTCCGGCGTCGGTGTTGCCGCCGAGGCGCAGCACCGCGCAGGACCAGCAGCCGGCCGAACCTGCCCTGCTGAGCGGCCCGGTGACCGAGCGGCGGCCGAACGTCCAGGCGGGGATGAGGGTCGTGCCCTCGGGCACGCCCGCCGACAGCAGGGCGTGGGTGCGCGGGGAGGCGTCGGCGCCGGTGACGACGACGATGTCGTAGCCGTCGAGCGCGGGCCAGCCGGGGTGCGCGGGGAGGGTGTCGAGGGTCACCGGGCAGTCCTGCGCGGCCAGTTCGGCGATCTCGGCGGTCAGGACCGGGTCGCCGGCCGTCTCCGCGCCCTCGACGGCGAGGTGGGAGCCGCCGTTGCGGACGAGGCTGAGGGCGCACCAGCGGGCGACGGGGCCGGTGCCGAGGATCGCGACGCGGGTGGTGCGGTAGCGGAGGAAGCGGGCGGGGGCGCCGTCGGCGTAGTGGTCGGCGTACGCGATCTGGGCGGCGAAGCGGGTGCCGACCGCGTCGGTGAGGGTGTGGGCCCCGGCGGGAGTGCCGGGGGCCGCCTCGGGGGCGGCGGTCTCGTCCTCGGGGATGTCACGGGCGAAGCCGCGCTCGTACAGCGTCTTGACCAGTTCGGCGGCCATGGCGCGCTGCGCCGGTCCGAAGCCCTGGCAGATGTCGCCGAGCCGGTGGTGGCCCGCCAGGTGCGGCACCATCAGCGAGGCGAAGCGGTAGGCGCTGCGGCCGGTGAGGTGGAAGCCGCCGTCGGCGTTGTGGAAGAGGACGCCGCCGGGGGTCTCGGTGAAGAGGACGTCGCGGCGGACCCGGGGCCGGGTGCCGGCCAGGGCGTCGAAGGCGGACGCGGCGGCGGGCGCGGGGGTGGACGCGGCGGGCGCGGGCACGGCGGTGGGCTCCGCCGGTGCCTCCTCAGGCGCGACGGCCGTCGGAGTCGCGGTCGCTTCTTCAGCCATGGGATTCACACCTTCTGTATCGGTCTGGATCGATACGGCGCGGTTCTGCGCGCGTACACACGGAGCAGTTCGTGCACCCGGTACGGGCCGGGCGGCCCTTCTTCCAGCAGTCCGGCGTCGGCGAGCCGGTCCAGGACGTCGTCCGCCTCGGCGGGGGACATCCCGAGCACCCGCACCCCGTCCTCGGCCGTGAAGTGGTCGGGAATCTGCGCGGCGACCTTCAGGAAGGCGTCGGCGAGCGGCGGTTCGAGCCGGTCGAGCGCCTCCCCCAGCACACGGTGCACGGACAGGTCGGGCGAGTCGGCGAGCGAGAGCCGGGCCAGCGGGTCCTCCGCCAGCCAGCTCAAGGAGTCGGCCAGCCGCAGCGCGGGCCGGGTGAGCAGCCGGGCCGACATGATGCGCAGGGCGAGTGGGTGGTGGCCGCAGGCGGCGGCGAGTCGGCGGGCCGCCTCCGGTTCCGCCCCGACGCGTTCGGTGCCGAGGACGGCGACCAGCAGCGCGTACGACTCCTCCTCGGTGAAGGTGCCCAGCCGCAGCACCCACCCGCCGTGGGTGGCGACGAGCCCGGCGAGGCCGCGCCGGCTGGTGACGATCGCCGCGCCGTCCGCGCCGGACGGGAGCAGCGGCCGTACCTGGTCGGCGTCGACCACGTCGTCCAGCACGAGCAGGGCCCGCTCGCCGGGTGCCTTCTCGCGCAGCACGGCCGCCACCTCGGCCGCCGCGTCGTCGGACCTGCGCGGCGTACCGTCCGGGCCGACCATCCGCACCAGGAACAGACCGGCCGGGAAACGGTCCCTGACCTGGTGGGCGAGGTGCCGGGCCAGCGCGGACTTCCCGATGCCGGGGGCGCCGGACACCAGGAGCGTGACGGGGTCGTGGCCGGGCGCGGTCAGCCGCTCCAGGAGCGCGGCGCTCTCGGCGGCGCGCCCGGTGAAGGAGTGGACGGCCGTGACCGGTTCCACCGTCGCCGCCGGGGCCACGGCGGGGGCGACGGTCTGCCGCTGTTCACCGCCGCCGGAGACGTACGCGGAGTCGCCGGGGCGCCGGTCGTCGGCCGGTCCCAGGTCCTCACCGCGCAGGATGGCCATCTCCAGCCGGCGCAGCGCGGGTGAGGGGTCCACCCCCAGCTCGTCGTGGAGATAGTCCTTGACCAGCCGGTACTCGGCGAGCGCCTCGGTCTGCCGGCCGGTGCGGTACAGGGCCTCGATGAGCTGCTCCCGGAACCGCTCGTGCCCGGGGTGGGCCCGGCTGGCGCTCCACAGCTCCACCAGCGCCTCGCCGCAGCGGCCGAGCCGCAGTTTGAGGTCGCAGGCCCGTTCCAGGGTGCGCAGCCGCTCCTCGACGAGCCGGGGGACTTCGTCGCGGTGCAGCACGTCGGAGCGTACGTTGGCCAGGACGGAGCCCTCCCACAGTGCCAACGCCCCTTTGAGGACGTGCAGTTCGCTCTCCGGGTCGGGGAGTTCGGCGGCCCGCCGCACCTCCTCGCGGAAACCGATCAGGTCGAGATGGCGGGGCCCGGCCGTGATCCGGTAACCGCCGGGCACGGCCTCGATCGGGGTCTCGGTGACGCCGTGCTTGGTGAACAGCCGGCGCAGCCGCAGCACACAGGTCTGGAGTGCCGCGCGGGAGGTGGCGGGCTGTTCCTCGCCCCACATCGTCCGCTGCAAGTAGTCCGCGGAGACGACCGAGTTGGCATGCAGAAGAAGTGAGGCGAGGAGAATGGTGGGTTTCGACGGCTGGAGGACGACGGTGTCGGAGCCGTCGGTGATGCTGAGCGGCCCGAGGAGCTGAAACCGCACGGACCGGTCCTCAGTCCCAGCCGTTGACGAGCTTGCAGACGGTCGGGATCTCGCCGGAGACCGGCGCGGAGGTGGTGGCGCCGTCCGTCTGACACAGGGTCAGCGGGTCGGGGGCCGGGGCGGGTTCGGGGTCGGCGGCGGAGGCGGCGCCCGCGGAGAGGGTCAGCGCGGCGGTGCAGAGACCAAGAGCGAGCGCGGTGCGCGCGGTACGCGAACGGACGCTGGTTTTCCCGGAGTTGCCGTGCGGGACACCGAACACAATTCCCCCTGTTGAATCGTTCCGTAGGACCGGTTCGCTTCCGGTGGGACGACCATGGCAGCGGGTGTCTCGAAATGGGGTGCGGGGGCGTGTCAGCTTGCTGCATCTACGCGCGCAGCTTGTTGTCAGCACCGCCCTGAACTGGGAGAACGCGATCGGCTCCGGCGGGTGCGAGACGCACCCACCGGAGCCGAAAACCTACGGTGATCCACCTGTCCCGAGCGGAAGGACTCAGTCCGTCGCGATGGCGTTCAGCACGTTCATCCGGCCGGCCCGGAAGGCCGGGACGAGCGCGGCGAACAGTCCCACGAAGGCCGAGGCCACGAACACCCCGGTGATGGTCGGCCACGGGATCTCCAGCACCCCCAGGCCCTCCAGCGCGAGGATCTTCTGCGCGGCGGTGCCCCAGCCCATGCCCAGACCGAGGCCGAGCAGCGCGCCGAAGAGGGCGATGACCACCGACTCCAGCCGGATCATGCGGCGCAGCTGACGGCGCGACAGGCCGATGGCCCGCAGCAGCCCGATCTCCCTGGTGCGCTCCACGACCGACAGCGCGAGGGTGTTCACCACGCCCAGCACCGCGACGATGATCGCGAGTCCGAGCAGCCCGTAGACGATGTTCAGCAGCTGGCCGATCTGGTCCTTCAGATCCTGCTTGAAGTCCGTCTGGTCCTGCACGCTGTACTGCGGGTACGGGGCGAGCGAGTCCTTGAGCGCCGCGTACGCCTCCTTCTCCTTGCCGTCCTCGGCCGCCGCGAACATCAGCAGGTTCTTCGGCATCAGGTCGGCCGGCAGATACCGCTCGACGGTGGAGAGGGCCACGTACATGGAGCCCTTGTCGATCGACACGTCGTCGGAGGTGATCGCCGCGAGGGTGAGTTGGGCGTTCTCACCGCCCTTGAACGCGACGGTCAGCTCGTCCCCGACCCTCAGCGCGTGCTCCTTGGCGAAGCCCTCGCCGACGGACATCGCGTCCTTGCCGTAGGCGGCGGACAGGTCGCCCGCGACGGTCTCCCGGCGCAGATCCTCCGCGTACGTCGGGTCGGCCGCCGTCAGGTCGTCGCCGGTGGTCGTGCCGTCGGGCAGGGTCAGCGTGGTCTCGATCTGCTTGTACTCGGTGACGTGCGCGATGTGGGGTGTCCCCTCCATCGCCTTCTGGGCCTGCGGGACGATCGGCTGGCCGGTGCCGGACTCGACGATGAAGTCGGCCCCGACCGTGCGGTCCAGTTCGTCCGTCGCGGAGGCGACCATGGACGAGCCGACCACCGACAGACAGGCCACCAGGGCCAGACCGATCATCAGGGCGGCGCCGGTGGCTCCGGTACGCCGCGGGTTGCGCAGCGCGTTGCGCTCGGCCAGCCGGCCGACCGGGCCGAAGCCCCGCAGCACGACCGCGCTCAGCACCCGGACGAAGAACCCGGCGAGCAGCGGCCCGACGACGACGAAGCCGAGAAGCGTCAGCACCACGCCCGCACCGAGGAACAGGGAGCCCTCGCTCGCCTTCCCGGACCCGGCGGCGGCCAGCAGCGCGGCGGTGCCCCCGGCGGTGAGAAGCACGCCGATCGTGCCCCGGACCCGTCCGGCGCGGCCGTCGGCCGGCGTACCGGCGTCCCGCAGCGCCGCCATCGGCGAGACCTTCCCGGCCCGGCGGGCCGGTATGTACGCGGCGAGCACGGTGACGATCACGCCGAGCGTCAGCCCGATCACCGGGGTCGTCCAGTTCACGGTGAGGTCCTGGGTGGACAGCTCCATGCCCATGGACGACATGAGTTCCATCAGGCCCACGGCCAGTCCGACGCCCGCGGCGACACCGGCGACCGAGCCGACGACACCGAGCAGCACGGCCTCCAGCAGCACCGAACGGTTGACCTGCTTGCGGCTGGAGCCGATGGCCCGCATCAGACCGATCTCGCGGGTCCGCTGGGCGACCAGCATGGAGAAGGTGTTGACGATGAGGAAGATGCCGACGAGGAAGGCGATCCCGGCGAAGCCGAGCATGGCGTACTTCATCACGTCGAGGAACGAGCCGACGCTGTCCTTGCCCGCGTCCGTCATCTCCTTCTGCGTCTGGAGCTTGTACGCGCCCCCGAGCGACCCCGCGAGGTCCGCCTTCAGCTCCGTGTCGCTCACCCCCTGCTCCGCCACCACGTTGATCTGCGTGAACAGGCCGGTCCCGCCGAGGAGTCCGCGCTGGGCGGTCGCGGTGTCGAAGTAGACGACGGCGGCGCCCGGGTTGGTCACCTTGAAGGTGGCGATGCCGACGATCTCCGCCCGGAGGTCACCGGTGACGGTGATGGTGCGCAGTTCCTCGCCCAGCGCCAGGCCGTGCTTGTCGGCGGTGTCGGCGTCGACCATGACCTCGGTGGGGCCCCGCGGGGCGTGCCCGGAGGTGATCTCCATCGAACGGAGGTCGTTGGCCGTCCAGTTGCCCGCGATGGTCGGGGCACCGGTGGTCGACCCCATGTTCTTGTTGTCGGAGTCGACCACCGTGACGCTCATGCTGCCGACCGCGCCCTCGGCGGACTTCACGCCCGGCGACTTCTCGACGCGCTCGACCAGGGAGGCGGGCAGCGCGGCCGGCTTGCCGGTCCCCGGCGGCATGTCGTCGGCCGCCGCCGCGCCCTTGGGGCTGACCGTGACGTCGGAGGACGTCGCGGCGAACAGCTTGTCGAACGTGGTGTTCATCGTGTCGGTGAAGACGAGGGTGCCCGAGACGAAGGCCACCGACAGCAGGACGGCGACGGCGGAGAGCGCCATGCGGCCCTTGTGCGCGAGGAAGTTGCGCAGGGAGGTCTTGAGGACGGTCACGACGTCCGCCCGCGTGCGTCGAAGTTCTTCATCCGGTCGAGGACCTGCTCGGCGGTCGGGTCGCGCATCTCGTCGACGATCCGGCCGTCCGCGAGGTAGAGCACCCGGTCCGCGTACGAGGCGGCGACCGGGTCGTGGGTGACCATCACCATGGTCTGCCCCAGGTCGTCCACCGAGGTCCGCAGGAAGGTCAGCACCTCGGCGCCGGCCCGCGAGTCCAGGTTTCCGGTCGGCTCGTCACCGAAGATGATCTCGGGCCGGGCGGCCAGCGCGCGGGCCACGGCCACCCGCTGCTGCTGCCCGCCGGAGAGCTGGGTGGGCCGGTGCTTGAGCCGGTCGGCCAGACCGACGGTCTCCACGACCCGCCGGAGCCATTCGCGGTCGGGCTTGCGGCCCGCGATGTCCATGGGAAGCGTGATGTTCTCCAGGGCGTTCAGGGTCGGCAGCAGGTTGTACGCCTGGAAGATGAAGCCGATCCGGTCCCTGCGCAGCTGGGTGAGCTTCTTGTCCTTGAGCTTGGTGATCTCGGTCTCGTCGAGGTGGATCTCCCCCGAGGTCACGGTGTCGAGCCCGGCGAGGCAGTGCATCAGCGTCGACTTGCCGGAGCCGGACGGGCCCATGATCGCGGTGAACTGCCCCCGGGCGATGTCCACGTCGACATGGTCGAGCGCGAGAATCCGGGTCTCCCCGGAGCCGTACGCCTTGACGACCTGGCGTGCCCGCGCGGCGACGGCCAAGCGCCCTCCCGTGCCCCCATGCGTGGGGATGGTCATAGCCGTTGTCACGGTAAGTCTCCTAAGTCCGTTGAAATTCAGGCGTCGTGAGGCACGGTGCGCGCCTCGCGCGAAGCTGTGGTGGTTGGTTGTGCGGTGGTGGCAGGTGGTGCGGTGATCCGGCGTACGGTGACGCGGGTCGCGGGTGGCGCGGTCGTACGTGGTCGGTGGTGTGTCCGTGGTGCGGTCGTGCGTGGTCCGAGGTGCGGTCGTACGTGGTCGGTGGTGCTGCCCGGCCGGCGTACGGTCCTTCGCGGCGTCCGGCCCGGCGTACGGTCCGGTCCGGGCGGCGCAGGTCCGATTCTGGTCGCCCCGGGCCCTCCGGCGCGCTGGGGAAAGGCAGACACTTCCCCTCTGGTTTGCCTCGGGATTTCCTGGTGGTAGCCCCCCTCGGACCCCCGCTCCCCCGCACCGCCCGGCCCCCCCGACCGGCCCCCCGCGGTGTAGGACAAACGTAAGGAACGCGCCCCCTTCTTCTCGTCCTCCACGGGGACGAGCCGGCCCTGGCCGGAAGTAGGGAGACACCCCTAGGGTCTGTCGTCCGGATCAGGCCGGATCGGTGAGCGCCCGCCGCGTCGGCGGCCGATGTCACGTCGGTGCCGTGGATCGTGACGGCGGAGGAGGGAGGCACGGCGGAGGCCGTGCCTCCCTCCTCCGCCGTCAACGGCGGTGGGGCGTGGTGCCGGGGCACGCGAGCCCGGCTAGATCCAAACGACAGGCGCCGAGGGCTCTCCGCCTCAGGAGGGAGGGCGCGTGAGGGTCGCCGGCCGGGGCCGTCCCGCGCCCTGCCGTGCCCCGGGGGCCGGGTGAGAGGGTGTCCACGGGAGATACCTGCATAGGGAAGGAATCCTGTGACCGGCCCCACCACCCCACCGGAGCCCCGCCGCGGTCCCGTCGTCGCCGCCCTGATGCTCGGCATGGCGCTCGCCGCGCTCGACGGCACGGTCCTCGCCACCGCCGTCCCGCAGATCGTCGGGGACCTCGGTGGCTTCTCCGTCTTCTCCTGGCTGTTCTCGGGCTATCTGCTCGCCGCGACCGTGACGCTCCCGGTGTACGGCAAACTCTCCGACACCTTCGGCCGCAAACCGGTGCTGATCGCGGGCATCGTGCTGTTCCTCGTCGGCTCGGTGCTCTGCGCCACGGCGTGGAGCATGGTGTCCCTGATCGCCTTCCGCGTCGTCCAGGGTCTGGGCGGCGGCGCGATACAGGGCACCGTGCAGACCATCGCCGCCGACCTCTACCCACTGAAGGAACGCCCCAAGATCCAGGCCAAGTTGTCCACCGTCTGGGCCACGTCCGCCGTCGCGGGGCCCGCGCTGGGCGGACTGCTCGCGGGGTACGCGGACTGGCGCTGGATCTTCGTGGTCAATCTGCCGGTGGGCCTGCTCGCCCTGTACCTCGTCGTCCGCCACCTGCACGAGCCCGGCCGGACCGCGCCGGGCCGGGAGCGCGCCACGCGGCCCGCCGTCCAGGGCCGGGGCCGTACGGAATCCCGCACCCCCGCCCGTACGCGACCCTCCGCCCCGGCCCGGACCCGGCCCCGGACCCGGATCGACTGGGCCGGGGCGCTCACCGTCTTCGCCACCGGCACCCTCCTGGTGACCGCCCTCGTCCAGGGCGGCGTCGCCTGGCCCTGGCTCTCCGCCCCGTCACTCGCGCTCCTCGCGGGCGCCGTCCTGCTCGCCGGCCTCACGTTCCTCGTCGAGCGGCGCGCGGCCGAGCCGATCATCCCCGGCTGGGTCTGGCGCCGCCGCCCCGTCGTCGCCGTCAACCTGGCGCTGGGCGCGTTCGGTCTGCTGATGATCGCCCCGACCGTCTATCTGCCCACGTACGCCCAGACGGTCCTCGGTGCCGGCCCCGTGGCCGCCGGCTTCGTCCTCTCCGCGATGACCCTGACCTGGCCGATCAGCGCGGCCCTCTGCGACCGCGTCTACAACCGGATCGGCTTCCGGCGCACCGCCATCACCGGCATGTCCTGCGCGCTGCTGGTCCTGCTGGCCTTCCCGCTGCTGCCCTTCCCCGGCCAGGCGTGGCAGCCCGCACTGCTGATGCTGCTGCTCGGCGGGGCACTCGGACTGTTCCAACTGCCGCTGATCATCGCCGTCCAGGGGACCGTCGGCTGGGCGGAGCGCGGTACGGCGACCGCGTCGATCCTGTTCTGCCGTCAGCTCGGCCAGAGCGTGGGCGCCGCGCTGTTCGGCGCCCTGGCCAACGGCGTCCTGACCGGCCGGCTCGCCGGCGCGCCCGGCGCGGATCTCCCCCGCGACCTGGACTCCGTCGCCCACGCCCTGGGCGACCCGGGCGCCCTCACCGACCGCGCGGCGGACTTCCTGCGCCACGCGGTGGACTCGGCGGTCGACGCCGTGTTCCTGGGCGCGGCGGGGGCGGCCGTGCTCTGTCTCCTGGTGCTGCTGTTCGTGGCGCCGCGCCGTTTCCCGGTCCACCAGGACCCCGCGCCGGAACCGGCCCCTCCGGCGCCACCCGTACGGCGGCCGGCCCCGCACCCGGCCCCTCCCGAAGACGCCGCCTCCTGAAGAGGGTTCACCGCCTCCGCGTCCTCCTGAAGAGGCTCAGTCCCGGGTCCCGTTCACGGTGCCGGTCCCGGTCCCGGTCTCCGGCTCGTCCTCCCGGTCCGGTTCCGGGGGCATCCGGCCCGTCAGCGCCGCCAGGCTGTTGCGGACGTGCGTCATCCGCGCCCGTACCTCGTCACGGGCCTCGTCGTGCTCCCGCAGGACCCGCTCCGTCTCCCGTACGGTGCGCTCCTCGTCGGCCCGCGCCCGCGCGATCAGTTCCTCCGCGCGCGCCGCCGCTTCCTCCCGGATGCGCCGGGCGTTCTCCTCGCCCTCCGCGAACAGGCGTCTGGCCTCCGCCAGCCGGGAGTCCGAGCGGCTCTCCAGCTCCGACTCGCGCGCCACCGTCCGCGCCTCGGCCTCCGCGATGGCCCGGGTCGCGGCGGCCAGCCGCTGCGCGTGCTCCCGCGCCAGTTCGGTGAGCAGTTCCTCGGCCCGCCGGCGTATCCCGTCGAAACGGGCCAGCGCCGCCGCCCTTATCTCCTCGGTCTCCTGGCGCGCGGCCGTCCGCCGCTCGTCGGCCGCCGCCCGCGCCTCCGCCACGACCCGGGTCGCCTCCGCGTCCGCGTCGGCCGTGACCTCCTCCGCGACCGCGCGGGCCGCCTCGCGCACCCGGCGGGCCTCACCGTCCGCCGCCTCGCGCAGCGCCAGTTCCTCCTCCCGCACCGCCGCGCGGGCCTCTTCCGCCTCCTCGACGGCCAGCGCGAGGATCCGCTGGGCGCGCCTGCCCAGCGACTCGTACGTCTGCTCCGGCATCTCCTCGACCTGCCGGCGCAGCACCTCCGCCTCGGCCCGCAGCCGCTCCGCGAGATCGGCCAGCGCGCGCTCCCGCGCCTCGGCGTCCTCGTGGTCGCTCAGCAGTTCCGTGAGCCGCCGGTCCACCTGCTCACGCCGGTAACCGCGGCCCCAGGCCGAAACGGAGTCGAAGCCGTGCGCCGATGCCCGTGCGGCAGCCATCCCCTGAAGCCCCTCTCCGACCTACGGTGTGAGCCGGACGTCCCCGCGCAACGCCTCACCCGTTCATCCTGCTCAAGGATGCGGCATGTGACGCCGCACACCTGTTTCCGCTTCCGCGCCGAGGGCCCGGCCGACGTGATCCGGCCATCTCCCCACACGGGTACGGCGGAGGCGCCCCCTCGTTCGCCCGGGGGGCGCCTCGCGCCGTGGTGATACGCGCCGGCGCTTCAGCGCCGTACGGTCAGAGCAGTCCGTCCCACATCTGCTCCAGCAGCACCGACCACCAGCTCTCCGGCGACGACAGCGCCGCCGGGTCGACGGCCGCGAGCTGTGCCTGGAAATCGACGGTCCAACGGCCTGCCTGTTCCGGATTCAGTCCGAAACGCAGCCGCCACATACGCCCCAGCAGGGCCATCGAGCGGGTGAATTCCGGCAGACCGGTGTTGACGAACTGCGGCGGGACCGTCTGCCCGCCCGGACCCGTCTCCACCGACACGGCCATGATGTGCGCCGTGCCGTACTGGACACAGATGGCCCGCCCGAAGTCGCTGCCCACCACCAGGTACGAGCCCGCGTCCGCCGCCGGCCGCACCTGCCGCTGCGCGGCCAGCTCGGCCAGCGTCGGCACCACCGGCTGGGGCGGCTGCGCCCAGAAGAACGGACCGAAGTCGGCAGGCAGCCCCGCCCACACGAGCGTCCGCGCGACGATCTCCGGCACCCCCTGACGGGACACCGCCCGCTGGTCGAACCGGCACAGGCCCTGCGGCCCGAACGCGCCCGCCAGCTCCTGCGCGATCGCCTCCGGCGGGACCGGCTGCGCGGGCGGCACCTGCGGCAGCGGGGCCCGTACCGGCGCCGGACGCGCCGGACCGTCCGCGACCTGGTGCAGCTCGCCCTGGTGGGTCAGCAGATGCCGCATGCCCTGCTGGCGGCTGGCGTGGTCCCGGCCGTAGGGGGCGACGCTGGTGATCCGCACCTGCGGCCAGGTCTCGCGGATCATGCGCGCGCAGTAACCGCCGGGCAGTTCGCAGGACTCCAGCTCGGTGTGGAGTTCGAGCACCTGCTGCGGCGGCACGTTCATGGCGCGCAGTTCGTGCAGGATCTGCCACTCCGGATGCGGGGTACCGGGCGCCGAGCGGCGGATCAGCTGGGCCTCGGAGCCGTCGGGCGCGCGGTAGCGGAGCACGGCCTGGTAGCCGGGCCCGACCGTGGGCGCGCCGGTCTGCCGCGGGTAGCCGTACGCACCCGGCGGGGCGGCCGGGGGCGCGCCGGGAGGACCCGGAGGGCCGGGCGGCGGACCGGGTACGGGGCCGGGCCCGGCCAGCATCGTCGCGGCGTGGTGGACCCCACCGGGCGGCGGCATACCGGGAACACCGGGCGGACCCGGAGGACCCGGCGGCATACCGGGTCCGGGTACGGGACCGGGCCCGGCCAGCATCGTCGCCTCGTGGTGCGCCCCACCGGGCGGGGGCGTACCGGGAGGACCAGGAGGGGCCGGCGGACCGGGCGGGCCGGGATGGCCGCCCTGGCTCGGGCCGGCCAGCATCGTCGCGGCGTGGTGGACCCCACCGGGCGGCGGCATACCGGGAACACCGGGCGGGCCGGGAAGACCCGGCGGCGTGCCCGGAGCACCGGGCGGACCCGGCGGCGGCGGAACACCCGCACCGCCCATGCCACCCGCACCACCGGAACCGGCCTGCGGGGCGAGCTGCGTCGGCTGGTACCCGTCGGCCGGCACCCCGGCGCCACCCGTACCGGACCCCCGGCCCGTCGGAGGAGCGGGCGGCGGACCGGGCGGGCCCGGCGGCTGAGGCGGCTGAGGCGGACCCGACAAGCCGCCGCGCGGCGGCGTCACCCCGCCCGGACCCGCCGGAGCACCCTCACCCGGTACGCCGGAACCACCGGACGACGGCGAACCCACGCCGAGCCCCGGCGCGAAGGACGTACGCGGCAGCTGACTGCCCCCCGACATCAGCGCCGTCGGCGCCTCGGCCGCCAGCCCCGGCGGCGGAGTGTCGTCGTCGTCCGCCCCGGACAGCGGCGGCGCGAAGACCGTCGCCGGAAGCCCCACGGAACCGTCGTCGTTGGCGGCGTTGGTGTCCGTACCGGCCCAGGGCGTGGCGTCCGCCGCCGGGACCGGCACCGGACCGTGGTCACCGCTGCGGTCGGCGTCCGGCCACGGCGAACTGCTGCTCTGCGACGCCGAGACGACCGGGGCCGAGGCGGCCGGGCCCGAGGCGGCCGGGCCCGAGGCCACCGGGGCGGCACCCTGCCCGTACCCGCCGCCACCGCCGGAGGACCCCGTGCCCGCGCCCGCGCCGGAACCACCGGCCGTGCCCGCACCCGCGTCCGGCGACCCCGGGACACCCATCCGGTCCGCCGCCTCCTGCAACCACTCCGGCGGTGTCAGCAGGAACGACGTCTGATGCAGATCGATCCGCTGCGGCGCCCGCGCCGGCTCCGCCGCCTGCGCCCGCGCCCCGTACTCCTCCTCGTACCGCCGGATCACCTCACCCACCGGCAGCGCCGGCCACAGCGTCGCCTCACCGCTGTCCCTCGCGATGACCAGCCGCTGCGCCCCGCCGTCCGACCGCGGACCGTCCTCCCGGTCCTCCGCCCACACCACGAACCCCAGCTCGAACTCCCGCACCCGCACCTCACGGTGCTGATACGCGGGCATCTCGCCGTTGACCCACTCGTCCGCGCGCTCCTGCGCCTGAGCGAAGGTCACCATCGCGCTCATCCCTCCACCGGGACGGCGCGGGCGAAGCCACCGTCCACCATCAGGTTCGCCACCGTGTCCAGCTCCGGCGGACTGCCCGCCAGCCTCATGAGGAAGGCGTCGAAGTCGTCACCGCAGGGCAGCAGCAGCCGCTCCACCCGCTCCCGCACACTCAGCCCGTCACGGTCGCGCGCGTCGTCGTACGCGCAGAACCACACCGAACCGTGCCGCTCCCCGCGCACCTTCACCGCCAGGATGCCGCCCTGGACGAACGCCACGCCCAGATAGTCCTTGGTCAGATGGTCCCGCAGACACTTGTTGACATACAGCAGGTCGTTGACCGCCGCCTCCTCACGCACGGTGAAGAACGGCTGATCCACCAGCAGCCCCAGCTCCGGGTCCAGCGCGGCGCCCACCGGGGCGCAACCGCCCGCCGCCTTGAGGAAGGTGCGGTACGCGCCGGGCAGCCGGTACCCGAGATCCTCCTCCACCCCGAGCAACTGCTGCTCGGACACCGACACCTCGCCCTTCGGCAGCCCGAAGTGCGCCGGCCGCGTCTCCTGAAGAGGACGCGTCCCGCGCTTGTCGTGATCCACCGCCGTCGTCGCCAGCCCGCCGTGGTGCCGCAGCAGTGCCTTGACCTCCACCGGTACGAGCAGCAGCCGGCGCGACCGGGGGGCGTGATGCCAGGTCCAGCCGTGCGGGGTGGCCACCGCGGGGATCGTGTCCCACAGCTCGTGGCCCTCGGCGTGCAGCGCGGCGTTCGCGGACACGTAGTCGGTCAGCCGCAGTTCGTCAACGCCGAAGCCCTCCGGCGGCTCGGCGATCTCGGCGGCGGCGCGCGCGTACGGCGAGAAGTCCGGGAAGCCGTCGCCGTCCACCGGCACACCCCTGGGGTGGCGGGAGGCCCGGACCGGGTCCGGGAAATGCACGACCTGCCCGGCATAGGCCGCGTTCGGTGGCGCGGCTTGCTGCCCGAGCCGACCTGTCGTCATGACGGATGCCCCCTGCTGGCTTCTGACTTGTTCGAGACAGCCTATGCCGTGAGGCAACAGGGGACGCCGCCCCTCCGGGACACCGCCGGACCGCTCCGAACCACCCGTTCGGGTACCGGTGACAACCGGTCACCGCAGGTCACACAGGAGCGACACCACCCCCTGATACCGCCCCGGCTTCCCCACGACGTGTCACATTTGGCAGGCTGTCCCCCGCAACTCTGGGGATTGCGTGGGGATTCCGTAGGGAGGGACAGCGCTTTGCACACAGCACAACAGGACACATCGGGAGATCCGCGCCTCGATGCGCGCGACCACTCGGGAAGACCGGCGGGACGCCCCGCCACGGACACCGCCGGCCGCCCGGCCGCGCACGCCGATCCGCGGACCGGCGGCGCCCAGGCCCGCGAACCCGCCGGGGACCCGCGCCTGAGCTGGAGCAGCACCGAACCGCACCGCCCGCCACCGCTCCGGCAGCGCCGTGACGGCATCCTGCCCGCCGTCGCCGCCGCGCTCTCCGTACGTGGGGAAAATCTCACCTGCACCGCCGGGAAGGCCGACCAGCCGCCCGCCCTGCACGCCCTCGTCCAGGACTTCCTGGACACGCTCACCAGCGGCCAGCGGGAACGGTTCACCGGCCGCTGCCCCGAAGCCATACTGCTCTCCCGGCACCTCACCGCCGTCGAGGGCGCCCGCTCCAAGCGGGCCCAGCGCAAGCCCCTCACCCACGGCGAGGCCCGCCGCTCCCTCAAGCACGGCAAACTCACCGCACGCCGCATCCGGGAGGACGGCGACCCGCTGCACGGCAGTTACGCGCCACCCTGCCGCTCCTGCACGGCGATGCTCGCCCACTTCGGCGTACGCCCCGTCGACCCGACGCAGAAGGGCTGAACGACCCGTGCCCGACCTCACCACCACCCGCTTCCCGGTCGCCGTCGACGTCGCCCTGCGCGACGCCGGCTGGCGGCCGGGGCGCTGGGACATGCGACAGGCCGAGGAATGGGCGGACACCCTGCGCGCCCACATCACCCCCGCCGGGCACGTGCACGCCGTGTTCCCGGCCGTGGTCGAGATCTGGGCGGAGTTCGGCGGACTCTCCGTGACCGGACCCGAACCGGGCCGCCAGATCGCCCCGACCACCGTACGGTTCGACCCCCTGGCCGGCATCCACCTCGCCCGCACCCTCGGCGACCTCGGACGCTCCCTCGACACGGAGATCAGCCCCATCGGCGAGGAGGGCGACGCCCAGGCCGTCCTGGCCGTCGACGCCTCCGGACGCGTCTACTCCATCGACCACACCGGCGACTGGTACCTCGGCCCGCACATCGACCACGCGCTGGCGGCACTGGTCACGGGCGCGCAGCCGCAGCGCCTCACGTCGGACTGACCCGCGCGCACGCCTCCTGAAAGAGGGCGGCACACCACGTACGTACGCACACCCCCGCCGGACCCGCGCCCCGCTACGCCGCGACCGCCCCGTGCGGCAGCACCGCCGACACCCGGAAACCGCCCGCGTCCGTCTCCCCCGACACGAACACCCCGCCCAGCGCGTGCACCCGCTCCCGCATCCCCACCAGCCCGTTGCCGCCGCTCGGCAGCCCCGCGTCCGCCACACCCTGCGCCGGCCCGTTCTCCACCTGCATGGCCACCTCGGCCTCGCGATGCGCCAGCCGCACCATCACCTTCGCGCCCACCGCGTGCTTGTGCACGTTCGTCAGCGCCTCCTGGACGACCCGGTACGCGGTCTGCTCCACCTCCGGCGCGTACAGCCGCGACTCCCCCTGCACCGCCAGCTCCACGACCATGCCCGCGTCCCGCGACTGACCCACCAGCGTCTCGATGTCTTCCATGCCCGGCCCCGGCCCCGCCGCCGCCGCGGCTGCCGCGGCGGCTGCCGCCGCCACACCCACCGAGGCCAACGGGACCGTCGCCCGGCCCGCGCCCGCGTCGCGCCCCGCGTCGACCGCCTTGCGCGCCGCCTGCTGCTCGCCGGCGCGCAGCACGCCCAGCATCTCGCGCAGCTCCGTCAGTGCCTGCCGCCCCATGTCGCCCACCAGCGCGGCGTTCTTCACCGCCTTCTGGGGATCCTTCAACGCCACGGCCTGCAACGCGGCGGCGTGCACCACCATCAGACTCACCCGGTGCGCCACCACGTCGTGCATCTCCCGCGCGATCCGCGTCCGCTCCTCCGTGCGCGCCCACTCCGCCCGCTGCTCGGCCCGGTCGGCCAGCAGCGACAGCTCCTGCTCCAGGCTGTCCGCCCGCTCCCGCAGGCTCTCCATGAGCCGCCGCCGGGCGCCCACGTACAGACCGAGCAGCACGGGCGGCGCCGTCAGGGCCAGCGCCATGAAGACGGCTATCAGCGAGATGTACCAGGGCGTCGACGCCGCCAGCTCCGTCCCCATGACGTCCTGCCGCGTCCGTACGAAGGCCACGATCAGCGTCCCGACCATCGCCATCCCGGCCAGCGCGCCGATGATCCGGCGGGGCGCGTCGGAGGCGGCCAGCGTGTACAGCCCCACCACGCTCAGCAGCGCGCCCACCTCGGCGGGCGTCACCGCCACGGAGACCAGCACGACGGCCATCGGCCACCGCCGCCGCAACAGCAGCACGGACCCGACCAGCACCCCGAAGACGACCCCCACGGCCACCGGCAGCTGCGCGCTGCCCGCGAACCGCACTCCCTCGAACGCGCACTCCAGGGCCGACAACCCGGCCAGCCCCACATCCAGTACGGCACCGCGCCGCCGCTTCCACCACCAGAACCCGCGGGCGGTCGAACCCTCGGCTTCCTGATGCACCCCCGTAGTGGTCATGCGTCCAGCCTACGGGCGCCCGCGAGTCAATTTCCGGCGACTGCGACCAGCGCGCGGACGGCCCGGTCGCGGACCGGTGAACCGACCTGAGAACGGAGGCGGGAACCGAGCCGTTCCGTCGCGTCGGAGGCCGGTGGTGCGGCATAGTAGGGGCTGCGCTTTCGCCCACTCCGGAAAAGCGGACATCGCTGGCGAACCATCCCGGATCGTCTAAGGGCAGGACAAATGGTTTTGGTCCATTGAATGAGGGTTCGAATCCTTCTCCGGGAGCCGCGCGGTTCGGGTCCTGACCTCCTCGGTCAGGACCCGCCTTCGTTTCCGCCCGGAAACACCCCGGTATCCTGCGGATGTACGTCACGCCAAGCACCCGAAGCCGAAGGGCAATCCCGTGAGCGCCAATCGCCCGGCCGCCGTCGTCGTTCTCGCAGCGGGTGAAGGCACCCGTATGAAGTCGAGGACGCCCAAGGTTCTGCACGAGATCAGCGGGCGCTCGCTCGTCGGTCATGTCGTCTCCGCCGCGCGGGAGCTGGAGCCGGAGCATCTCGTGGTCGTCGTCGGGCACGCGCGGGAGCTGGTGGAGGGTCATCTGACCGCCTCGTACGGCGGAGTGCGCACCGCGTTCCAGGCGGAGCAGAACGGCACCGGGCACGCCGTCCGGACCGCGCTGGAGGAGCTGGGGCAGACCCCGGACGGGACCGTCGTCGTCGTGTGCGGCGACACCCCCCTGCTGTCCGGTACGACACTGGCCGCGCTCACCGCGCGGCACGCCGAGGACGGCAACGCCGTCACGGTGCTCAGCGCCGAGGTCCCGGACGCGACCGGGTACGGGCGGATCGTGCGGGACGGGGCGACCGGCGCCGTCACCGGGATCGTGGAGCACAAGGACGCGACGGACGAGCAGCGCGCGGTGCGGGAGATCAACTCCGGGGTGTTCGCGTTCGACGGCGCGCTGCTCGCGGACGCGCTCGGCAAGGTCCGTACGGACAACAGCCAGGGCGAGGAGTATCTGACCGACGTCCTCGGCATCCTGCGCGAGGCCGGGCACCGCGTCGGCGCCTCGGTCGCGGCCGACCACCGAGAGATCCTGGGTATCAACAACCGCGTCCAGCTCGCGGAGGCCCGCCGGCTGCTCAACGCGCGGCTGCTGGAGCGGGCGATGACCGCCGGGGTCACGGTCGTGGACCCGGCCTCGGTGCTGATCGACGTGACGGTGACGTACGAGCCGGACGCGGTCGTGCACCCGGGTACGCAACTGCTGGGCGCCACGCATCTGTCGGAGGGTTCCGAGGTGGGCCCCAACTCCCGGCTGACGGGCGTGACGGTCGGCGCGGGCGCCCGGGTCGACAACTCGGTTGCCGTGGACTCGGAGGTGGGCGAGGGTGCCTCGGTGGGCCCGTACGCGTACTTGCGTCCCGGCACGAAGCTCGGCGTGAAGGCGAAGGCCGGCACGTTCGTGGAGATGAAGAAGGCGACGATCGGCGACGGTTCGAAGGTGCCGCACCTGAGTTACGTGGGTGACGCGACGATCGGCGAACAGACGAACATCGGCGCTGCCAGCGTGTTCGTGAACTACGACGGGGAGTCGAAGCACCACACGACGATCGGTTCACACTGCAAGACGGGTTCGGACAACATGTTTGTGGCGCCGGTCACTGTCGGGGACGGTGCCTACACCGCCGCCGGGTCGGTCATCACGAAGGACGTCCCGTCGGGCTCGCTGGCCGTGGCGCGGGGCCAGCAGCGGAATATCGAGGGTTGGGTGGCCCGTAAGCGACCCGGCAGCGCCGCCGCGCAGGCCGCCGCCGCCGCTGCCGAAGCACTCGCGGTCGAAAGCTGACCGGAAAGAGGCGTCCTTTCGGGCGCGTACCGTGCTAAGTGCTCACGTTCGGCTGGCTCGCAGGGACACGCGGGTGCAGCAGCAATCAACACGTCTGAGGAGACTGTGCTGTGACCGGGATCAAGACGACCGGCGAGAAGAAGCTGATGCTCTTCTCCGGCCGCGCACACCCCGAGCTGGCCGAGGCGGTCGCCCACACACTCGGTGTCGGGATAGTGCCGACCAAGGCCTTCGACTTCGCCAACGGTGAGATCTACGTGCGCTATCAGGAGTCGGCCCGCGGTGCGGACTGCTTCCTGATCCAGAGCCATACCGCTCCGATCAACAAGTGGGTCATGGAGCAGCTGATCATGATCGACGCGCTGAAGCGGGCCTCCGCGCGGAGCATCACCGTGATCGTGCCCTTCTACGGATACGCCCGCCAGGACAAGAAGCACCGTGGGCGGGAGCCGATTTCGGCCCGTCTCATCGCGGACCTGATGAAGACGGCCGGCGCGCACCGCATCCTGACCGTGGATCTTCACACGGACCAGATCCAGGGCTTCTTCGACGGCCCGGTGGACCATCTGTTCGCGCTGCCGATCCTGGCGGACTACGTGGCGACGAAGGTCGACCGGACCAAGCTGACGGTGGTCTCGCCGGACGCCGGACGCGTGCGGGTCGCGGACCGCTGGTGCGACCGGCTGGACGCGCCCCTGGCGATCGTGCACAAGCGCCGGGACAAGGACGTGGCCAACGAGGTCACGGTGCACGAGGTCGTGGGCAACGTCGAGGGCCGGGTCTGTGTGCTGGTCGACGACATGATCGACACGGGTGGCACGATCTGCGCCGCCGCCGAGGCGCTGTTCGCGCACGGCGCCGAGGATGTCATCGTGACGGCGACGCACGGTGTGCTGTCGGGTCCGGCCGGGGACCGGCTGAAGAACTCGAAGGTGAGCGAGTTCATCTTCACGGACACGCTTCCCGACCCGGGCAATCTGGAGATGGACAAGATCACGGTGCTGTCGATCGCGCCGACGATCGCCCGCGCGGTGCGTGAGGTCTTCGAGGACGGTTCGGTGACGAGCCTCTTCGACGAGCAGGCGTAACGGCCCCCGGAGACGGGGTCTTCGTAGATCGATTTCTGAGGCGGCCTTCCCGCCGGGTAAGCTCGTGGAGTTGCTCGGCGAGGGAGGCCGCTTTCATCTGCGGCTGTCCGTTATCGACGCGCTCTTCGTAGCAGGCTGTCGTGGCCGGGTGACCAGTAGTCCATCGTCACCGACGCGTCATCCACGAGGAGTGCAGCCATGGCTGAGGTCAAGATCGCCGCTGAAGTCCGGTCCGAGTTCGGCAAGGGCGCCGCCCGCCGTACCCGCCGTGAGAACAAGGTTCCCGCGGTCATCTACGGTCACGGCGCCGACCCGGTCCACGTGACTCTGCCGGGCCACGACCTGATGATGGCTCTCAAGACGGCGAACGCCCTGCTGAGCATCGACATCGAGGGCCGCAAGGAGCTCGTCATCCCCAAGGCCGTCCAGCGTGACGCCCTGCGGGGTCACATCAAGCACGTCGACCTGCTGGCGGTCAAGCGCGGCGAGAAGGTCTCGGTCGAGGTCGCGGTGCACACCGAGGGCGAGCTGGCGCCGGGTCCGTTCCTGCTGGAGAACGTGCTCAGCACGCTCACCGTCGAGGCCGAGGCCACGCACATCCCCGAGTCCGTGACGGTCTCCGTCGAGGGCCTGGAGGCCGGTGCCTCGATCCTCGCGAAGGACGTTCCGCTGCCCGACGGCACGACGCTGGTGACCGACGAGGAAGCGGTCGTCATCCAGGTGCTGGCCGCGCAGGCGGAGGAGCCGGCCGCGGACGACGCCGCGGACGAGGCCGCCGGCGACGCCTGAGTTCCGGCCGCCCGGGTTCCACGGGGATCCGGACCGCCGGTCGGCGAGGGGCCGGACCGGATCATGGGTCCGGCCGGGGTGTTCCGAGCGGATTCCGTACGGGTTCCGCTCGGACTCGTACGGCCTTCCGGACCGGCTCCCGTACGACGTCCGTACGGGGTGCCGCACGGACATCCGTACGGATTCGGCGCCGACCGACCGCGGTACGACCGCCGTACGACACTGTCCTACGACCGGCACTGTCTGTCGTACGGCCCTGAGAAACGCTTTGCCCGACGGGGTGGCGGGCCGGTGCCCGTCACCCCGTTCTTCTTCGTCCTGAGGAGACACAGCGCAGATGACGACCGATGCGACCGCCCCGTGGCTGATCGTGGGCCTGGGCAATCCCGGCCCCGACTACGCGGCCAATCGCCACAACGTCGGTTTCATGGTGGCCGATCTTCTCGCGGGCCGGATCGGCGGCTCGTTCAAGCGCGCGCCGAAGGCCCAGGCGCAGGTGCTGGAGGGCCGGGTGGGGCCCATGGGGCCGGGGAGCCGGCGTGTGGTGCTGGCGAAGCCGCTGTCGTACATGAATCTGTCCGGCGGTCCGGTCACCGCGCTGCGGGACTTCTACAAGGTGCCGACGGCGAACATCCTGGCGATTCATGACGAGTTGGACATCGACTACGGCACCCTGCGGCTCAAGCTGGGCGGCGGCGACAACGGCCACAATGGCCTGAAATCGATGACGAAGTCGATGGGCCCCGACTACCACCGGGTCCGGTTCGGGATCGGCCGGCCGCCGGGGCGGATGCAGGTGGCCGACTTCGTACTGAAGGACTTCTCCTCGGTGGAGCGCAAGGAACTGGACTTCTTCGTGGACCGCGCGGCCGATGCCGTGGAGTCCCTGGTGACGGAGGGGCTGGAGCGGGCGCAGGGCGCGTACAACTCCTGACAACAGCGCATATGGTCCGCGAAAACCCAGGTGCCCGGCGGCCCCTCAACCACCATTCCCCGGGGACAAGTTGACCTGCCGCGTCCGGATGGCCAAGGATCGCGGTCCATGAAGCCGAGCTCGTCGCAACTGGCCCTGTCGGTGGGGCGCCGTGCCGCCATGGCGTGCGTCGCCGCGCTGTTGCTGGCCGGCGGTTTCTGGACGTCGTGGGACACGGCGCAGCATGTGCTGCTGTCCAAAGGCCGTGAGCACGGCACGCTGTCGGTCGCCGAGTGCGGTGAGACGGTGTGCAGGGGGACGTACGACGCCGAGGGGCCGCCCGCGCCGCGTGCCGGGACGCCCATAGAGCGGTCGGTGGCGGTGAAGAAGGGCGGGGCGTACGAGGTGGTGCGCAAGCCCGGTACCGAGGAGTTGGTGCGCGCGGGCTCGTCCGGCGCGCTGCTCGCGTGGGTGCCGCTCGGCGGGGCGCTGTTGCTTGCGGCGCCGGTGGTCGGCGGCGGGCTGCGGCTGACGCGTACGGCGTGGGTGACGGCGCTCGCGGGCGCGGCGCTGCTGCTGGGAGCGTTCTTCGCGCTCTGAGGCCGGGGCTTTCGGGCGCACCGGCCTCGCGCACCGGAAACCGGCCCCCCACTCGCGCACACCGGAAACCACCCCGACTCCCGCGCACCGGACGGCGATCCGTCCGGCGCGCGAGGTCGGCGTACGAGGGCCCGCGTGCGAGGCCCGGCACGCGAGAGTCACACGAGGGCACCCACGCGGGAAGAACGCCCCGCCTCAGCCGGTGTTGCGCAGTCCCGCCGCGACACCGTTCACCGTCAGCAGCAGTGCCCGCGCGAGCAGCGGGTCCGGTGCCTCCTCGCGGGCCGCCGCCGCGCGCTGGCGCGCGAGGAGCGAGACCTGGAGGTAGGAGATCGGGTCGAGATAGGCGTCGCGGATGGCGAAGGTCTGCCGCAGCACCGGGTTGGAGCCCAGCAGTTCCTCGTTGCCGGTGATCCGCAGGACTTCGCGGACCGTGAGGGCGTGTTCGGCCTCGATGGCGGTGAAGACGTGCTTCAGCTCGTCGGGCACGAGGGTGTCGACGTAGTGCCGGGCGATGCGCAGATCGGTCTTGGCGAGTGTCATCTCCACGTTGGACAGGAAGTTCTGGAAGAAGTGCCAGTGCTCGTGCATCTCGTCCAGGACCGGGTCGAGACCCGATTCGCGCAGCGCCTTGAGCCCGGAGCCGACCCCGTACCAGCCGGGCACGATCTGCCGGGACTGGGTCCAGCCGAAGACCCACGGGATGGCGCGCAGCCCGTCGAGTCCGGCGCCGGAGTCCGGGCGCCGGGAGGGGCGTGAGCCGAGGTGCAGGTCGGCGAGCTGGTCGACGGGCGTGGCGGCGAAGAAGTACGCGGGGAGGTCCGGGTCCTCGACCAGGGTACGGTACGCCTGGTGGGCCGCGTCCGAGACGGTGTCCATCGCGGCGTCCCAGCGAGCCAGTGCCTCGTCGGACTGGCGGGGCGCGGTGTGCAGGGCGGACGCCTGGAGGGTGGCGGCGACGGTGAGTTCCAGGTTCTCCCTGGCGAGGGCCGGGATCAGGTACTTGTCGGAGATGACCTCGCCCTGCTCGGTCACCTTGATCTCGCCCTCCAGCGTGCCCCAGGGCTGGGCGAGGATCGCGTCGTGCGAGGGGCCGCCGCCGCGGCCGACGGTGCCGCCGCGGCCGTGGAAGAGGCGGAGCCGTACGCCGTAGCGGTGGGCGACGTCGCGCAGCCGGCGCTGGGCGCGGTGGATCTCCCACTGGCTGGTGGTGATGCCGCCGAACTTGGAGGAGTCGGAGTAGCCGAGCATCACTTCCTGGACGTCGCCGCGCAGGGAGACCAGGCGCCGGTAGGAGGGGTCGGCGAGCATCTCGTCGAGGATGATGTCGGCGGCGCGCAGTTCGTCGGTGGTCTCCAGCAGCGGCACGATGCCGATCTTGGCCCAGCCGGCGTGCAGGTCGATCAGTCCGGCCTCGCGGGCGAGGACGGCGGCGGCGAAGACGTCGTCGGCCCCCTGGCACATGGAGATGATGTAGGACTCGATGACTTCGGGGCCGAAGCGTTCGAACGCCTGCTTGACGGTGTGGAAGACGCCGAGGGTCTTCTCGCCGGCCGCGTCGAGGGGCGCCGGGGTGGGGGCGAGGGGGCGGCGGGAGCGCAGCTCCTTGGCGAGCAGCTTCTGCCGGTAGTCGCGGGGCATGTCCGCGTACCGCCAGGACTCCTCCCCCAGCCGGTCGAAGAGCTGGCCGAGCGCGTGGTGGTGGGCGTCGGCGTGCTCGCGTACGTCCATCGTGGCGAGCTGGAGCCCGAACGCGGCGAGGGTGCGGATGGTGCGGTCCATGCGGCCGTCGGCGAAGAGTCCGCCGCGGTGGGCGCGCAGGGAGGTCTGGATGAGGGTGAGGTCGTCCAGGAGCTGGGCGGTGCCGAGGTAGTCGCGGCCGGGGGTGTGGGCGGTGCCTCTGGCCAGGCGTTCGCGGGTGTTGACGAGCTTCTGGCGGATGCAGGTGGCCTTGAGGCGGTACGGCTCCTCCGCGTTGAGGCGCTTGTAGCGGGGGCTGATCTCGGGGAGCCGGTCGAGGTCGGTGGCGAGCGAGTCCAGGAGTTCCTGGGTGGCGCCGGCGTACCGGATGGAGTTGGAGAGCTGGCCGCGCAGCTGGTCGATCAGTTCCAGCGCGTCGGTGATGCCGTGCTCGTGCTGGAGGATCAGCACGTCCCAGGTGACGGTGGGGGTGACGTTGGGGTTGCCGTCCCGGTCGCCGCCGATCCAGGTGCCGAAGCTGAGGGGGCGGGTGCCGGGCGGCAGTTCGACGCCGACGCGTTCGAGCTCGGCGACGAGGTCCTCCAGGACGTCGCCGACGGCCTCGGCGTGGAGTTCGTCGAGGTAGTAGATGGCGTTGCGGGCCTCGTCGGCGGGCTCGGGCCGGACGACGCGCAGTTCGTCGGTCTGCCAGATCAGGTCGATGGACTCGGCGAGCCGCAGGTCGTGGCGGCGCCGGTCGGTGGCGATGACGGGCTGTTCGAGCAGTTCGGCGATGCGGCGGAGCTTGTTCAGCACGGAGCGGCGTGCGGCCTCGGTGGGGTGCGCGGTGAAGACGGGGCGCACGCTGAGGTTCTTGACGGTGGCGCGCAGATGCTCGGGGTCGGCGTCCTTGAGGCGGTCGGCGGTACGGGCGATGAGCCCGCCCTCGGCCTCCCGGCGCTGGCGCATCTCGCGGCCCCGGTGGACCTGTTCGGTGACGTTGGCGAGGTGGAAGTAGGTGGAGAAGGCGCGTACGAGCTTGGCGGCGGTCTCCAGGTCGGTGTCGCCGAGCAGCGCGGCGGCGGCTTCGCCGTCCTCACGGGTGAGGGCGCGGACGCGCTCGACGAGGTCGAGGAGTTCGGGGCCCTCCTGGCGTACGAGCGTCTCGCCGAGGAGGTCGCCGAGCCGGCGGATGTCGGAGCGCAGCTCCACGTTCGAGTCCGGGTCGTTGACGTGCGGGTCGGCGGCGTGGGACTCGGCGGCGGGCGGCCCGGTGACGGGGTCGGTGGTCGGCCGGTGGGCCGTCGGAGTCTGGTCGGCACTGCTCACAGGTGCGGCTCCTTGCAGTGTTTGAGCACGTCGGGAGGAGAAGGTTCTGGAGAGACTGTTCGACCGGACCGCGCTGTCCGACGTCACAAGGATAGGTGTCCTTCGCGCGTCGTTATCCACAGGCCCCTTGTCGCGTGCCTCCTCGCTGCCATACTTACGTTGCCGTAGGTTACGCGCCCGTAGACGGGCAGATTGCCGCATTCCACACCTCCAGGGGACACACCCATGTCGACAAGCCCTGACGTTCTCGGCGACTCCTCACAGGCCCAGCCTGCGCCGGACGATTCCTCCGCTCCCACCGCTTCCCCCACCCCCACCCCCACTCCCGCCTCGCCCGCCGGCTCCGCCGCCACCCCTTCGACTCCGTCCGCCGCCGCCGCTCCGGCTGCCGGCGGGGCCGCCGAGGTGACCGGCGACGTGACCGCCGACGCGCGCACGGTCGGGACCGCGACCGCGACCGCCGACGTTGCCGCCGACGCGCCTGTTCCCTCCGCGACGCTCGGCGGGGAGAGCAAACGCTCGCTGGAGCAGATCACGCTGCTCCTGTTCATCGTCGTCCCGTTCATCGCCCTGCTCGGCGCCGTTCCGCTGGTCTGGGGATGGGGGGTGAGCTGGCTCGATCTGGGTCTGCTCGTGGCGATGTATTTCATCGGCTGCCACGGCATCACCGTCGGCTTCCACCGGTATTTCACGCACGGCTCCTTCAAGGCGAGCCGCCCGCTGCGGATCGTGCTGGCCGTGGCCGGGTCGATGGCCGTGGAAGGTCCGGTGGTCCGCTGGGTCGCCGACCACCGCAAGCACCACAAGTTCTCGGACGCGGAGGGCGACCCGCACTCGCCGTGGCGGTTCGGCGAGACGCTGCCCGCGCTCATGAAGGGCCTGTGGTGGGCGCACATCGGCTGGCTCTTCGACGAGGAGCAGACACCGCAGCAGAAGTACGCCCCCGATCTGATCCGGGACCCGGCGATCCGGCGGGTCTCGCGGCAGTTCCTGCTGTGGGCGTTCGTGTCGCTGGCGATCCCGCCGCTGGTGGGCGGGCTGGTGACGATGTCGTGGTGGGGCGCGTTCACCGCGTTCTTCTGGGGCTCGCTGGTACGGGTGGCGCTGCTGCACCATGTGACGTGGTCGATCAACTCGATCTGCCACGCGGTGGGCAAGCGGCCCTTCAAGTCCCGTGACCGGTCCGGCAATGTGTGGTGGCTGGCGGTCCTGTCGTGCGGTGAGTCGTGGCACAACCTGCACCACGCGGACCCGACGAGCGCGCGGCACGGTGTACTGAGGGGGCAGATCGACTCCAGCGCCCGGCTGATCCGGTGGTTCGAGATGTTCGGCTGGGTGCACAGTGTGCGCTGGCCGGACGCCCAACGGCTGGAAGCCCGGCGGAAAATTGACCAACCCAACGCGGCATGATTGGCGACGTGGCGATCGACGGCGGTAAGAGCGACACCGACAAGAGCCGGACCCCCAGCGCACCCCGGCGCTCCCGCCGGGTCAGGATGACGGGCAAGGAACGCCGCGAGCAACTGCTCGACATCGGCCGCACCCTGTTCGCCGAGAAGGGGTACGAAGGCACGTCGGTGGAGGAGATCGCGTCGAAGGCGGGCGTCTCCAAGCCGGTGGTGTACGAGCACTTCGGCGGCAAGGAGGGGCTGTACGCGGTCGTGGTCGACCGTGAGATGCGCCAGCTGCTCGACATGGTCACCAGTTCGCTGACCGCCGGCCATCCGCGCGAGCTGTGCGAGCAGGCGGCGTTCGCGCTCCTCGACTACATCGAGGAGTACACGGACGGTTTCCGCATCCTGGTCCGCGATTCGCCGGTGGCGCAGTCGACGGGCACGTTCGCCTCACTGATCAGTGACATCGCCACGCAGGTCGAGGACATCCTGGGCATGGAGTTCAAGGCCCGGGGCTTCGACCCGAAGCTGGCCCCGCTGTACGCGCACGCCCTGGTGGGCATGGTGGCGCTGACGGGCCAGTGGTGGGTCGACACCCGCCGCCCGAAGAAGAACGAGGTGGCCGCGCATCTGGTGAACCTGGCCTGGCACGGCCTGGGCAATCTGGAGGCGAAGCCACGGCTCATAGGGCACCGCAAGGTGTGAGAGCGATGAGAGCAGGCCGGGCCGGCCCCGTTGTCACTCTTTGTGATGACGCGGCCGGATTCCGGCCGCTACGGTGTGATGAGAGGCCCAGAATCGCGTCCATGGGAGGAATCTTGACCGCCGAGCCCGTCAAGGCCGCGCATCGCTGGCCGGTGCCCCCGCAGGACGGCTACACCGTGGACGATCTGTTCACGCTGCCCGATCTCCCGCCGCACACAGAGCTGATCGACGGGAGCCTTGTTTTCGTGAGTCCGCAGCGCGCTTTCCACAGCAAGGTGATCGACCTGCTGGTGAGCGGCCTACGCGGCACCGCACCGCCGGACATGAAGGTCGAGCGCGAGATGACCGTACTGCTCGACACCCGTAACGGCCCGGAGCCCGACATCTCGGTGGTCCGTGCGGAAGCGGTCACCGGTCTCGAACAGACCCGTTTCCGGCAGGACCTCGGCTCAGCTACGGGTGATCGAGTCGCCGATGACGAATCCCTTTGCGGGACCGTCCGCGATGACGGCGTCGGCGCCGTACGGCACCCGGTGCTCGTCGGTGTAGGTGGCCTTCTCGCTGTCGGGGCAGGTCAGCAGGGAGACGGTGCCCTCGCCGTCGAAGTCGTCGACCAGGACGTACAGCTCGATCCCGGCGCGGGCGTACTCACGGCGCTTGCGGATACGGTCGCGCTCGGTGTTGCGGTTTCCGGGTGAGACGACTTCTACGACCATGACGACGCCGGCGGCATCGACGCCGAGGTCTTCCTCGTCGGGGATCTCGTCCAGGTCCAGTGGTGCGACAAAGAGGTCCGGGATCCAGGACTTTCGACCACGGATAACGTTGATTTCCTGGTAAGCGGCAAAATCTCCCCCCTCCAGATAGGCCTCCAGCGCCCGGCGGAATCGGTTGATGAGCACCCCGTGACGGCGGCGACCGGTGGGCGACACTTCGATTGACCCCTCGATGATCTCGGCCTGATAACCCTCGGGGAGTTCCATGGCCTTCCACGCCTGCCACAGAATCTCGTCAAGGCCGAGGCCGGAAGTCGGCTTGTCGTCCGTCGTCACCGGCATCACCTCATGTGCGAGAGCGGTCATCGTGAAGCACCTCCTCCTTCAGTGTGGGCATGGGTTTCGTCGCGGCACAAGCGACACCGCAACCGTACGAGGCCATGTCGTTCCCGTACGCCCATATGGGCGTTGATCATCAGAAAGAGTGACGACGTCAGATCACCGGCTCCAGGAACTCCAGCCGGTTGCCGACCGGGTCGTCGGAGTAGAAGCGGCGGTGGCCCGGCAGGTTGTCGTCCCAGGTCACCTGGGCGCCCCGGTCCGCCAGGCGGGCCGCGTAGGCGGCGATGCCGGTGACCCGCAGTCCGGGGTGGGCCTTTCGCGCCGGGCGGAAGTCCGGATCGATGCCGAGGTGCAGTTGTACGGGCCCGGCCCGGAACCAGCAGCCGCCGCGTGCCGCCAGCGCCGGTGGTTTGGGGATCTCGGTCATGCCGAGGACATCGGTGTAGAACGCGCGCAGCGCGTCCTCCGAGCCTGCCGGGGCGGCCAGTTGGACATGGTCGACGGCCGTGAGCATCAGGCTCGCCTCCGGGCCACCGCGAAGATGCGGCGGAAGGGGAACACCGTGCCGTGCGGGCCGGGGGGATACGCCTCGTGGAGCAGGGCGCCGTACTCGGTGAGGAACTCCTCCGCCGCCTCCGGGTCGTCGGCGAGTGCGGTGAGGACCGGGCGCAGGGCCGTGCCCTTGACCCAGTCGAGGACCGGGTTCTCACCGGGGAGCACGTGGAGGTACGTGGCCTCCCACGCGTCCGTGTCACAGCCGAGGTCGGTGAGGCGGGCGAGGTAGCCGGCCGGTTCCAGGACAGGGACCGGACGTTGGTCGTGGCCGTCGCGACCCCCCTGGCCGCCGAGGCGTTCGCGCCAGCGGGGTGTCTCGCGCAGTTCGCCGAGCAGCGCGTGGCTGGGGGCGGTGAAATTGCCGGGGACCTGGAAGGCGAACGTACCGCCGGGGGTGAGCGCCCCGGTCCAGGCCGCGAAGGACTCGGGGTGGCCGGGCACCCACTGGAGGGCGGCGTTCGAGACGATCAGGTCGTACGGCTCCTCGGGGATCCAGTCCGCCGCGTCCGCGCGCCGGAAGTCGAGCCGACCGCCGCCGGGGGTGGGGCCCGCGTACTCCCTTTCCGCCCGTTCCAGCATCTCGCGCGAGAGGTCGAAGCCGGTGATGTGCGCCGTGGGCCACCGTTCGGCGAGGAGCCCGGTGACATTGCCGGGGCCGCAGCCGATGTCGGCGATCCGCGGGGGCCGGTCCCCGTGCGGGAGTTCGGGAATCCGGCCGAGCAGGTCCAGGAACGGGCGGGCCCGGTGCCCGGAGTGGCGGAGGTACTGCCCCGGGTCCCAGGCCGGCGCGGAGGCGGCCACCGATCCGGCCGCTGGTCCGGAATCCGGTCCGGAATCCGGTCCGGAATCCGGACCAGGCGCCGGCCCGTCCGCCGGTCCGGGTTCCGCAGCAGCCGGCGGCGTACCCGCCGGCCTACCTGGTGGCGTAGGTGTCGTACGCATGGTGGACCCCCTCGGGATACGGCACGAACGGGCGGTTTCCCGTCCGCGCCCGACCGTGCCCAGCCTGCCTCCGATCATATCTTGACGTCAAGAGACTTCATGTCGAGGGACCCTTTACACTGATCGTCATGGAGGACGAGGTCGACCGTCTGGTCGCAGCATGGCGCCGGGAGCGGCCGGACCTCGACGTGGAACCACTCGAGGTGCTCAGCCGCGTCAGCAGGCTCGCGCGCCATCTCGACCGGGCCCGGCGTCTCGCGTTCTCGGAGCACAGTCTGGAGCCGTGGGAGTTCGACGTCCTGACCTCGCTGCGGCGGGCCGGGCCCCCGTACCAGCTCTCCCCCGGCCAGCTGCTGACCCAGACCCTGGTCACCTCGGGCACGATGACCAACCGCATCGACCGGCTCGCCAAGCGGGACCTGGTCGAACGGCTGCCCGATCCCAGCGACCGGCGCGGGGTCCTCGTACGGCTCACCCCCGAGGGCCGCGACCGTGCCGACCAGGCGCTGGCCGGTCTGCTCGCCCAGGAGCGCGCGATCCTCGCCGAGCTGTCACGCGGCCAGCGCGGCGAACTGGCCGACCTGCTCCGCCGCCTGACCGCGCCCTTCGACAACGTCCCCGGCTAGGTCCGGTCCGGCGGATCCTCGCGGATCGGCCCGGGGCGGCCGGTGCGGTGCGTCGCAAGGCGCAGGATCATGCTCGTAGCGGGCGTACGCGCATGGCTACGCCAACGGCGCGAGGTGCCGCGCCGGGCGCTCCGGGCCCGGGAATTTCCGCCGGACAGGGCCCGGGACGTGCTGCGAAAGCAGCGCCGTCCGCCCGCAGAGGTGCGGCGTGCGCCCGGCGCGGAGCGGCTGCCGCCCCGCCGGTGCGCCTGCGACCGCACGGCGGAGGACCGGTCTCGTACCGGGCCTGCGCGGCCGGCCGGCCCCGACAACACCGCGAGCGTGCGGGCGCGTCGGGACATCCGCCACACGCCCCCGGCCCGGTCCGGTCCAGTCCGACCCGGTCCGGTCCGGCAGGATCCGGACGCCGGGCCCTACCCCACCCGCACCGCGTCCGGGCCGCCCAGGTCCGCCGGGCCCACTCCGGCGCGGCGGGCCAGGGCGACCGCCGCGAGCGTCGAGTGGACGCCCAGCTTTCCGAGCACGTTCTGCATGTGGGTACGGACCGTGTGCGGGGACAGGAACAGGCGTTCCGCCACCGCCTTGCGCCCCAGGCCCGCCACCATGCAGCGCAGCACCTCCATCTCGCGCGGCGTGAGCGAGTCGACCAGCCGCTCGCTGTCCGTGCGGTGCTTGCGCGCGGCGGTCAGTTCGCGCAGGACGTTCGTCAGCAGCGCGGGCGGCAGATGCGTCTCGTCCCGCAGGACGCCCCTGATCACCGCCAGCAGCCGCTGCAACGAGCAGTCCTTGGCGACCCAGCCGGACGCCCCGGCCTGGAGCGCGAGGGCCGCGCGGCTCGGATCGTCCTTCTCGGCGAGCACCACGCAGCGCACGGACGGCTGTCCCGTACGGACGCCCGCGACCAGCGAGATTCCGTCCACGAGCCCGAGTCCGGCCTCGCCGCCGTCCGGGACGGCGCGGGCCACCGGGCCGCCTCCCGGCGCCGGGCCGGCGGTCGCGCCCAGGTCGGCGTCGACCAGCATGACATCGAACATGTGCCCTTCCGACGCGGCCCGTTCGAGGCAGCGCAGCGCGGCCGGGCCGCTGCCCGCCGCCGCGACCTCCACGTCCGGCTCCGCCGCGAGCGCGGCTGCCAGTGACTCGGCGAATATGCGGTGGTCGTCCACCACGAGAACCCTGATACGCACCAATTGACACCCCCAGATGTCGGGCGCGGGACGACGCGGGTACGGCGCCCGGAGGGGTGAGGTTCGCGTCGCGCGGACACTGTGCCGCCACGGCCGCCGCCGTGCGGCTGCCCACCCACCCCGGGCGTCGTACCCGACTGTCTCGCTTCCCTGATCAGCACCGGCCCCCACCGGTGCTGTGCATCAGCGTACGGGCGGTCGCCCGGAGCGGAAGACTATTTGCAGAACTGATCGGGGGCCGGTGGTTAGGGTGGGGCGCATGTTGCGTTTGGAGACAGAAGTCGACAAAGACCGGCGCACGATGCTGGGCGAGTTGCTGCGGGAGACCAACTCGGCCCGCTCCCCCGTCCTTCGGGAGATGCGGGGCACGGCCGAGGACGAGGAGTTCCCGCTGCACGTGTGGCTGGTGGACCCGTCGACGGGCGCGCTGGCGGGCGGGCTCACCGCGCATGTGTGGGCGCGCTGGCTCCATGTCGATCTGCTGTGGGTGGACGAGCGGCACCGGGGCAGCGGGCTCGGTACGCGGCTGCTCTCCGAGGCCGAGGACCTCGCCCGCGCGCGGGGCTGTCTGCACGCCCGGCTGGAGACCTGGGACTTCCAGGCGCCGGCGTTCTACCGGCGCCAGGGGTACGACCTGGCGGGCCACATCCCCGACTACCCGCCCGGCGTCACGGAGTTCTTCTTCACCAAGCGCCTGGTCTGAACCCGCCCCGGGGGCGGGTCAGTTGATCCGATGCGCTCCCCGGGACGGGACCGCCGCGAAGACGCGTGGCGCCCGGTGCCCGGCCGACGCGAACGCCTCCCGGACCGCCTTCGTCACCGTCTCCGCGTCCGCCGTCTCCACCAGCACGATCGCCGAACCGCCGAAACCGCCGCCCGTCATCCGCGCGCCCACCGCGCCCGCCGCCGTCGCCGCCTCCACCACGAGGTCCAACTCGGCGCAGGAGACCCGCAGATCGTCGCGGAGCGAGGCGTGACCCTCGACCAGGACCGGGCCCACCGCCCGTACGTCGCCCTCGTCGAGCAGACCGATGACCCGCTCCACCCGGTGGTTCTCGCCGACCACGTGGCGTACGCAGCGCCGTACGTCCTCCGGCTCCCCCGCCAGCTGTTCGAGCGCGGCGGGCAGGCGCGCGTAAGGGATCTCGCGCAGCGAGCGCGCGCCGAGCGCCCGCGCACCCGCCTCGCATGCGGCGCGCCGCGCCGCGTACGCGCCGTCGCCCAGGGCGTGCTTGACCTGGGTGTCGACCACCAGCAGCCGCAGCCCGACGGCGGCCAGGTCGAACGGGACCTGGCGCAGCGAGAGATCACGGGTGTCCAGGTGCAGCGCGTGCCCGTCCGTGCAGCAGACGGACGCCGTCTGGTCCATGACCCCGCACGGCACACCCACGAACGCGTTCTCGGCGCGCTGCGCGAGCACCGCCAACTCCGGCCCGGACAGGCCGAGTTCGAACAGGTCGTTCAGCGCGAGCGCGACGACGACCTCCAGCGCCGCCGACGAGGACAGCCCGGCGCCGGTCGGCACGGTCGAAGCGAGATGGATGTCGGCGCCGGTGATCGCGTGCCCGGCCTCGCGCAGCGCCCACACGACGCCCGCCGGATACCCGGTCCAGCGCGTGACGGAGCGCGGCCTCAGGTCTTCGACCGCCAGGCGCGCCACCCCGCCCCGTACGTCGGCGGAGTGCAGGCGCAGCACACCGTCGGTGCGCCGCGACACCGCCGCGACGGTGGTGTGCGGCAGGGCGAGCGGAAGCACGAAGCCGTTGTTGAAGTCGGTGTACTCGCCGATCAGGTTGACCCGTCCGGGCGCGGCCCAGACCCCGTCGGGCGCCGCCCCGTACAACTCCCGGAACCGCACGGCGACCGCCGCAGCGGCGTCGGTACGCCCCGCCGGCCCATCACCACCCGCCACGCCGATCCCCGCGCCGCCCACCGCCCGGCCACCGGAGCCCGCCTGCCCGCCAGCGCCCGACTCTCCGTCCGCGCCGATGCCTGTACGCCCCGCCGCCTGCCGGTCAGCGCCCGTCGCGCCGATCCCCGCACCGCCCACCGCCCGGCCGCACGGGCCCGCCTGCCCATCACCACCCACCACTCCGATCCCCGCACCGCCCACCGCCCGGCCACCGGAGCCCGACTCTCCGTCCCCGCCGATGCCTGTACGCCCCGCCGCCTGCCCGTCACCACCCGCCGCGCCGATCCCCGCACCGCCCACCGCCCGGCCACCGGAGCCCGCCTGCCCGCCAGCGCCCGACTCTCCGTCCGCGCCGATGCCTGTACCGCCCACCGCCCGGCCGCCACCGCCCGACTCTCCGTCCGCGCCCACCGCGCCGATGCCTGTACGCCCCGCCGCCTGCCGGTCAGCGCCCGTCGAGCCAATCTCCGTAAGCGCCGCCGCCCGCCCGTCAGCGCCCGGCTCTCCGTCGTCGCCCGCGCCGGATCCCGCGCCGGTGCCCTCGTCGCTCACCGGCCGTTCTCCCCCTGCCCGGCGGGCCCCCGCCCCCCGGAGCCCCCGGAGCCCCCGGAATCCCCGGAGGCTCCGAACTCTCCGGACTCCCCGGACTCCCCCCGCGCGAACGCCCACGCGTCCCCCACGATCCCCGCCAGGTCCGCGCGGCGCGGCTGCCAGCCCAGTCGTTCGCGGGCCGTGGCGGCGGAGGCGACCAGGGTCGCCGGGTCGCCGGCCCGGCGCGGGGCCGTGACCTCCGGCACCGGGTGCCCGGTGACCGTACGGACGGTCTCGATGACCTCGCGGACGGAGAACCCGCTGCCGTTGCCCAGGTTGCAGACCAGGTGTTCCCCGGCGGTCGCCGCCCGCAGCGCGAGCAGATGCGCGTCGGCGAGGTCGGCGACGTGGATGTAGTCGCGTACGCAGGTGCCGTCCGGGGTCGGGTAGTCGTCGCCGTACACGGCGATGGACTCCCGGGCGCCGAGGGCGACGCCCAGCACCAGCGGGATCAGATGGGACTCGGGGTCGTGCCGCTCGCCGTGACTCCCGTACGCGCCCGCGACGTTGAAGTAGCGCAGCGAGACGGCCGCCAGACCGTGGGCCACGCACTCGCCGCCGATCATGTGGTCGACGGCCAGCTTCGAGGCGCCGTAGGGGCTGGTCGGCGCGGTCGGGTCGGTCTCGGTGATCGGGGTGGAGACGGGCTCGCCGTACGTCGCCGCCGTCGAGGAGAAGACGAGCGTGCGCACCCCGGCGTCCCGCATCGCCGCCAGCAGCGCCATCGATCCGCCGACGTTGTTCTCCCAGTACTTCTCGGGCCGCGCGACCGACTCGCCGACCTGCGAGAACGCCGCGAAGTGCAGCACCGCGTCGTACGACGGGTCGAGCCACTTCGCCGCGTCGTGCACCCGGCCCTCCACGAACGCGGCTCCCGCCGGGACGGCCTCCCGGAAGCCGGTGGACAGGTCGTCCAGCACGGTCACCTCGTGCCCGGCCTCCAGCAGATGCGCGGCGACCACGCTGCCGACGTACCCCGCGCCGCCCGTCACCAGATACTTGCCACTCACGCCACTGACGCCGCTCACGCGCTCGCTACCTCTCGCAGTCTCTCGGCCGCGGTCTCCGGCGGGACGTCGTTGATGAAGACGTCCATGCCCGATTCGGATCCCGCGAGGAACTTCAGCTTGCCGGACGTCCGGCGGATGGTGAAAAGTTCCAGGTGGAGGGCGAAGTCCTCACGCCCCGGTGCCCGGAACGGCGCCTGGTGCCAGGCGGCGATGTACGGGGTCGGCGGCTCACCCTCGCCGAAGATCCGGTCGAAGCGCCGCAGCAGTTCCAGATAGAGCGAGGGGAACTCGGCGCGCGCCGCCTCCGTCAGCCCCCGCAGATCGGGCACCCGGCGCAGCGGGTAGAGGTGCACCTCGTACGGCCAGTGCGCCGCGTACGGCACGAAGCCCACCCAGTGCTCGCCCTCCAGGACCACCCGCCCGCCCGCGCGTTCGCGTGCGAGGACGTCGTCGAAGAGGTTGCGTCCGGTGGCCTCGCGGTGTCCGGCCGCCGAGCGGGACATCCGTTCGGTTCGGGGAGTGACGAAGGGGTACGCGTAGATCTGCCCGTGCGGATGACCAAGGGTCACGCCGATCTCGGGTCCGCGGTTCTCGAAGCAGAACACCTGCTCCACCTGCGGGAGTTCGGCGAGTTCGGCGGTGCGGTCGGTCCACGCGTCGAGGACCAGACCGGCCCGTTCCTCGGTCAGGTCGGCGAAGGAGGCGTCGTGGTCGGAGGTGAAGCAGACGACCTCGCAGCGTCCGGCGTCGCCGGCGAGGGACGGGAAGCGGTTCTCGAAGACGGCGACGTCGTAGTCGCTGTCGGGGATCTCGCTGTGCCGGCCCCCGGCGGTGTCGGTGGGGCAGAGCGGGCATTCGCCGGGCGGCGGGTGGTAGGTGCGGCCCTGGCGGTGCGAGGCGACGGCGACCGAGTCGCCGAGCAGCGGGTCGTGGCGGATGCCGGAGGTGGTGGCGACCGGTTCGAGGGGCCGCCGGTCGACGGCGTCGCGGACGGTGTCGTCGCGGGAGTCGTAGTAGATCAGCTCCCGGCCGTCGGCGAGCGCCGTCACCGTCTTCTTCATCGTCTTTCCTCCGGCCGCACCCGGGCTCGCGCCCCGAACCCATACTCAAACACAACTAAACATAACTAATCATGAGCCAACACTCACGTCAATGACTGCGCGTGACCAGAGCACTCGCGCACGCGCCCAGAGCACTCGATCACGATCGAACAAAGAACACCAACACAAGTGTTCAGTTTCGGTAATCGCGGGCGTAGGTTCCGACGGAGTCAACGGCGCCACCGACGTAACGTTCACGCGACGAATCGGGTACTCCCATGCAGCCCCCCATGCATCACCTGGCCGAAGGTCTTCGGCTGCCCACCAACGGACTCGACTACGCGATCCTGGCGATCTATTTCATCGTCGTCCTCGGCATCGGCTTCGCCGCGCGCGCGAGCGTCCGGACGAGCCTCGACTTCTTCCTCTCCGGCCGCTCGCTGCCCGCCTGGGTGACCGGCCTCGCCTTCGTCGCCGCCAACCTCGGCGCGACCGAGATCCTCGGCATGGCCGCGACCGGCGCGCAGTACGGCGTGGCCGTCGTCCACTGGTACTGGATCGGCGCCATCCCCGCCATGGTCTTCCTCGGCCTGGTGATGATGCCGTTCTACTACGGCTCCAAGGTGCGGTCCGTCCCCGAGTTCCTGCTCCAGCGCTTCGACAGGTCGGCGCATCTGCTGAGTTCGGTCCTCTTCGCCTTCGCCGCCATCCTCATCGCGGGCGTCAACCTCTACGCCCTGTCGATCGTGGTCGAGGCGCTGCTGGGCTGGCCCCAGTGGGTGTCGATCGTGGTGGCCGGGTTCTTCGTCCTCGCGTACATCACCGTCGGCGGTCTGTCGTCGGCGATCTACAACGAGGTCCTCCAGTTCTTCGTCATCCTCGCCGCGCTCATCCCCCTCACGATCCTCGGCCTCAAGCGGGTCGGCGGCTGGGACGGGCTGACCGACTCGCTCACCGCGAGCAAGGGCGAGAACTTCCTGAGCGCGTGGGGCGGTACGGGCATCGGCGACGCCAACCCGCTCGGCGCGAACTGGCTGACGATCATCCTCGGCCTCGGTTTCGTGCTGTCCTTCGGCTACTGGACGACCAACTTCGCCGAGGTGCAGCGCGCGCTGTCCGCGAAGAACCTCTCCGCCGCCAAGCGCACGCCGCTCATCGCCGCGTTCCCGAAGATATTCATCGTCTTCGCGGTGATGATCCCCGGTCTGGTCGCCGCCGTGATCGTGCCGAAGATAGGCACGGCGGGCTCGGACCTCACGTACAACGACGCGATACCCCTGCTCATGCAGGAGCTGCTGCCCAACGGTGTGCTCGGGATCGCCGTCACCGGTCTGATGGCCGCCTTCATGGCCGGCATGGCGGCGAACGTGTCGTCCTTCAACACCGTCTTCACCACCGACATCTGGCAGAAGTACGTGGTGAAGGACCGGGAGGACGCCTACTACCTGCGCTTCGGCCGGCTCATCACCGCCATCGGCGTCCTGGCCTCCATCGGTACGGCCTTCATCGCCGCCAGCTTCTCCAACATCATGAGCTACCTCCAGACCCTGTTCTCCTTCTTCAACGTGCCGATGTTCGTGGTCTTCATCATCGGCATGTTCTGGCGGCGCGCCTCGATGAAGTCCGGCGCGTGGGGTCTGGTCGCCGGTACGACGGCGGCGATGGTCAACTACTTCTGGATCTACAAGCAGGGCGTCATCGACATCCCCAGCGACCAGGGCGCCAACTTCGTCTCCGCGATCGTCGGCTTCGTCGCCGGGGCCGTGGTGATGGTCGCCGTCACGCTGTTCACCGCGCCGAAGCCGGAGTCCGAACTCGCGGGCCTGGTCTACGGGACGACGTCCCCCGGCATGAGCGAGCCGCCCGCCGAGGGCGACGACGCGTGGTACCGCAGGCCCGCGCTGCTCGGCTGGGGCGCGATCGTGCTGGCCGCGCTCTGCTACCTCCCGTACTCCTTCTGACCCGATAGGCGGCCTCACCATGTCCGACCTGCACAAGGAAGTCTCCGAACTGGAGGGCAAGTCCGCCACGGCGGCCCGCCTGTTCGACATCCGTCTGATCATCGGCGGCCTGTTCACGCTGTACGGGGTGATCGTCACCGTCGCCGGTGTCTTCGCCTCCGAGGCGGACCTGAGGAAGGCGGAGGACGTCAACATCAACCTCTGGACGGGGCTGGCGATGCTGGCGCTCGGCCTGTTCTTCCTGGGCTGGATGAAGCTGCGCCCGGTGGAGATACCCCCGCCGTCCGACCCGGCGACCGGGCCCGGCGCCGCGGAGTAGCCAGGCACTGGGGCCGGGCGGGGTGTACGAGAACTACTCGTGCCCTCCGCCCGGCCCCTTCGGCGCTTCCGGGGGCGCGTCGGGCGCGGTCACGACGGCCCGGTCCAGCAGCCCCGTGCGCGCGGCCAGCGCGGCGGCCTCCAGCCGGGAGCCGACTCCGAGCTTCATCAGGACCCGCTGCACATGCGTGCGGGCGGTGCTCGGCGCGATGCCCATCCCGGCGGCGATCAGCCGGGTGTCCTCGCCCTCGGCGACCCGCACCAGCACCTCGACCTCGCGCGGGGTGAGCATCCGCAGCAGCCGCTGCCCCTCGTCGTCGGGCTGGGCCACCGGGTGGAGCAGTTCGGTGAACGCGCCCTGCAACAGCCCCGGCGCCACGGCCGCGTCGCCCGCCCGCGCCTTCACTATGGCCCGCTCGACACCCTCGATGCGCTCGTCGTGCCGTACGTAGCCGCAGGCGCCGGCCGCGAACGCGGCGGCGATACCGCGCGGGTTCGGCACCGGGCCGAGGACCAGGACCGCCACCTGGGGGCGGTCGCGTCTGATCCGGACGATCGGGTCGAAGGCCCCGGGCTCGGCCGGAGCCGCCGTCCCCATCAGGCACACCTCGGGTGCCCGGCTGATCACCAGATCGGCGGCGCCGGCCGTCGGCGCGGCGGCGGCGAGCACCCGGTGCCCGCGCAGCTTGAGAGCCGAGGCGAGCGCCTCGGCGAGCAGTCGGTGGTCGTCAACCACCATGAGCCGTACGCCCATTGAGCAACCCCATCCCCGGCTCCGGGCCCCCCGGCCCCTGATCCGGCAAGCTACACGCTCGGCCGGGGTCGCGCGCCCCCGTACGGCGAAGTAGGCGCGTAGTTGTCGAATTGACAACCATTCACGGCGAACCCGGGTGGCGGAACGATCATCGAAGGCCCCGGAAGCCTTCCCGCGCCCCGTGTTCGCCTTCCTCGGCGCCGGCTGACGAAGGGGTGCCGGGGGCGGCTGTCGCGGGTCCGGGGTGTCACTCGTGCGGGCGAATTCGGTCTGCCGGAACCCGAGGTCAACGCCCGGTCGGGTGTCGTCACGCACCGGAACGGCGGACGGACTTGACCATACTGAGCCGCCACAACGCCCAGCGTGAAGGGGTAGCGATGTCCGAGATGGTGCTGGCGGCCCAGGCCGTCGTCGCGGGAGTGACGGTCGGAATGACGGAGACGGTCCAGCGTGTCGCACGGGACGCGTGGGGCAGAGTGGCTCCCGTGCCGCGCCGTCAGCGAGACGTCCCGGACGGCGGGGAACAGTCCGCCGGCGAGCCCGGCGAGCCCGGCGAAGTGGACGAGCCCCTGAGCGGCACCGACGGCGTCGGCCGGTTCGGGCCGTGCACCGTCACCATCCACGAGGCCAGAGGCACGGCGATCGGTGACCACATCCGGCAGGAGAACCATTTCCACTGACCGGGTGACGGACGTGACGGAGCAGCACTCCTGCGGGTGCGCGGGCGGTCCGCAGACGGTCAACGTGTACCGGCCCCGGGGGATCGCCGTCGGGGCTCACATCTGCCAGCACAACATGCCGAGTTCGGGGAAACAGACCGTCGCTCTGGTGAAGGCCGTCGTGGTCACGGTGGCCGTGGTGGTCTCGATCGTCCTCGTCGCGGGCAGCGGCACCCCCGTGGAGCCCGTTCGGCGCGACACGACCGACGCGAGCCACGCGACCGACCGGAGAACGACGCCCCCGCTTCCGGGGCCGCTTCCGAAGCCGACGACCCCGGAGAGCCCCACCCCGAGCCCCTCGTCATCACCGTCGGCCCTCCCACCGGTCCCCCCGCCCGCACCCGCGCCCGCGCTTTCGACGCAGGCCCCGCTGCCGACCACCGCGCCGATCGCCGACGTGCCGGACACACGTCCCACACCCGGGCCCACGTCGACGCTGGCCTGTCCGCCGCGGGAGCGGTACCGGGTGACCGGGAGGGGCCAGATCTGGGACATCCGGGGGCAGCAGCTCGGCGAGGTGGCCTCGGGCACCCTGTTCTTCCGCGAGGAGCCCGCCAGTTACCCGTCCCCCGTGGACGACCGCTACTACGGCACCGTCAAGGACGTCATCACCGGAAGCCCGACCGGCTACGTCCTGAGGAAGAAGCTCGCGTTCGTCGATACCGTCGAGTACTGCGGCTGATCCGCGACAGCACCGTCCCCGGGTCCCGTCCGGCCTAGATTTCCAGGGTGGCGAGGTGGTCGGCGGTGCCGCCGTGCCACTCGACCAGGAAGATGGTCGCGTCGTCGCTGGTGTTCCCGCCCCTCTCCCGTTTGAGCGCGTGGGACAGGTTCCGCGCCAGGTGCTGTACGCCTCGCACGGTCGGGCTGACATGTTCGATGACGTCGATCATGCGCTCCTCGCCGAACTGCTCCTGGCCCGCGTGGTGTTCCTCCACGAGCCCGTCGGTGTAGAACATCACCCGGTCGCCCCGCTGGAGATCGAGGGTGAAGGTCACGGGTTCGGCGCCGCCGAAGCCGACCGGCAGGGTCCCCGGGTTCTCCAGGACGCGCACCACCCGGTGGCCCCGGATGAGAAGCGCCGCCGGGTGCCCCGCGTTGACCCACTGAAGGCAGCCAGTCCCGATGTCCAGGCGGATCATCTGGGCGGTGACGAACTGGTCCGGGCCGAACTGCTCGTCGATGGCCTTGTCCATGAAGGCGTACAGCCCGGCGAGGTCGACGTCCGAGCGCCGGGCGTGCCGGTAGGCGCCCACGGCGACGGTCGCCAGCACGGCCGCGTTCAGACCGTGGCCCATCGCGTCGATGATGGCCACGTGCAGGATGTCGTCGTTGAGGGCGTAGTCCACGCTGTCGCCGGCGACGGAGTAGGCCGGCTCCAGGACACCCGCGACGGAGACCTGAGGGGTGGTCATCGACATCGGCGGCAGCAGGGACCACTGGATCTCGGCGGCCAGACTCATCGGATGGCGCCGCCGGGTCTGGAAGAACCGGTCGGTGTACGCGCCCTTGGTCACCACCATGTCGGCGACCAGACCGGCCAGCCGCCGCAGCAGCCGCCGGTCGTTGTCGTCGACCGTGTCCAGGGTCAGCGCCAGCACCCCGACCTCGTCACTGCCGTCCAGCAGCGGGAGATACAGCCGTACACCGTCGTCCCGCACTTCCTCGGCCGGGGTCTTGCGCAGAAAGGTCTCACCCGCGAGGGAGCCGTCGATGGGCAGCGGCTCGCCGACGATGAGTCCCCTTCCCGGCAGAGGGACCAGTTCGAGCTGCTCGTAGCACTGGAGCAGGATCGACAGGTCCCGGCCGCCGATGCGGCGCACTTCCTCGGCCACGAGTGGAGCCATGAGCTGCGGCGGCATCTCGTGGGCCCGGTCCAGCAGCTGCCCCAGCAGCCGCTCGCCGAATCCCTCCGACAGGTCCAGTTCCACTCTGCGGCCCTGGGACCGGCCTTTCTCCACCGTGTGCTTCCCTCTCGCCCGCCCGGCAGGTCATGCCCCGCCGGGCTCGTCTCGGCCAACGGTCCCAGCAGACCACGAGGTGCGCGTGAGCTGTCCGTCCCGCCACGAGTGTCGGGAAACGAGAGCCCCCGGGGAGGAACAGGGCCCGTTCGGGCGCCCTGTCCTCCCCGGGGGCGGTGGGGTCGTACCGGCCGGGGCTACTTCGTGGTGAACGCCACCACGAGGTACTCCTCACGGTCCTTGCTGTACTCCGTCGGCTTGCTGATCAGCGTCTCGGACGTGTACATGCGGCCGTTGCCGTACAGCACCTCCGCGCCGTCCAGCGAGAAGCTGGTCTCGGCCTCGCGGACGGTCTTGTCTGCCGGGTTCTCCAGGAGGACCGTCTCCTCGAAGGTCCCGCCGTCGATGGAGACGATCTTGCCGCCCGCGTCGTACGGGGGCCACTTGTACGCGATGATGTTCGACCCGTCCATGCGCAGCGGGTACATCGCGTAGCGCTCGCCCGCGTCGGCCCGGTCCGTGGTGGCCTTGCCGGTCGCGAGGTCGAAGGAGACGATCTCGTTGGTCTGGCCGTACGCGTCGCCGGTGCCCTCGTGCTCCTCGGTCGGCACGTAGATGCGGTCGTTGCCGACGGCCAGCTTCGTGCACTGCTCGACCTCGGTGGCGGCGCACCGCGCCGCGTACCTGTCCGCGTCCACCGAGATCTTGGCGCGCAGCTTGCCGGTCTTCTCGTCGATGGAGAAGAAGTCCGAGATCCCGCTGCCGTCGCCCGCCGTGTCGCCCACGTCGGCCGCGACGACGAGGGGCTTGGTGGAGACGACGGAGACGTACTCGACGCCCGCGGGCATCTTGAAGGTGGACAGGGGCGCGCCGTCGGCCGGGTTCACGTTCTGGATGAGGACCGACGGGTCGTCGTACGAGCCGCACTTGCGCGCCGCGACGAGTCCGGCGCCGCCGCCGTACCCCATGTCGTAGCAGCCCTCGGCGTTGACCTCGGGCTTCCACAGGTTCTCGCCGGTGGCCAGGTCGAAGGCCGCGCCGCCCTCGGTGCCGCCGACGGCCACGGTGGTGCCGCTGAGGGTGACCTCGCGGAAGGCGGCCTTGTTGTCACCGGCGTTGCCGCCGGTGACGGACTTGGTCCACAGCAGCTTGCCCGCCGCCAGGTCGATCGCGCCGACCTCGGTGCAGGAGACGAACTTCTGCTTGGCGGTCGGCTTGCTCGCGGCGAAGACGACGGCGGTCTTGTCGTCCTCGGTGGTGTGCCGTGAGGCGGCGCAGATCTGGCCGGGCAGCGGGATGGTCCAGAGCTGCTTGCCGGTGTCGGGTTCGTGGCCGACGATCTGGTTGAGCCCGGACTTGACGTACGCCTTGTCGGTGATCCAGGAGCCCGACACGTCGGTGATGTCGGTGACCTTGGGCTGCGGCAGCTGGAAGGCGACCTTGGACTTGGTGTTCGCCGGGGGCTTCTCGGTGCCGCCGCCGAGGGACGTGCCGCCCTTGTCGCCGCCCTTGTCGCCGTCGGTGGAGCCGGACGTCCCGGCCTGGTCCTTCTTGTCGTCGCCGCCGGAGGCGACGTAGACGCCACCGCCGACGATGAGGACGACGGCGACGACCGCCGCGATGATGATCTTCGCCTGGGCGCTGATCTTCTTGCCGCCGGGGGTGCCGGGGCCGGGCTGACCGGGCTGGGTGTACGGCTGGCCGGGGGCCTGCGGGTAGCCGTACTGCGGCTGTCCCTGCTGCGGGTAGCCGTACGGCGGCTGGCCCGGCTGCTGCTGGGGATACCCGTACTGCGGCTGGCCGGCGGGCTGCGTGGGCTGCTGCGGATAGCCGTACTGACCGGCGCCGGCCGGCGGGGTCTGCGGGTAGCCGTAGCCGGGCTGACCGGACGGTGGCGGCATCGGGGCGCCGAATCCGCCCGGCGGCGGCTCGATCGGCGCGCCGAACCCGCCGGCCGGCGGCTCGCCGGGCCCTCCCTGCGAAGGGTCGTTGGGCGGCTGGGGTGGCTGCGTCATGGCGTACTTACCTCAGGGGGAAGGGTGCGGGTACGGGGAGCGGAGGGGACGCGGGTGACGGGGGACGGGCGGGACGGACCGGCCCCGGGTTCCCGGCGGGCGCGGGCGGCCCGCGCGCCGGGAACCCGGGGTGCTCGTCACTTGCCGAACACCATCATCGTCTTCGTCTCCATCTCCGCCTTGTCGTCGCTGGCGCTGACCCGGTCGCTGGTCACGTAGAACCGTCCGCCGACGTAGTCCAGTTCGGGGGAGAAGAAGGAACTCTCGATCTGGGCCGTGGACTTGGGGTTCTGGAGCACCACCTTGGGGGTGCCGCCGGTCGGCGCCAGGGTGGCTATCGCGCCGCCCTTGTCGTACGACGCCCGGTAGTGCAGGACGACGTTCGCGCCCTCCATCCGCAGCGGCGTCATGACGCGCCCGGCCGGGGACTTGGCCCGCCACTTCTCCTTGCCGGTGTCCAGGCCGAAGGCGACGACCTCGTTGGTGCCCGCCGAGCCGGTCTCGCTCGGCGCCGTCGCCATGTAGAAGGTGGTGGCGTCGGCGGCCATGCCGGTGCAGCCGTCGAGGTTGGCGCCGAAGACGATGAAGCTCCCGCCGCAGTCGGGCTGGAACTTGTCCTTGCCGCCGTCGATCTGGGACCGCACGGTGCCGTTCTCGTTGAGGGCGACGATGGCCCAGGACTTCTTGTCCGGCTCGGTCAGCGACAGGACGATGGGGTCGCTCGAATAGACCTTGTCCAGCTCCCACTTGGGCTGGAGCTTGTACGTCCACTTGGCCTTGCCGGTGACCGGGTCGAGCTCCTGCACCTGGTTCTGCTGCTTGTCGATGTCCGCGGAGGGGCAGCTCTCGGCGGCGATCATCCGGGGGCCGCCGGAGATCGCGTCGGGCTGGCAGTTGCCCGCGACCTTGTCGAAGAGCGGCTTGCCGTCGCTCATCCGGTAGGCGTTGACGGCGCCGGTCCGGGCGGCGCTGACGGTGTCGCCGTTGATCGCGAGGGTGATGTCGGAGAGGAAGTCGAAGGAGTGCTGCTGCTTGACCTCCTGCTTCCAGCCGCCCTTGCCGGTCTTGAGGTCGACCTCCTGGAGGACCGTGCACTCGGACTTCTCCGTGACCCCGTCCTTGATCCCGAGGACGATCCGGCCGTCCGCCGTGGGCGCCGGGGGCGCGGCGCACATCTCGGCCGGGAGCGTCATGCTCCACTTCTCCTTGCCGTCCGCGGCGCCGTACCCGACGATCTTCTTGTACATCGCCTTGGCGACGATGTCCCCGGCGAACCAGGGGCCGTACACGTCGGCGCCGTTCTTCGGCAGGTCGACATCGTTCTTCTGGAGCCAGAGGACCCTCGACTCGCCCTTCTTGCGCCCGGCGTTGAGGTCGTCCTGCGCCTCGCGCCCGCCGCCCGTGCCGTCGCCGCTGTCGGGCTCCTCGGTACCGGCGGGCTTGCCGTCCTTGTCCTTGCTGACGTTCTTCTTGCCGCCCCCGCCGTCGTCACCGCTCACGGCGAACCAGACGCCGCCGCCGACGACGAGCAGTCCCGCGACGGCCGCCGCCACGACGATGCCCGGCTTGCGCGTGAAGAAGTTGCCGCCGCCGGTGCCGCCGGGCGGCGGGACGGGCGCGCCGGGGAACTGCTGGGGCGGGTAACCGCCGCCTCCGCCGTACGGGTTGGGCCCGGAGACGTACGGACCGGGCTGCTGGTACGGGCCGGGCTGCTGACCGTAGGGACCGGGCTGGTTGTACGGTCCGGGCTGCTGGCCGTACGGTCCCGGCTGCTGGTACGGGCCGGGCTGGCCGGGGGGCTGCTGGCCGTACGGGCCGGGCTGGTTGTACGGTCCCGGCTGGCCCGGGGCGGGCGGCGTCTGCGGGTAGCCGTAACCGGGCTGGCCCGGCGGCGTCTGCGGCGGCCCCTGCGGGTAGCCGTATCCCGGCTGCGGTCCGGGCGGCGGGCCCTGGGGCGGGCCCTGCTGCTGTCCCGGCTGTTGGCCCGGCTGCTGTCCCGGCGGCGGTGGCTGGTTGGGCGGCTGGGTCATCAGCGCTGTCCCCCTTGTCGTACGGTCCTTCGTCCGGTCGGTCTCCCCCGCGATTCCGCCGGCCGAGAACCGGCCGTCGAACGGCGGCCGGGGCCGGGCGAAATGGAGCGATTCGGGCTTGGAATCCGCAGTGTCACGTCAGTCGAGCGGGCCTTCTTTGTATCACTCGCACCCCAGTACGGGCCGGGCCGGTCATCCCCTGTTCCCAAGGGAGGACCGGCCCGTGATGCTGTCGTTACGCGCTCTGCGCCGGGGCGCTACGCGTCCTCGGCCAGCTCCATCCAGCGCAGTTCCAACTCGTCGCGCTGGACGACGAGTTCACGCAGCTCGCTGTCGAGTTTCGCCACCTTGTCGAAGTCTGTGGCGCTTTCGGCGATCTGCGTGTGCAGGGTCGTCTCGCGCGTCGACAGCTTGTCCAGCTGCCGCTCGATCCGCTGGAGTTCCTTCTTCGCGGCGCGGTTGTCCTTCGCCGAGACGGCGGGCGCGGCGGCCGGTGCCGGCGTACTCGCGGCGTTCGCCGGGGCGACGGCCGGGGCTCCCGACTCCACGACCTTGCGCCGCCGTTCCAGGTACTCGTCGATACCGCGCGGCAGATGGCGCAGGGCGGCGTCGCCGAGGAGCGCGTACACCTTGTCCGTCGTCCGCTCGACGAAGAACCGGTCGTGGCTGATCACGACCATCGAACCGGGCCAGCCGTCGAGAAGGTCTTCCAGCTGGGTGAGGGTCTCGATGTCGAGATCGTTCGTCGGCTCGTCCAGGAACAGCACGTTGGGCTCGTCCATCAGCAGCCGCAGGATCTGGAGCCGTCGCCGCTCACCGCCGGACAGGTCCCCGACGGGCGTCCACTGCTTGTCCTTGCCGAAGCCGAACTGTTCGCAGAGCTGCCCGGCGGTCATCTCCCGCCCCTTGCCGAGGTCGACCCGGTCGCGGATCTGCTGGACGGCCTCCAACACCCGCAGGGTGGGCTTGAGTTCACCGACCTCCTGAGAGAGGTACGCCAGCTTGACGGTCCGGCCGACGCTCACCTTCCCGGCCGTGGGCTGGACGTCGCCCTGGGTACGGGCCGCCTCGGCGAGCGCGCGCAGCAGGGACGTCTTGCCCGCGCCGTTGACGCCGACGAGACCGATCCGGTCACCGGGACCGAGCTGCCAGGTCAGATGCTTCAGCAGCACCTTCGGCCCGGCCTGGACGGTGACGTCCTCCAGGTCGAAGACCGTCTTGCCCAGACGGGCGTTGGCGAACTTCATCAGCGACGAGGTGTCGCGGGGCGGCGGCACGTCGGCGATCAGTTCGTTGGCGGCCTCGATGCGGTAACGCGGCTTGGAGGTACGGGCCGGCGGGCCGCGCCGCAGCCACGCCAGCTCCTTGCGGACCAGGTTCTGCCGCTTGGACTCCTCGGTGGCGGCGATGCGTTCGCGCTCGGCGCGGGCGAACACGTAGTCGGAGTAGCCGCCCTCGTACTCGTGCACAGCGCCGCGCTGCACGTCCCACATCCGCGTACAGACCTGGTCCAGGAACCACCGGTCGTGGGTCACGACGACGAGCGCGGAGCGGCGCTCGCGCAGATGGCGGGCGAGCCACGAGATGCCCTCGACGTCGAGATGGTTGGTCGGCTCGTCCAGGACGATCACGTCCTGCTCGGCGATGAGCAGCTTGGCCAGCGCGATCCGGCGCCGCTCGCCACCGGACAGCGGTCCGATGACGGTGTCCAGGCCCTGCGGGAACCCGGCCATCTCCAGCCCGCCGAACAGCCCGGTCAGCACGTCCCGGATCTTGGCGTTGCCCGCCCACTCGTGGTCGGCGAGATCGCCGATCACCTCGTGCCGGACGGTGGCCGCCGGATCGAGCGAGTCGTGCTGGGTGAGCACCCCGAGGCGCAGCCCGCCGCTGTGCGTGACGCGCCCGCTGTCGGCCTCCTCCAGCTTGGCGAGCATCCGGATGAGGGTGGTCTTGCCGTCGCCGTTCCGCCCGACGACCCCGATCCGGTCCCCCTCGGAGACGCCGAGGGAGACACCGTCGAGCAGCGCACGGGTGCCGTACACCTTGGTGACTGCCTCGACATTGACCAGATTGACGGCCATTTCACTCCAGCTGAGGGACGTGCTTACGGAACGGAACGATCGACCCCCCAGGGTAGTCGGCGCGGGGAGCGGGGTGCGGGGGCGGTCCGGTTGATGGGCGCGGGGCCGTGACCGGGGCGGGTAGCGCAGGGGCCGAAGGGGCAGCGCCGGGGCCACGGGCGCCCGGGACAGGGGACGGCCGGGGCAAGGAAAGGAACGGCCGGGACAAGGGACGGCCGGGGCTACGGACGGCCGGAAGCGAGCGGACGACTATTGGTCTAGGCCAAACCCTTCCGTCTCTGTATTCTCATGCGTGGCCGGCGGCACACACGTCCCCCACCCCGGGCTGTGCCGGCCCGCGCGACGCCCACCCCACACTGCCCCCGAGCAGCCGGGTCCCGATTCGCCGCCTCCAGGAGGTCACCGGTGAGAGTTCGCACCAGATGCACGGCAGTCATCGGCACCATCGCACTCTTCGCTTCCCTCGCACTGACCACGGCCTCGGCCGACGAGTCCGCCGCCCCGCGCCCGGCGGCCGGCGTGAAGCTCACGGAAGTGGGCACAGCCACCAACCCGATCGCGGGCGCCGCCGGACCCCGCGGCACGGTCTGGATCGCCGAACGCGCGGGCACCGTACGGGTCCTGGGCCCCCAGGGCCTCGGCGCGCCGGTCCTCGACATATCCGACGAGACAACGACCGACGGCGAACGCGGCCTGCTGGGCGTCGCGTTCGACAAGAACTTCGCGCGCTTCTACATCTCGTACACGGACCTCGAAGGCACCAGCACCATCGACGAGATCGCCGTACGCAACGGCAGGCTCCAGCCGCAGACACGACGCACCGTCCTGACCCAGACGCAGCCGTACGAGAACCACAACGGCGGTGACATCAAGGTCGGCCCCGACGGCTACCTCTACATCGCGCTCGGCGACGGCGGCGCGGGCGGCGACCCGCACGGCAACGGGCAGAACCTCGACACCCTGCTCGGCAAGATCCTCCGCATCGACCCGGCGGGCGCCAGGCGCGGCCAGGCGTACGCGATCCCGTCGGACAACCCGTTCGTGAACGACCCGACCGCCAGGGACGAGATCTGGGCGTACGGGCTCCGCAACCCCTGGCGCTTCTCCTTCGACTCGGCCAACGGCGACATCCTGATCGGCGACGTCGGCCAGAGCGACTGGGAGGAGATCGACTGGGCCCCGGCGCGGAACAAGGGCGGCGAGAACTACGGCTGGTCCTCGATGGAGGGCACCCACCCGTTCCGGGGCGGCACGGAGCCGGCGAACCACGTGCCGCCGGTGTTCGAGTACGACCGCACGGGCCTCGGCTGCTCGGTGACCGGCGGCTACGTCTACCGGGGCAAGGCGATCCCGTCCCTCCGGGGCCAGTACGTCTTCAGCGACTACTGCGACGGCACGGTGCGCACGCTGAAGATGCGCAACGGCACGGTGACCGGCCAGGGCGACCTCGGGGTCAACGGCGGCGAGGCCATCTCGTTCGTGCAGGACGGCGCGGGTGAGCTGTACGTGCTGGGCATCGGCGGCTCGATCTCCCGTATCGATCCGGCGTAGTCACGCCCGGAGCATGACGTCGGGCCCGGTGCCGAGCGGTCGGCACCGGGCCCGACGCACGTCCGGGGCCGGGGCGCCCGCGCCACCCGCGCCACCCGCGCCACCCGCGCCACCCGCGCCACCCGCGCCACCCGCGCCACGATGCCCGCGGCCTGCCCCCGGCCGCCCACCGGGCCGGGTCGTGAAGGACGGAAGACGCCTCAGGAGAGCGGCCAGTGACGCAGGGCGGTGTCCGCCAGCTCCTGGAGTTCCTCGCGGCCGGCACCGCTCGCGGCCTGCACGGCGAGGCCGTGCGCGAAGGTCGTGACGTAGCGGGCCAGCAGCCCCGGATCGGCGTCCGCGGGCAGATCCCCCTCGTCCACGGCCCGCCGGAACCGCTCCGCGACGCGCGCGCAGCCGTCGTCGCGCCAGGCGACGAGCAGGTCACGGACCTCCCGCCCGGAGCCGCCGACAGTCAGGGCGCCCTGGACACCGAGGCATCCCCGGGGCCGGTCCGGGCGGGTGGTGGTGCGTACGGCCCCGGCCAGGATCCCGGTGGCCACACCGTGGGCGGTCGGCTCGTCCAGAGCGCGGACCAGATAGCCGCCCGGCCCCTCGGAGTAGCGCTCCAGCGCCTTGCGGAACAGCTTCTCCTTGTTGCCGAACGCCGCGTACATGCTGGTGGTGGAGATACCCATCGCCTGCGTCAGGGCAGCCGTGCAGGCCCCCTCGTAGCCGTGCTCCCAGAAAACGAGCATCGCGCGCTCAAGCGCCTCGTCGGCGTCGAATCCTCGCGGCCGGCCGACGTTGCCGCTCCGTTTCGTCTCCACACGGTCATGCTACTCCTTCCGCATCGATCACTACAGAAGTGCTACATTCAACTTCGGTAGCGATCGCTACACAATCCGGAGGGGGCGCACCCGCGCCCTGAAGGGGGTCACCTCATGTCCGACAGTGAGCTGCGCGCGTTCTACCTGCGCTACATCGAGGCTCTCAACGCCCACCGGTTCGACGGGATGGCCGAGTTCATCAACGACCGGACCACCCTGAACGGCGAGCCGGCCACCCGGGACGATCTCCTCGCGGTCCAGCGCCACGACGTGGACGCGGTCCCGGACCTCCACTGGGAGCTGAAGGACCTGCTCTTCGACGGCGACCGCCTGGCCGCGCGCCTCGTCAACACGGGCACCCCCGCGAAGGAATGGCTCGGCGTGGCTCCTACCGGCGCCTCGTTCGAGATCACCGAATACGCCATCTACCAGGTCCGCGACGGGCGGTTCGCTCACATGACCGCCCTGCACGACGCGGGCGAACTGCACCGCCAGCTGACCGGCTGACCTCCGGACCATCCACCGCCCACCCGGACCACCTCACCCCTGGGGACAGACATGACCATCACCCTGATCACCGGCGCCAACAAGGGCATCGGCTACGAGACGGCCCGCCAGCTTCTGGCCCTGGGCCACGTCGTCTACATCGGCTCGCGCGACCCCGAGCGCGGCGAGAAGGCCGCGGCGGCGCTCGGCGCGCGAAGCGTGCAACTCGACGTGACCGACGACGCGTCGGTGACCCGCGCCCTGGCGGCGATAGAGACGGCCGAGGGCCGTCTCGACGTCCTGGTGAACAACGCGGGCATCCTCGCGGACGGACCCGTCGACGGCCCGGCGGCCCTCCTGGCCTTCGACACCAACGCGGTGGGCGTCGTACGCGTCACCGAGGCCGCGCTTCCCCTGCTCCGCGAGTCCTCCAACCCGACCGTGGTCACCGTGTCGAGCAGCCTCGGCTCGTTCTGGGCGGTGACCAATCCGGACCGGCCGGAGTACGGCATGCCGCTGGCGCTCTACTCCGCCTCCAAGGCGGCGGCCACCATGCTCACGGTCCAGTACGCCAAGGCCCACCCGTCCATCACCTTCACCGCGGTCGAACCCGGCGCCACGGCCACCGACATGACGGCGGCGTTCGGCATCGGCCGGGCGGTGGAGGAGAGCGCCGCGGTCGTCGTCCGCCTCGCGACCGCCGACACGAACGCCCAGACGGGCACGCTCCAGGACGAGAACGGGGTGCTGTCCTGGTGACTTGGGGGGTCAGCGTTCGGGCAGCAGCCGGTCCGTGGCCGTGGAGATCCACGACCCGACCGCCTCGCGAAGCCGCGGGTTGCCGGCCAGCGGCTCTTCGTGGGCGGGCCACTGCTCCCGTACGGCCCGCACGGTCTCCTCGGCCACGGCGGTGAGTTGGGCCCCGGCGGGCGTGAACCGGCGGTCCAGTGCCGCTTCGAGCCGCCCGAAGGCACCGAGCGACACGCGCTCGAACCGCTTGGTGCCGCCGAACTTCAGCCCCAGGTCCTCGGGTTCGTCGCGGGGCGCGTACGGAACGGTCGAGACCAGGTCGTACACCGGGGAGAGTGACGGGGTGCGGCCGTCGCGGTAGATCAGTGACCAGTTCTTCAGATGGGCGTCGCCGTTGCCGACGGCCAGCGAGAACGCGATCCGCCGTACGGCCTCACGGAGCGAGGCCACGTCGCGGCCTCGGTAGGAGAGCGCGGCCACCGTCTCGAAGGTCGACTGGTACTTGTCCCGCGCGTACTTGTCCCGCACCTGCGCGAAGTCCTCGATGTGGATCCGCGCCCCGCTCCCGTCCGACGTCCGGTCGAACCGCCGGACCGCATAGGCCCATCGCTCGTCGTTGGGCCACATGCGGTCCGGCAGCCCGTCGAGTTCGTCCCGGTGCAGCAGCCGGATGTCCGGCACGTCCAGCCCGACGGCACGGGCGAGCGACATCATCGCGAACTCGTTGCGAGGCACGTCCGCGTGGCGGTAGTCGGGGAACTTGACCAGCCAATCGCCCAGTTCCCCGCCGATGGGCACCGTGAGCCGGTCGCCCCGGGCGAGCATCGAGAACTTCAGCGCGACACCCGCGAGTGAGAAGCGCCAGGGGGACGTGCCGGCCACGTCGTCCCGTCTCCCGGCGCTCCCCGCCGAGAGGTCACCTGGCTCCTGCCACTCGAAGTCGTCGTCGGGTCCCTCCGCGCGGAGTACCTGGACGGCGCCGGGCAGGTCGTGGCCGACCTGTGCCAGCAGTTCGGTCTCCCGGTCGAGGGAGACGCCCCGGTCGTCGGCGATCCACTCGCGGAGGGGGCCTTCGGGCAGCAGGTTCGAGAACCACGGCGGCAGTTTCAGTGCCGACGAGTACGGCGCCCCGGGACTCTCCTCGAACCGCAGGCCGAGCACGGACCGCGCCGGGTCCGTGAGGTACCGCTCGGCCGTCACGAAACGCGTGTGGTCGCCCTTCTGGCACAGCGTGCCGACGCGCTGCCCGTGGAGCAGCACGGCGTAGTAGTTCTCGGCGAGGGCGGTCGTCTTCATGGGCGGTCCGTGTCCTCGGTGTCCTGGAACTGGTTGTCCTGGAACTCGGTGTCCTGGAACTCGTCGTCCAGGTCGAGCGAGTCGAGGGCGGGGGTGTCCTCGTAGTCCCACTCGGTCATACGCGCGACGAAGCCGGCCAGTTGACGGGAGATCCGCCGCTGCCGGGCTTCGAGGAAGGCTTCGGGGTCCCGGTCCGCGAGCGCGGCGGTGTCGCGGTCGAGCAGATGGGAGGCGAGTACGGCGTCCCAGGTCGCGTCGTCCAGTCCGACGGGCTGGTGGGCGAGGGCGCCGGGGATCTCGGACACGGGGTCGTCGTCGCTGGGGAGAAGGAGCCTGTTGGCACACCCCAGTCTCAGCACCGCGTTCCCGAGTCCGGGGTAGATCATCGGCGTGGCGTTGAGGGCGGCCCGGTCCTGCTGGAGAACGGAATCGAGATCGTGCGCGTCAAGAACCCGGCCGGTGACGAACGAACGGGGACGCAGCGACCACCAAGCGCTGAGGACGATCTTCGTCGCCGCTTCGGGGGGCCGGAATGGGTGGATCTGGGGCAGCGGGGGCCTGGCGGCGGGGAGGGCGCCGAGCAGAGCTCGCAGCGAGCCGTCCTCGTCCCCTGGACCAATCTTGGCGGTGAGGAACACTCGGAATGCGCGGTTGTCAGTGATCGGTCCACCAAGACAGAGCCTCCAGAACACGCGGCGCAGGAGTCGCAGGCTGTTGGGGCGCGGCCGGGGGAAGTGCGCGAGGAATCGGGTGAGGAGCACCAGCAGCGTGCGATAGGGCAGCAGGGAGACGTGCGGGACGGCCGCTTCCCGGATCAGGAAGTCCACCGCCCGTACAAGCGCCTCCTCACCCTCGGCGTAGGCGGTACGCCGGTCCTCACCGGGAAAGTCGGAGGGGTCCGCCCCTCCCTCGGTGGCATCGAATTCGTGCCGGGCGTCCCTCCCGGGGTCGGGCCCCCGCCGGGCCAGGATGGCGGCGAGGACGGTGTCGGCATCGATCCTGCCGAACCCCGTGCGGGCCGCGACGTTGTCGGCGATCCCACCGAGCGTCAGCTCTTCCCGGCCCTCCCCGCCGTCGCCGGAGTACAGCGCGGAGAAGACCTCGGCACGGTTCAGCCTGCGACCGTGGCTGTTGACCCGGTCGAAGACCTCGGTGAGGACTTGCCGGTCGTCCCCCCGGACGAGATAGGCGGGCACCTCGTACCGCTCGATCGCGAAGGCCACGCGCACAGCTTCGTCCAGCAACTCGGTGACGTCGTCTCCCACGCGACTGAACCAAGTCACCAGCTTCGGAAGGTCGAAGAGGAGGGGAAGAGGCACGCGGTGCGTGTCCCGCGGCCCCGGGCCTTCCACGAATTCCCGCGCGACGAGGTCGTAGGAGACGTTGAAGGGACGGTACGAGTGCGCGTCGGCGCTCAGCGCGTTGGCCAGGCTGGTGACGCGCTGCTGACCGTCCACGACCCACAACGACTCACCGGAAACCGGGCTGGTCAGCCGGAGCCGGCCGAGCCGGAACTCCTCCTCCGACTCCTGTCCGCGTACGGCGAAGAGGAGGTTCCCGATGGGATACCCCTTGACGATGCTGTCGAACAGCCGCACCACGTCCTGGCTCTCCCAGCGGAAGTCCCGCTGAAAGTGGGGTACGCGGAGCTGCCCGCTCCAGGCAAGCCGAACCAGATCGCCGATCTTGTACGCGGTCACGGCGGGCCGCACGCTGAGCCCTGAGGGATCGGTGGTCATGGCTGCTCCAAGCCGCGAGGGCGTGCTGATCCGTTGCCTTTCGATCCTTCCACGGATGGAACGTCGATGCCGGGGACGGCCCGGCGGGTCGCACGGGGCGAGCGCCCGGCCCGGACGAGCCCGGCGGCGAGGGTGGCCAGAGCGGCGGCGGCCAGGAGGAAGTCGGCGACGAGGTGGGTCACGGGGTGGCGCCTTGGCGGGCAAGGGTGAACCAGACGGCCTTGTACGCGGGCGAGCAGCCGCCGTAGACGGTGAGCCCCCAGGCCCGGGTCAGACTCTCCACGAGCCGCAGCCCCTGCCCGCCTTCGGGGACGTCGCCCCGGGCCGGGTCGGTGTTGCCGGGTACGGGCAGGTCCCACGGGTTGTTGTCGCAGACGTACACGGTCGCCTGTTTCCGGTTGACGACGGCCTCGACCCGGATGACCCGGCTCCGGGTGTGCCGGTGCGCGTTGCTGACCAACTCGGTGACGCAGAGCCGGGCGTCGTCCACGAGGGGGGTGTACCCGCTGATGTGGAGGAGGGTGCTCAGGAAGTCCCGGGCGAGTCGGGGCGCGTGGGCGGTGTTGGGGACGACGAGCCGGTAGCTCTCACCGCCGTGTCGGGGCGGCGGGGTGGTGGGCGTGGAGGTGGTGGGGGGCATGGCGGGGTCTCCCTACGTAGGGCAGTTGAGTGCGCGATGGCACTGCCCATGACCGTAGAGTTAATAGATGTACCGGTGCAACACGCTCACTCAATCCGGTGAGGTGAGTGGAACCGCAGGAGGGTTCCGGGCGAGACTGGTCGCAAACAGGGGAAGGTGACATGCCGCCAAGAGAGAACCCGACGGCCCGCCAGGTGCGCCTGGGTCTGGAGTTGCGGAAACTGCGCGACCGCGCGGGAAAGACGGCTCGCGAGGCAGCCGGGCTGCTTTCGACGGATCAGGCCAGGATCAGCCACATCGAGGCAGGCCGCATCGGCATCAGCGAGGAGCGGATCCGTCGGCTTGTGGCCTTCTACGCCTGCGACAACTCCGAGCTGATCGAGGCGCTTTGCGCCATCGCGGGCGAGCACCGGGGCCAGTACTGGTGGGACGACTACCGAGGCATCCTCGCGCCCGACTTTCTGAACCTCGCCGAGTTGGAACATCACGCGGTCCATCTCCGCTATCTCCAGCCGGTCACCTTTCCCGGCGTTTTGCAAACGGAGGACTACGCACGCCGCCTGTTCGACAGCGTCCTGCCGAAGCTTCCCGCCACCGAGGTAGGAGCCCGAGTCGAACACCGCATGAGGCGCAAGGCCATCTTTGAGCGCGAGCAGCCCCCTGAGTTGGAGGCGATCGTCCACGAGGCGGCACTCCGCATGCGCATCGGCGGACGGAAGGTCGCACGCGGCCAATTGGAACACCTCATCGAGATGTCCGAGCGGCCCGAGATCATGCTCCGGATCATCCCTTTCACCAACGAGGACTTCATCGACCTCACCCAAACAGTGATGTACGCGGGCGGCGTCGTCCCCCAACTCGACACCACCCATGTTGATGCGCCCGCAGGGGGACTCTTTCTCGACGCCGCCGCCGAGCTGGACAGACACCGGACGTTGCTGGACTTCGCCGAGCAGGCTTCACTGGAACCTGCCGAGTCACGCAGCTTCATTCACCACATCGCCCGGGAACTCTGAAAGATCGAGGCATGAGCAGAGAGATCAACTGGCAAAAGTCGTCCTTCTCCGGTGAAGGGCCGCAGTGCGTCGAGATCGCCGCACGCAACGACGACATCCTTGTCCGCGAGAGCGACGACCCGAACATAATTACGACCACCACCCGCGACAAGTTCGCCGCCTTCATCGCGGGCGTCAAGGCGGGCGAGTTCGACCACCTCGTGCACTGAGCCGTCGACTTACCCGCCCTGACCTGCGGGAGCCAGAGCCCCACCGTCCACGCGACGGTGGGGCTCTCGCCATCTCCGAACAAACATGCCCCGGTGCACACTTGCCGATCGCCGGTCCGTGACGCTACGGTCACTACGCGTCGCACCGGCGCAGCCGACTCGGCAGGTCAGCGCCCGGTGGCGGCGCCGTAAGGGGCACCCCTGCCCGCCCGCTCCTCATGCCGGCGGGCGGGCAGGGGTGGCCGCGCCACCACGGCGGAAGGCCCATCCATGCACCAGCCCGCAGCTTCGCCCTGCCCTCGAACCGTGCCCGGCGTCGAGGTCCGGTACTGGTACGAGCACGTCACCCACCACCCGCTCACCGCCGGGGGCCCGGACGTCGAGAAGGCCGAGCATCACACTGCGGACACCCCGGCTGAGGCCATTCGGCTGATCCGCAAGGCCGTGCACGCCCTCGCCGCCGCGCTTCCGCCCAAAGAGCGCAAACGCGCCCTAAGTTGGGCCGAGGGCGGCGGCTGTGTCCGTGCGATCGCCGCCCTGCACCGGGGCGAGACCTGCGGGTTCTCGCTCGGTAACCGGGGCGCCTGGCTGGAGTGGACGGTCCGTCCGTACCACGAGTTCCGTACGCCGGAGGGACGTCGACTCCCCCTCGTCCCGGCCGACGTACCGGCCGGAACGCCCCACTGAACGCAGTCCAGACAACGCGACACTCACAGAAGGCGAGACGGTCCATGACCAAGCCCGTCATCAACTGGCAGAAGTCCTCGTTCTCCGGCGACTCCGAGTGGGATTGCATCGAACTCGCCTCCGTCAACGGCCAGATCCACCTGCGTGAGAGCGAGGCGCCGGACACCGTCGTCGCCACCGACAAGGCGAAGCTGCGCGCCTTCCTGCTCGGCGTGAAGGCCGGCGAGTTCGACCACCTGATCTGACCGACCAGGACGAACCGAGTCGCACGGCCACGGACCCGACCCGGCCACCGCCGCCCGTCCGGGCCGCGCGAGCAGGTGCCGGTGGCGCCACGACACAGCCACCGGCACCGGCACCCCCGCCCGCACCCCATCCGCACCGAGCCGCCCGCCGCTACGGCAGGCAGATCTCGTGCAGTTCCCCGGCGAACGCGTGCCGCGCGTGCGTACGCATGCGGGCCGCGTACGTCACGTCCTCCGCGAGCGCCGAATAGCCGTCGCCCGCAACGGAGATGACGCCCGCGGTGTCCGCCAGGTAGACGTCGAAGCCCGGGTACATCAGCTCGGCGCACGGCAGGTCGTCCACGTCCAGGGCGAGCACCGGGTACTCGCCGGCCTCGTCGGGCTCACCCGTCACCAGGACCCGCCGGGAGTCCGAGCCGCCGGGCAGAAGGAAACACTCGCCGAAGCGGCCCGAGAGCCCTTCGAAGCACTCCCCCCAGCCGTCGCCGAACTCGTCGCGGGCGATCTCCCCCAGCGTGCGCGGCGTGAAGCGCAGGTCCGCGTCGTACCAGCCGAATCTGCGCAGGAGGCCCGCGTCGTACGCCAGCCAGCGGCGCAGGCTCGGCGGCAGCGGGCGACCGCTCGGGAACACCGTCCCGGCGATCACGTCAGCGGGCACCGGCTCCGCCGGTCCGGCCCGCCAGGGGCCCGCCCACTGGTTGTAGTCGAGAACCGGGCGGTGCGGGTCCGCCTCGACGGCGGCCATGGCGCGCTCGGTGAGGGGGACGCCGTGGGCGTCGGGCAGCGGAAGCATCGGTCGGAGATGTCCTTGTTCGCCGGGGCCGTTGGAGGGTCGGACGCCGCGAGGCTATCGGCGGCCACCGACAGTCCCGGCGGCGAACGTCACCCGGAACCCGTGACCGACGTCCCGCCCCACTCCTCCGGGGCCACGTCCACGAGGGTCTCCGAGAAGGTCCAGCGGTGGCCCGCGAGGTCCTCGGCGGTGTACTGGCGTTCGCCGAACGGGAAGTCGGCCGGTTCGGTGACGATTCGCGCGCCGCTCCGCCGGGCCCGTTCACAGTGGGTACCGGCGTCCTCCACGCGCACGGTCACCGAATGGGTGACCTCGCCGGGGCGCGGCGGTCGCCGGTCCCCTCCCGTGTCGGCGACGATCACGGCGCCGTCCCCGACGCCGAGCTGCGCGCGGTGGTCCTCGCCGATCCGTACGCGCTCCACGAAACCGAAGGCCGCGCCGAGCCAGGCCACGGCCTCGCGGACGTCGGGGTAGGTCAGGACGGGGATGACCGTCGACGCCGGGACGGAGCGGTTCGTTCTCATGGGTCACTCCCACAGGGGTTCGAGGACTCCCGCAGGTACGGGGTCTCCCAGGTCCGGGTCTGCCGCAGTGTGCGGGGCGGAGGTGCTCGGCGCACCGCCGACACTCCGCCGAACCCGGGCGAGGCCCGCAAGTCGGTGAAGTACGTCACACGAGCAGGGCCCGCACCACGCGGCCCACCGACAACGTCCCACCCCCGGCGGCCGATCCGGGCGGACGGTCGCCAGGGGCCCGGCGGCCGGACTTAGGGCACCCTTCCCTGGGGCCGCGGGGACCTGGTACAGATGGTGGCGTTCCATCGGCACAGCGAAAGTCTCGCCATGAACCAGGACGAATCAACCGGACTCATACCCTTCTCCATCGACCTGACCTTCGACGAAGCCCGTCGGCGGACCGAGGTCGTGGCCGCGCTCGGGGACACCTGGGACCCGGTCGCCGCCCTGCGGGGCGAGGACGAGGCGTACGCGCTCCTCTACTCCGGTCTGGACGCCGAGCAGCGGCGTACGTACGACATGCTCGTCGCGGCCGGGGTGCTGCCGGAGGACGGGCCGGGCCGTGCGCCTTCCCATTGACCCGCAGGCGGACGCCTCGCGCCGGGCGTGGGTGGACTGCCCGGTGTGCGAGGACGCGCGGAGCTGCGGGACGTGCGCCGGGCGGAGCAACTGCCAGGAGCACTGGCGCTATCTGATCGCCAACAGCGGGCCGGTGCTGCATCTCCAGTGCCCGAGCTGCACGCACATGTGGTCGCTGAACACCCGCCCCGGCATTCCGCGTCCGCGACGGTCGTAGAGCCGGAGCCGGAGCCGGTCCGCTGCCGGACTTTCAGACGCGCCCGCCGAACTGCCAGGCGTGGACCTCGATCTGCGCGTACCCGCCCGGGGTGAGCACGGCGCGGGCAGTCGCCCGGTCCGGGGCGCGGAGGAGGACCGCCGTACCGACCCGCGTCCTGTCGTCGTCGGACATCAGCGGGCCGTACGCGATCAGCTCGTCACGGTCGTCCGGGGCGGCGAGGTCGACCGCCGGGTCGGCGGGGCCGAGCCCGAGCACGAGGTACCGGTCGCCCCCGTCGCGGCCACCGGGGAAGTCCCACATGGTGCGGCCCAGCGCGTTGCGCCAGCGGCGGATCATCACGTCCCGGTACACGCCGGCCTGGTAGCCGGGCTCGTCGAAGGCGAACGCGCGGGCGGCGGCGGGACCGGGCAGGTCGAGGATGTGGACGCTGCCGGTGGCGACGTCCGCGTCGGTGTCCGAGAGGGTCGGCCCGCGGGCGATCATCTCCTCGGCGTACCGGTCCATGTACGACCAGTGCTCCTCCAGCAGCTCGTCGCGCAGAGTGCCCGAGCCGGACCGGTCGCGGTGGTGGATGAAGAACTCCATGCGGACAGTCTTCACCAGCCCCCGTCCCGGCCGCCGACCGGTTCGCTCACAGCGCCGCGAGGGGATCCGGGGCGCCGGCCGGGACGGGTTCCACCACCTCCCAGCGCTCGGCGATCAGGCCGTCCTGGACGCGGAAGAGATCGGCGACGGCGATGTCGGGCGCGCCTCCGGGCAGGGAGCGCCGCGAGAACATCGTGACGTGGTCGCCGTGCGCCACGAGCCGATCCGGTGGTGGGCGCGCTGTACGGCGAGTTCTTCGCGGGGGACGGGCACGCGGGGCCGGTCCTGGTGCCGGGGGCGGAGGTGGCGGCCTCGATGATCTTCCGCTTCCGGGGGCGGGAGGTGCGGCTGTTCTCGACGGTCACGGCGTTCGGAACGCCCCAGGACATCACCGTCGAGGAGATCTCGATCGAGTCGTACTACCCGGCGGACGCGACCGGCGCGGCGCTGCTGCGGGACCTGGCGGACGAGGCGGCGGGGGCGGCGGAGTCCGGGTCCTGAGTCGGGGCCGGGGTCGGGTCCGACGGCGGCGCCGGGTGGCAGACTGCGCGGCATGGTGGAAGAGAACGACATGGCGGACCAGCAGCTGGCGACCATGAAGGCGGACCTGGTCCGCTACCTCCAGAGCGCCCGTGACTCCCTGCTCTGGAAGCTGGACGGCCTCTCGGAGTACGACGCCCGCCGCCCGCTGACGCCCACCGGGACGAATCTGCTGGGGCTGGTGAAACACGCCGCCGCCGTGGAACTCGGCTACTTCGGCGACACGTTCGGGCGGCCGTACTTCGCTCCGGACGAGGTGCCCGCCTGGTACGGGGAGGAGGCCGAGGCCAACGCGGACATGTGGGCGACGGCGGAGGAGTCGCGCGAGGAGATCGTGGGCTTGTACCGCGCGGCGTGGGCACACGCGGACCGTACGATCACCGATCTGCCGCTCGACGCGGTCGGCGTCGTCCCGTGGTGGCCGGCGGACCGGGCGGAGGCGACGCTGCACCGCCTCCTGGTCCACATGATCGCCGAGACCGACCGGCACGCGGGCCACGCCGACATCGTCCGCGAACTGATCGACGGCGCCGTGGGTCTGCGCGAGGACCGCGCCAACCTGCCCCCGGCCGCCGACCCGGTCTGGGGCACGTACCACGACCGCGTGGAGTCGGCGGCCCGCAGGGCGGGCGGCGAGGACTGACCGGCCGACTCTCCGTCGGGCGGCAGCCGGCCCGCCGTCCGCCGGCAGAACGCGGTCGCGGTCGCACCGGGGTGCGTAGTGGTCGGCGCGGGACACAGCCGGAGTTCGGACAGCCGCGCCCCGCGTCTCGTGGCAGGGACCGTCGATCAGTTTCCGCACGTCGGGCGGCAGTTCCGAGCCGGAGTACGCGGCCACGAATACGGCCTCCTCCGGTGTGTCCCCGACGGCGATGGCCACCTTCGGGGAAATGCCGTCCACCTGATACGCGGTCTCCGTCTCCGTGATCCCCGCCTCCGGTGCCTCGTCCCGGCCGTTGCCGCCGGTGTCGTCGCACGGGGGTTTGGTGGCGGTACCGAGCTTGCCGGCAATCACGAAGTCCACATTCGCGACGTCCCGATACGTACGCCCCTCATAGGTGAACTGAAGCGCACAGGCCGCCGCCCGCTCACCGCCCCCGCTGCTGCTGTCGGCCGCGCACGCACCGGCCGACACCACCATGGCCACCGCCACCGGCACACCGGCAACTCGTCCGGTCCGACTCATGGACGTCATCCTCAGTAGATGCTGCGAAGGGCGAGGACGTCTCCCTTACCGAGGGTCTGCGTCTCCAGCCAAGAAGGCACTTTCGCGTTTCCGCCCCAACAGCCGCCGTACGCAAGCGAAACGGCGAGGCTAGCCCTTTTTCTTCTTCCCGGAGCCGGAGCCGGGAGAAGAAACGGGAGCGGCGACGTCCCGCACGCCGGACACGAACGCGTGGAAGCTCGGCGACCGGTTGTCGGTCAGGCTCAGCTTCGGACCGATACGTCTCCCCCACTCCGGCTTCGATGGCATTCGAATGCCATGGGCTCGGAGGATTTTTTCAAAGGCATCGGAACACTTCCCGGACACGGAATCAGGATTGTGCTTGTAATTTCGCGGCACATCCTGCGTGACCTTGGGAAAGGCCGCTTGCACGGCCGGCCAGTCCCCGAAGTACCAGCTTTCCAGCTCTCGGATCGCGATCCGGTTCAGCACATGGAAGGCCCCGGCCGTTCCCGGCCGCTTTGCGCGGGTGGTCAAGCCTGCCTGTGCCGCCATGGAATCAAGTTTCCTTTTGAGGTCGGTACAGTCGTCGTTGTCCTGGTCGACCAGGACAACGACACGAATGTCCTCACCCCTCCGGCGGGCCGCGGCGTAACCGTTCAGCCTGTCCGGGAGCTTCTTCAGCAGGTCGTGTTTTCCCTGGAAGCGCCGGACCTTGACCCGCACGGTGTCGTCCGTGAATATCCTGGCGAGGACCGGCTTCAGCGCCTCGTCCGCCGACTCCTCCTCGACCAGCAGCTCAAGTGAGATCACCGGCTGGGGTACGCGGCGGCGCAGGACGACCTTGCGGGTCACTCGTCCTCACCCACCTCGACAACAGGCGTTTTCGGCTCTGGAAGATCGTCGAGGTAGTTCTCCTGCCAGAGGCTCCCCAGCAGCGCGCCGTTGTCCAGCATGTCGGTGACCATACGGAGTTCATTCGGGCGAATGACCCTCGTATATCCGTCATCGCCTCGATAGAGCGCAATGACTTCATCCGGTCTGCACGCGTTCACGAATTCATGCGAGTGTGTCGTGACCAGTACCTGAGACTTCTTGCTGGACTGTCGGCATTGCTGGGCGAGCCCCGGCAGCACGGAGTTGTAGAGATGATTCTCCGGTTCCTCGATACCGATGAACGGCGCGGGAGCAGGGTCATGAAGAAGAGTCAGATAGGAAAGCAGCTTGAGCGTCCCGTCGGAGGCGTTACTGGCCAGCACCGAATCCGCGAACGGGCTGTCCTTGATGAAGAGGACAAGCCTGCCGTCCGGCGAGGTGGAGTAGTCGACACGCTCCAGCGTGGGGACCGCTTCCTTCAGAGCCTCTATCACCGATTGAAGCCGCTCGGGATAATTCTCCTTCAGATACTGGAGAACATTGCTGATGTTGTCGCCCGACTGGGAGAGGCGTTCCTGCGGTCCGGCGGTGGGCGACTTACGCTCCTCGGCGACCGACAGGTATGAGAGGTACCAACCGGAGATGAACCGCCTCAGAGCGGCGACCCGTGGATGGGATTTGAACTGCCCCAGCGCGTTGACGGCCAGCCGGTCCGGCCCGTCGAGGTCCTCCCGGGAAATCGCCCCGGTCTCCTCGTCCACCACGTCTCCTGACCCATGGTGGAAGTCGAGAATGTTCTGCGGTCGACCCTGCCCCCGGGCCGTGGTCCAGCGGAGGAACTCCCGGCTGACGACCGGACGTCCGCGCACTTCGTCAATCTCCAGGCGGTAGGTGAGCAGCCTCTCCCTCGGCGTCTCGCGGTAGGAAATCTGGATGGCGATGGGCCCATCAGCCCCACGTGACCTCAACTGTGACAGCCCGCCCCGCCGATCCCACGCGTTTCTGACGCCAAGGGTGAACGCCGTCTCCAAGAATGCGAAGACATCGAAAAGGGTGGATTTTCCGCTGCCATTGGGGCCGATCAGCACCGTGAAGGGCTTGAGCTTCTTGATCTCGATGTTCTGCAACGCCCGATAATTTTCGATCTTGATCGCTTCGATCACCGGTGGGCGCATGGCCACTCCTCGCCGCTCTCTTTTTCGGGGTCGCATCGCAGATCATCGTAGGACCAGGACGACCCCTACCCCGCGTAAACCCTCCCTCGGGCCACCCCCTCAGAGCCCGCCCAGGATCGCGGCGAGTTCGCGTGGCTGGGAGAACATCGGCCAGTGGCCCGTGTTCGTCGTCACCAGCTGCCAGGTGTCGCTCTTGAGCAGTTCCGCCACGTCCGGGCTAGGTTCCGGCCAGTCCATGAGGCATTTGATGTAGGTCGCCGGGAGGTCCGACAGGGGGCGGGCGAGGGTCGCCCGGTCGGTGAGGGTCGCGCCCGGGTGCGGGGTGGAGCCGGCGACCAGGCGGGTGATCCCGTCCGGGGTGAGGTCCTGGCCGTCGAAGTCGGCCGCCGTCAGGGGCGGCCAGAAGCCGCCGGTCGCGGCGATCGACGCCTCCACCGCCGCCCGGCCGTCCGGCCACACCGAGACGAACGACTCGCCGTCCGCCGGGACGTTCGCGTCCACGAAGACCACGCGGGACAGCCGGTCCCCGATGCGCTCGGCGGCCTGGCCGACGGGAATGCCGGAGTAGCTGTGGCCCACCAGGACCACGTCACGCAGATCGAGGCGCTCGACCGTGTCCACGATGTCCCGGACATGGGACTCCAGACCGATGGGGGTCTCCCCCGCCTCGTGCTGCCGCTCCCCGAGGCCGGGCAGCGTCAGCGCGTACGGCTCGTGCCCCGCCGCGCGCAGCTCCGCCACCACCTCGTCCCACGCCGCCGCACCCAGCCACGCACCTGCCACCAGCACGAATCGAGTCATGGCCGCAAACTAGCGCAGGGGTCCGACAACGGCCTCGCGGCGCCGGTCGTCAGCGGCCGATTCCGACGGCGTAGGCGAGACCGCCGACGACCAGGACGCTGCCGACGAGCCGGACGATCACGACGTTGAACAGCCAGGTGCGCCGGCCGCCCGACCTGCCGAGGACCGTCTGGTTGCTCTGCTGATTGGCGGTGGCGAAACGGCGCGCGTGGATGACGAAGATCGAGGCGAACGCCGCGAAGAGCAGACCCATGAGGACGTGCATGTGACTCCCTCTCGTCCCGGTACCCGATCGTCAGCGGTGCCCGTCGAGCGCGACGGCGTGGCGTGCCCGGCGCGCCCGGCAGGCCGGGCTGTTTCGGTACGCGTGCCCCCGAGGCTCGACACGACTCCCCTCGAACCTGCGTCTCCCGTCGGAACGGTCCGATCCGTCAGGACACCACCCGCGCCCCCGGTGCCGGGGCCGAAGTCGCGCGTGCCGTACGGCAGTTGCCCGACGCCACCAGTGCCTCGGCGATCGTCTCCGCCGACTCCGCGTCCTTCGTCAGGAACGCCGTCGTCGGGCCCGAGCCCGAGACCAGGGCCGCCAGCGCGCCCGCCGACATGCCCGTGGTGAGTGTCGCGGCGAGGGACGGGCGCAGGGAGAGCGCCGCGGGCTGGAGGTCGTTGACGAGGGTGGCCGCCAGGGCCGTCGCGTCGCCCGTGCGCAGCGCGGTCAGCAGGGCGGGGTCGGCGGCGGGGGGCGGGACGTCGGCCGTCGCGGTGAGGCGGTCGAACTCCCCGTACACCGCGGGCGTCGACAGCCCCCCGTCCGCGACCGCGAACACCCAGTGGAACGTGCCGCCGACGTCCAGCGGTGTCAGCCGCTCGCCGCGCCCGACGCCGAGCGCCGCGCCGCCGAGCAGGCTGAACGGTACGTCGCTGCCCAACTCGGCGCAGATGGCGAGCAGTTCGGCCTCCGACGAGCCGAGCGACCAGAGCGCGTCGCACGCCAGCAGGGCGCCCGCGCCGTCCGCGCTGCCACCCGCCATGCCGCCCGCGACGGGGATGTCCTTGTCGATGTGGATGTGGACGCGCGGCTCGATGCCGTGCCGGGCGGCCAGCGCGATCGCCGCGCGCGCCGCGAGGTTGGTGGCGTCCAGCGGGACCTGGTGGGCGTCGGGCCCGGCGCAGGTCACGCGCAGTTCGTCGGCCGGGGTGACCGTGACCTCGTCGTAGAGGCCGACCGCCAGGAAGACGTTGGCGAGGTCGTGGAAGCCGTCGGGGCGCGCGGCGCCCACCGCGAGCTGGACGTTGACCTTGGCCGGTACGCGTACGGTCACCGAGTCCCGGACCACGGCCCGCTCGGCCGACGTGTCGGTGTCGCTCACGCGCCCGCTCCCTTAGATTCCGCGATCCGCGCGAATTCCTCCACCGTCAGCGACTCGCCCCGCGCCTGCGGCGAGATTCCGGCCGCGACCAGCGCCGCCTCGGCCGCCGGGGCCGATCCGGCCCAGCCCGCGAGCGCCGCCCGCAGGGTCTTGCGGCGCTGCGCGAACGCCGCGTCCACGACCGCGAAGACCTCGGTGCGCGAGGCCGTGGTGGCCGGCGGCCCGGGGCGGCGGACGAGCGAGACGAGGCCGGAGTCGACGTTCGGGGCGGGCCAGAACACGTTCCGGCCGATGGCCCCGGCCCGCTTGACCTCCGCGTACCAGTTGGCCTTGACCGACGGTACGCCGTACACCTTGTTGCCGGGCGCCGCCGCGAGCCGGTCCGCGACCTCCGCCTGGACCATGATCAGGGTGCGTTCGATGGCCGGGAAGTGCTCCAGCATGTGGAGCAGGACGGGCACGGCGACGTTGTACGGGAGGTTCGCCACCAGGGCCGTAGGGGTCGGGCCCGGCAGTTCGCGCACCCGCAGCGCGTCCGCGTGCACCAGCGAGAAGTGGGCGGCGCGGCCGGGCAGCCGGGCCTCGACGGTGCGCGGCAGGGCGGCGGCGAGGACGTCGTCGATCTCGACGGCCGTGACGTGCTCGGCCGCCTCCAGCAGCGCGAGCGTCAGCGAGCCGAGCCCGGGGCCCACCTCCACGACCACGTCGTCCGGGCGGACACCGGCGGTGCGCACGATGCGGCGGACGGTGTTGGCGTCGATGACGAAGTTCTGGCCGCGCTGCTTGGTGGGGCGTACGCCGAGGGCCGAGGCCAGTTCGCGTACGTCCGCCGGTCCGAGCAGCGCGTCGGAGGCGGGGGACACGCCCGGCGCGTCGTCGGGGGCGGCGTCCGGCGCGTCCGTGGGGGCTTCGGGGGGCTCTGTGGTGCTCACACGAGCAGCCTACGGCCGCCGCCCGGCCCCGCGTCGCGCCCCACCCGGCCCCGTGCCCTCCGGCGCCCGCGCCCCGTGTCGCCGACCGTCCGTGCCGCTCGGTCCGCCACCCGTTCCGCGCTCGGTCCGCCGCCCGGACCCGCGCGGCCCGCCGTCCCTGTCAGGACCGGCCGTCCCCGTAGCCGAAAGCGCGTGCCGTGTTGGCCGAAATCGCCGTCGCCATCGCGTCCTCGTCGATCCCCCGGACCTCCGCCATCGCCCGCACGGTGAGCGGAATCAAATAGGGCGCATTGGGCCGTCCCCGGTACGGAACGGGCGTCAGAAAAGGTGCGTCCGTCTCGACCAGAACGAGTTCCAGCGGGGCGACGGCCAGCGCCTCACGCAGCACACGCGCGTTCTTGAAGGTCATATTTCCCGCGAAGGACATGTAGTAGCCCGCCGACGCGCAGATTTCGGCCATTTCCGCGTCGCCCGAATAACAGTGGAATACCGTCCGCTCCGGAGCGCCTTCTTCCGCGAGAACGCGCAGAACATCGGCGTGCGCCTCACGGTCGTGGATCACGAGTGCTTTTCCGTGCCGTTTGGCGATCTCGATGTGCGCCCGGAAGGAGCGTTCCTGCGCGGCCTTGCCGCCGGGTCCCGTACGGAAGAAGTCGAGCCCGGTCTCGCCGACGGCCTTCACCTGCGGCAGCGCCGCCAGCCGGTCGATCTCGGCGAGCGCCTCGTCCAGCGCGGCGTCGCCGCCCGCCTCGCGGACGCCCTGGCGCGACCAGCCGTCGGGGTCGCCGTGCACGATGCGCGGCGCCTCGTTGGGATGCAGCGCGACGGCCGCGTGCACGGAGGCGTACGCGGCGGCGGTGTCGGCGGCCCACCGGGACCCCTTCAGGTCACAGCCCACCTGGACGACGGTCGGCACTCCCACGGAGGCCGCCTTGGCGAGGGCCTCCTCGACGGTGCCGTCCTGCATGTCCAGGTGGGTGTGCGAGTCGGCGACCGGCACCCGGAGCGGTTCGGGTGCCGGAGGCGCTTCGTCGGCGCGGGTGGCGCGCTTCGTACTCTGCGTACTCCGCGCGCTCTTCGTGCTGTTGGCGCTCTTGGGGCTCATGGGCACGATCGTACGAGGACCGCGCCCCGGAGCCCCACGGGCGGACCGGGTTCGGGCCGCCGACCCGGACGGCAACGGCTGCGGGCTGCGGCTGCCGCTGCCGCTGCCGACCGGGTACGGGCTACCGGCGGTGGAAGGGGTGCAGGAGGTCCGAGAGGTGCCAGTGGTGCCCCGGCTTGGCGGGCCCGGCGGGCGTGGCGGCGTTGCCCGCCTTCGCCGGGGAGACCGGGGACGCCGGGGACACCTTCGGCGCCCTGTTCTTCGGTGCCTTCGGGGCCTTCGGGGCCTTTGCCGCCTTGGGCACCTTGGGGACGGGGGTGCTCTGCCGGCTCATCAGGGCGTGCACCGAGGAGACCTGCCCGGAGCGCATGATGCGCACCACGTGGTTCCCGCAGTTGGCGCAGGTGGGGCTGGACAGCGGGGAGGGCACCCGTATCCCGTCCGCCTTGTAGACGACGAATTGACCGCCGGAACCGTCCGTGTGGTGCTCTATGTCGTACGCCTGCTCCCAGCCGTGCCCGCATCGCATGCAGCAGAACGCATATGCCTCGTGGGCGACGGCGTTGCCCGTGATCTCACTCATGCCGAGCTCCTTTCCACTTCGTCCAGTGGACGCCCATTCGGGCGGGAGCGCAGCAGCGCTGTCGATTAATGGCGGGCTTTTGGTCAGCTCATTCCTCAAGGCCCCGGAAAGGGCCCCGCGCTTTGCGTTTCAGGAAAGTCCTTTACTGTCACGGGGGCTTGACCCGGCGGAGTTCTTTGCCGCCACGACCGCATCGAACACCACACGTTTGGGCAGCCCCGCTTCCAGGGCGACGGCGGCGATCGCCTCCTTCCGCCGCTCCCCCGCCTCCTCCCTCACCCGCACCATGCGCACCAGCTCCACGGGGTCCGTGACGGGGGCGCGTTCGGGGGCGCCCTCCACGACGACGGTGATCTCCCCGCGTACGCCGTCGGCCGCCCAGACGGCCAAGTCGGCGAGGCCGCCGCGCTTCACCTCCTCGTACGTCTTGGTCAGCTCCCGGCAGACGGCGGCCCGCCGGTCGGCGCCGAAGACCTCGGCCATCGCCGCGAGGGTGTCGTCGAGCCGGTGCGGCGCCTCGAAGTAGACGAGGGTGCGGCGTTCGTCGGCGACCTCACGGAGCTTGGCCAGCCGCTCGCCCGCCTTGCGCGGCGGGAACCCCTCGAAGCAGAACCGGTCCACCGGCAGCCCGGACAGCGCCAGCGCGGTCAGTACGGCGGACGGGCCCGGCACCGCGGTCACCTTGATGCCGCGCTCGACGGCCGCCGCCACCAGCCGGTAGCCGGGGTCGGAGACGGACGGCATCCCCGCGTCCGTGACGAGAAGCACACGGGCGCCGCCGGCCAGCGCCTCGACCAGTTCGGGCGTACGGGCGCTCTCGTTGCCCTCGAAGTACGAGACGACACGGCCGGTCGTCGTCACACCGAGCGCCTGGGTGAGCCTGCGCAGCCGCCGGGTGTCCTCGGCGGCGACGACATCGGCCCCGGCCAGTTCGGCGGCGAGGCGCGGCGGGGCGTCGGAGGTGTCGCCGATGGGGGTCCCGGCGAGGACGAGAACGCCGGCCGGGGTTGCGGGGGGCGTTCCGCGGGAGGGCTCAGTAGTCACGTACGCCATCCTCGCAGGGGCCGCGCCGGGCCCGCCCCGGCGCCCGCACAACCCCTCTTCGGCGGGCGCGCCCCGGCGCCCGCCGAACCTCCGCCCGACCCACCTCCGACCGCCGCCCCGGCGCCCGCCCGACCGCCGCCCCGGCGCCCGCCCGACCTCCGCCCGACCCCGCCCGACCCCTCTTCGCCGGGCCCGCCCCGGCGCCCGCCGAACCTCCGCCCGACCCACCTCCGACCGCCGCCCCGGCGCCCGCCCGACCCACGTCCGCCCCCGCCCGGCCCCTCTTCCGGAACGTCACGGCCCCCGGCCCCGCGCCGTGTCCGCGGGCGCGTGCCCCCGTCCCACAGCGGCGTTCCCTACGATGGCGCGGTGACCAGTACTGCGCCAGAAGCCCTCCAGGGTCGGGACGCCGAGGAAAGGCCGCCGTCATGGCCCCAGCGGCTGCGGCGGTTCGGCTATGCGCCGAGACCCGTGATCGGGCTGCGCGAGCGGCTGGTCCCCCCGTACACGGAACCCTCCGAACGCCTCTGGATCGTGCTCGGTGTCCCGCCGCTGCTCGCCGACCGGGTGGTGCGCTGGTCCGCTTGGCTCGGGCCCGCGCTGGTGGCGCTGGTCGCCGGGCTGCTGCGGTTCTGGCATCTGGGCAGCCCCAAGGCGGTGATATTCGACGAGACGTACTACGCGAAGGACTCCTGGGCGCTGGTCAACCGGGGGTACGAGGCGAGCTGGCCCAAGGACATCGACAAGCTGATCCTGGCCGACCCGTCGAAGATCCCGGTGCCGGCCGACCCCGGCTATGTGGTGCATCCGCCGGTCGGCAAGTGGGTCATCGGGCTCGGCGAGCTGATGTTCGGCTTCGACCCGTTCGGCTGGCGCTTCATGGTGGCGGTCCTCGGCACGCTCTCCGTCTTCATGCTCTGCCGCATCGGCCGCCGGCTGTTCCGCTCGACCTTCCTGGGGTGTCTGGCGGGCGGGCTGCTCGCCGTCGACGGGCTGCACTTCGTGATGAGCCGCACGGCCCTGCTCGACCTGGTCCTGATGTTCTTCGTACTGGCCGCGTTCGGCTGTCTGCTGCTGGACCGGGACTGGGCGCGGCGGCGGTTCGCCGACGCGCTGCCCGTGGACGCGGACGGGCTGCTGCGGCCGAGTGCCGCCGTCGGCGACCGGCTGCGGCTCGGGTGGCGCCCGTGGCGGATCGCCGCCGGGGTGATGCTGGGGCTGGCCTTCGCGACGAAGTGGAACGGCCTCTACATCCTGGCCGCGTTCGGGCTGCTCACGATCGCCTGGGACATCGGCGCCCGGCGCACCGCCGGGGCGGCGCGCCCGTACCTCTCGGTGCTCCGGCGGGATCTGCTGCCGGCCTTCGTCTCGACGGTCCCGGTCGCGCTCGTCACGTACGTCGCCAGCTGGACGGGCTGGATCGTCACCGGCAAGGGCTACTTCCGGGACTGGGCCGCGACGCGGGACGGCGGCTGGTGGTTCTGGTTGCCGGACTGGCTGCGCAGCCTGTGGCACTACGAGGTCACGGTCTACGACTTCCACGTCAATCTGACGTCGGGCCACACCTACCAGTCCAACCCCTGGAGCTGGATCGTCCTGGGCCGCCCGGTCTCGTACTTCTACGAGGACCCGAGGGGCGGCACGGAGGGCTGCGCCGCCGACCCGGGCGACAAGTGCGCCCAGGAGGTGCTGGCGATGGGTACGCCGCTGCTCTGGTGGGCGGCGTGCTTCGCGATCCTGTACGTGCTGTGGCGCTGGTTCTTCCGCCGCGACTGGCGGGCGGGCGCCATCGCCTGCGGGATCGCGGCGGGCTGGGTGCCGTGGTTCTTCTACCAGGAACGCACGATCTTCCTCTTCTACGCGGTGGTCTTCGTCCCGTTCCTCTGTCTGGCGGTGTCGATGATGATCGGCGCGATGCTGGGCCCACCGGGCTCCGACGAGAGACGCCGGACGGTCGGCGCCGTGGGGGCGGGCGTGCTGGTCCTGCTCATCGTGTGGAACTTCATCTACTTCTTCCCCCTCTACACGGGCCAGACGATCCCGCTCGGGGAGTGGCAGGACCGGATGTGGCTGGACACCTGGGTGTGAACCGGGTTCACCGGCGCGGGTGTTGAGGCGGTCGACGGCGCTCGGCGCGGGTGCTGGGAGGCGGTCGGCGAGGGGTGCTGGGGCCGGCCGGCCGGGGTGTGGCGTACCGTTCCGGCCGATTCGTCGCGGTCCGATAACGGGCGGCCCTTTGCCCCCACCCGTCCCGTAGAGTGCGATTAGTTGCCCCGTGAACACGTTGAGACACGTGTCCGGGGCACTCCTGGGGAGGGGGACGCGCTCATGCGCAGTGGGGCCAAAGTCGCCATCGTGGGCGGTGTGTTCATCATGGTGGCCGGTGGGGTCGGCTACGGGGCGTACCAGGTTCTCGGCGGGGGCGGCGACGGCGACGACGGTACGGAAGCCCGGTCGGCGTCGGCGGAGATCCGGACCGGGCCGCCCGGCGCGGACGAGATCGCCGACACGGCGGCGGAGTTCCTCGCCGCGTGGGCCGACGGGAAGGACCCCGAGCGCGCCGCCGCGTACACCAACAACCCGGACGCCGCGAAGGCCGCCGTCGCCTCGTACGCCGAGGAGGCGCACATCACGGGCGCCGTGATCACCCCCGGGAAGGCGACGGGCGCGACGGTGCCGTTCACCGTGAAGGCGACGGTGACGTACGAGGGCGTGAGCAAGCCCCTCGCGTACGCCTCCGAACTGACCGTCGTACGCGGGCTGACCACCGGGAAGCCGCTGGTCGACTGGCTGCCCACCGTCGTCCACCCCAAGCTGACGAAGACCTCGCGCCTGGTCACGGGCGAGGCGGCGACACCGCCGATCAAGGCGCTCGACCGCGACGGGCGGGAGCTGACCGCCGAGAAGTACCCGTCACTCGCGCCGGTGCTCGACCAACTGCGCGACAAGTACGGCGAGAAGGCGGGCGGCAAGCCCGGCGTCGAGACCTGGATCGAGGACGACGACGAGAAGCTGCCCCGTACGACCCTGGTGACGCTCGCCAAGGGCCGGAGCGGCGAGCTGCGGACGACGCTCGACGCGAGGGTGCAGGCGGCGGCGGAGACGGCCGTGAAGAAATACCCGCAGGCGTCCGTGGCCGCGGTGAAGCCGAGCACCGGCGAGATCATCGCCGTCGCCAACAACCGTGAGGACGGCTTCAACGCGGCGATGCTCGGCAAGCAGGCACCGGGCTCCACGATGAAGATCGTGACCGCCGCGATGCTGCTGGAGAAGGGGCTGGTCGGCGCGGACCGGCCGGCGGAGTGCCCGAAGACGGTGCTCTACCAGGGCACGTCGTTCCACAACCTGAAGAACTTCGAGATCCAGGACGGCACCTTCACGCAGAGCTTCGCCCGCTCCTGCAACACGGCCTTCATCAAGCTGATAGACGACACGGGGGACGACCACGCGCTGCCCGCCGAGGCGCGCGAGGTCTTCGGGCTCGGGCTGAACTGGCAGACCGGCATCCCCTCCGCCGACGGCAGCGTGCCGGAGGCGGACGGAGGCGGGGCCGCCGCCCAGTACATAGGCCAGGGCACGGTCCAGATGAACGTCCTGAACATCGCGTCCGTCACCGCCACCGCCAAGGACGGCCGCTTCCGCCAGCCGATCATCGTCCCGCGCCAACTCGACAACCGCCAACTGGCTTACGCACAGCGGCAGTTGCCCCAGTCGGTGGGCCAGGCCCTGCGCGAGATGATGCGCCAGACCGCCGCGTGGGGCACCGGCCGGGCGGCGATGGCCGGACTGGGCGGGGACAAGGGCGCGAAGACGGGTTCGGCGGAGGTGGACGGGCAGGCCACGTCGAACAGCTGGTTCACCGGCTTCCAGGACGACCTGGCCGCCGCCGCGAGCGTCGAGTCCGGCGGCCACGGCGGGGACGCGGCGGGCCCGGTGGTCGCCGCCGTACTCGCGGCGGGGTGAAGAAGGCTACGCCGGGCTGAACGGGGCTCCGTGGGATCCGGCCGCGTGAAAGGCTCCGGCGGCCCCACGGCCAGGCGGAGAAGTTCCGGCGGACCCGGCGGCCCCACGGCCAGGCGGAGAAGTTCCGGCGGCCCCGGCGGCCCCACGGCCAGGCGGAGAAGTTCCGGCGGACCCGGCGGCCCCACGGCCAGGCGGAGAAGTTCCGGCGGACCCGGCGGCCCCACGGCCGGGCGGAGAAGTTCCGGCGGACCCGGCGGACTCGCTCAGTCCAGGCAGAATTCGTTGCCCTCGGGATCTGCCATCACGATGAAGCCGCTGCTCATCGGGGGTGCGGGCTCGTCGCGTCGCAGGCGGGTCGCGCCCAGCGTCACCAGGCGCGCGCACTCGGTCTCCAGCGCCGCCATCCGCTCCTCCCCCTCCAGTCCGGGTGCGGCGCGGACGTCGAGATGGACCCGGTTCTTGGCGACCTTGTCCTCCGGCACCTGCTGGAAGAAAAGCCGGGGGCCGTGCCCGTCCGGGTCCTCGACGGCCGAGCGGGTGTTGCGCTGGTCCGCCGGTACGCCGATGCCCGCCAGGAAGTCGTCCCAGGCGGCCAGCGGGTCGGCGCCCTCGGGCACGTCGACGCCGGGCGGGCCGGGGTGGACGTAACCGAGCGCGTCGCGCCAGAAGGACGAGAGCGCCGCGGGGTCGTGGGCGTCGAAGGTGATCTGGATGTGGCGGCTCATGGCGAGGCTCCGTTCGTGGTGGGCCGGTTTCAATGACGGCCGGTTCATGAGGGGCGTGGGCGCGTGGGCGCGGTTCATGGGCGCGTGTGCGCGTGGAGGTCGCGCAGCAGGCAGACCTCCGACAGGTGGTGGATCAGCTCGCGGTGGATGTGCAGCACCAGATCGGCCATGGTCAGCTCCGGATAGGGCTCCTTCTCCCCGACCGGAACCCGGAGCCCGTCGTCGCCGAGACCGGCCACCCCCGCCAGCCAGAGGTCGAGCTGCGCCTGGAGCTGGCCGAGCGCGCCGGCCGCGCTCCCGGCGTACTCCCAGGTCGTGTACGACGCCGGGGGCGCGCCGAAGTGCGCCGCGTTGCGGGCGGCGAGCACGCCGACGATCACGTGGCCGAGGCGCCAGGCGATCGTCGTGAAGGCCGCCGGTTCCGGGCCGGGGAACTCGTAGTCCATGGTGAAGTCCCCGCCGCCGAATCGCATGCGGGCGTCCGCGCGGTCGCGCGGCCGGACGGTCCAGGCGTCCGGCACCGGGGACCAGAAGTACTCGTCGTCGGTGAGTCCCTCCAGCCGGGCCCGGAGCTGATGGTTCCAGTGGAACTCCCACTGTTCGCGCAGCGTCAGGTTCCAGTCGGGTCGGTGGGAGACGTCCGGTCCGTCGAGTCCGTCAAGTCCGTCGAGTCCGTTGGCGTTCATGCCGCCACCGTGACAGGCAACGCGGTCAGGATCGGTCCGCGATCCGCATCCGCGATCCGCATCCGCGATCGGCATCCACGCTCCGCTCGCTCCGCGTCAGCGCGGAGCGAGCACGCAGAACGCGTTGCCCTCCGGGTCCGCGAGGACGACCCACGGGACATCGCCCTGGCCGAGGTCGACATCGGTGGCGCCGAGGCTCCGCAGCCGTGCCACCTCCGCCGCCTGGTCCTCACGGCGGTACGGCGCCACGTCGAGATGGACCCGGTGCCGCTCGGTCGCCCCGCCGGGCGTGTGGAAGAACTCCAGATACGGGCCGGTGCCCTTCGGGGACCGCAGCCGCGTGAGATCGTCGCTCTCCTCGTGCGGGGTCCAGCCCAGGGCGTCGCCCCAGAACCGGGCCATGGCGCGCGGATCCGCGCAGTCGACCACGACGGCGGCGATCGGCCCGGTGTCCCGGTACATGTCCCGGGGCTCCAGCACGCAGAAGACATTGCCCTCGGGGTCGGCCAGCACCGTCCACGGAACATCGCCCTGGCCCACATCGGCGGGCGTCGCACCGAGATCCCTCAGCCGCGCGACCAACTCCGCCTGATGAGCGAGGGAGTTGCTGGCGAGGTCGAGGTGCATGCGGTACTTCACGGATTCGGGGTCGGGGACCTGGACGACATCGAGACGGATGCCGACGGGGTCCGGCCAGACGAAGTCCGCCGGTCCGACCCTCGACACCCCGTCCCCGTCACCGTCACCGGAAACACCCCAGCCGAGCGCCTCCCCCCAGAACCGGGCCACCGCCGAGTCGTCCCGGGCCTTGACGTTCACCTGCACCAGTCCCAGTGTCATGCCGCCAACCTAATACCCGGGTGACGGCGGGAACCGGTCACCCGCCGACGGGTACGACCAGGCGCGCCCCGTCCCCGGCGAAACCGGCTCGCCCGTGTCGTTCGGCTCCCGCTAGCGTGCCCGGCATGAGCAACCCCGGTGGTACGCCCCCCACATCCCGCACCCCCGCCCATCCCCGCTTCGCCGAAGCCCTGCGTGGGCTGGGGCTCGATGACGTCCTCGGGGCGGTTCGGGGGTTTCCGGACGGGACGCGGACGGCCGCCGAGGCCGCCGCCGCGGTCGGCTGCGGGCTGGGCGAGATCGTCAAGTCGCTGGTCTTCGAGGCCGACGGTGTCCCCGTCCTGGTGCTGGTGGACGGGGGCTCGCGGGTGGATGTGGAGCGCGTACGCGAGGAGTTGGGCGCCGGGGCGGTCACGCGGGCGCGGGCCGATCTCGTACGGGAGACCACCGGGTACGCGATCGGCGGTGTGCCGCCCTTCGGGCACCGCAGCCGTACGCGGGTGCTCGCCGACCGGGGGCTGCTCGACCACGAGGTGGTGTGGGCGGCGGCCGGGACCCCGCACACGGTGTTCCCGATGGACCCCGAGAGCCTGGTCACGTACGCGGGCGGCAGCCTGGTGGACGTACGCGAGCGCCCGGCGTGACGCCGCTGGTCGCGGCGGCCGTGCTGCTGGCGGCCGTCACACACGCCTCGTGGAACGCGATCGCGCACGGAATCCGCGACCAGCTGGTCGCCTTCACCCTCATCGCGGGCGGCGGGGCGCTCATCGGCGCGGTCGCCGCGTGCTTCGCGCCGTTCCCGGACGCCGGCGCGTGGCCGTATCTGGTCGCCTCGGCGGTGCTGCACCTCGGCTACCAGGCGCTGCTGATGCGGTCGTTCAGCCTCGGCGACTTCGGCCAGATGTATCCGATCGCCCGCGGTACGGCGCCCCTGCTGGTGACGGTCCTGGCGGCGGTCTTCGTGGGCGAGTCGCTGGACCGCTGGCAGGCGGCCGGCGTGGCGGTCGCGTCGGCCGGGCTGGTCGGTGTCGCCCTGTGGGGGATGCGGAGCGCGGCGGCGAAACCCCGGTGGCCCGCGCTGGTGGCCGCCCTCGCGACAGGGGTGTCGATCGCCGCGTACACCGTCGTGGACGGCGTGGGCGTCCGCGAGTCGGGCACGCCGCTCGGCTACATCGCCTGGCTGATGCTCCTGCAAGGTTCGCTGATCCCGCTCTACGCGCTGTACGCGCGCCGCGACGGCCTCCTCGAACGGCTGCGCCCGCACGCCCGGCTCGGCCTGCTCGGTGCGGCGCTGTCCGTGGGGGCGTACGCCCTCGTGCTGTGGGCACAGACACGCGCCCCGCTCGCGCCGATCGCCGCGCTGCGGGAGTCCTCGATCATCGTGGGCGCGGCGATAGGGGCGGTCTTCTTCAAGGAGCGCTTCGGCACACCGCGCCTCGCGGCGGCCGGGCTGATGGTCGTCGGCATCGGCCTGATGCTGCACGTGAGTTGAGTCGATCGAGTCGGTCGGGGCGGTCGGGGCGGTCGGGGCGAGGGACAGGGACGAGAAGGAGAGTCATGAACAGAAGACGGCGCAAGAAGCTGGCACGGCGTCTGGTGTGGGCGGCGCGGCTCGGACACACGGCGGAGGTCGGCGCACTGCTGCGGGCGGGCGCGCCCGCGCAGACGTACGACTCCGAGGGCTCGACGCCCCTGTACGCGGCGGCGGTGCACGGCGACGCCGCCGCCGTACGCCTGCTCCTGGCGGCGGGCGCGCTGCCCGACACCGAGAGCGGGCAGGGCGACGAGGGGACACCGCTGTGCGGGGCGGCGTGCTGGGGCCATGACGGCGCCGTACGCGAACTGCTCGCGCACGGCGCCGATCCGGGGCTGCGCGAGGACGGCGGCGACGGACGCTCGCCGCTCGAATGGGCGCGGGCGGGGCCGTATCCGGAGACCGTACGGCTGCTGGAGGAGGCGGGGGCCTGAACGAACGGCGAGGGCTGCGACTGGCTTCGTTCGTCTGTGAGTTCGCCTCCGGCGACGGGGGTGCGGTCGGGGTTCTCACGGGCGGGCGACCGGTCGCCACGGACGAGATGGCGATATCACCGGCCGGGTGGTCTCCGCCGCCACGACCTCCGTGCGTTTCCGTGGTCATCGCTGTGCCTTCCGCCGGGGCATCCGGCCGCCGGACCACCCCGGCGCCACCCGCGCCGCCATTTACGTCCCCGTCCTGGAGGAGTGCCTGATGACGCGCGCGCCGCCACCGGTCGGCGGCGGCGGGCCGTCGCGGATCGACCTCTGAGAACACGCGCCCGCGCGCCCGTCCGAGCCCACGAGTCAGTACGTCTGGGCGGGTCCGGCCGGGGTCAGCAGGTCGAGGGAGACCTGCCACAGGCGCTCGGCCGCCACCGGGTCCAGGGCGTGCGCGGCCACGCCCCGGCGGTCGCCGTCCCGCTGCGGGAGTGCCTCTTCGCAGTCCTCGAAGTACCGGCCGCCGACGCCGTCGAGCCCCGGCCAGGTCGCCACGAGGACGGAGGTGGCGGCGCCCTGTTCCGGGGACTTGAACGTGTAGCCCGAGGCGACGGCCTTGTCCAGGTCGTCCTGGCTCATGTGCCGGGTCAGGTTGGACAGGACCGCGCCGGGGTGGACGGCGTTGGCGGTGATGCCGTCGGCGGCCCAGCGCCGGGTCGCCTCGACGGCGAAGAGCACCTGGGCCGTCTTCGACTGCCCGTACGCGAGGCGGGTGTCGAACGGCCGGCGGCGGAAGTCGATGTCGTCGAAGTCGATCCCCTGGTCCAGATGCCCGACCGAGCTGAGCGAGACGATCCGGGCCCGGTCGGCGGCGGCGAGCGCCGGGTGCAGGCCGGTGGTGAGCGCGAAGTGGCCGAGGTGGTTGGTGGCGAACTGGAGCTCCCGGCCGTCCGGAGTCCGCAGCTCCGGCGTGTACATCACCCCGGCGTTGTTGATCAGCAGGTCCAGCGGCCCCCGCCACCCGGCGGTGAACCGGGCCACGGACGCCAGGTCGGCGAGGTCGAGCGGCACCACGGGCAGGTTCCGGTTGCCGGTGGTGGCGCCGATGTCCCGCGCGGTCCGCTCGCCCGCGTCGGGGTCCCGTACGGCCAGGGTGACCTCGGCGCCCGCACCGGCGAGGGCGCGGGCGGTCTCGACGCCGATGCCGGAGGAGGCACCGGTCACGACGGCGCGGCGGCCGGTGAGGTCCACCCCGGCGACGACCTGGGCGGCGGTGGACTCGGCGTCGAAGGGGGTGGTGATACGGCCGGTGGAGTCGGTGGTCATGGCGCTGCCTGCCTCTCTCGGACCCTCTCGGGTCCTTGACGGGTCCTCGCGGGTTCCCCGCAGGTCCCCGGCTCTCCCCCGCAGGGGTCCGCACCGGTCGGCGCGGGTCGGCGCATGACCGTGCGCGGGGTCCGCGGGGCGCGCCCGACCGTGACCGTCCCCCCGTGAACGGTCACGGCCGGCACTTCCGCCAGCCAACCACCGCGAGGCGTCGCGGGGCGGCGGGGCGCGGCCGGGTGTCACCCGGAGAGTCCGGGCCGGTGCTCCGGGGACCGGGGAGTACGGGGCCCGGCCGGGTCACCGGGAGAGGACGGCAGGGTGGGTGGCGAGGTGGGTGGCGGGCCCGGTCCCGGTCATCGGGAGGGTTCGCCCGGAACGGGTGGCCGGACCGGTCCCGGTCATCGGGAGCGGCCGTCGGGCAGCCGCCAGTGCCGGCGCTTGTTCTCGTCGCGTACCACCGGCCCCAGCCGGTTCGGCTCGTCGCGCAGCGCCCGCGCCCGTACGTCCCCCGCGCCGCCCCGCCCGTTGTGCGCAGGGCGTGCGCGCGGGCGCTCAGCACGGCTTGCGCGCCCGCCGGGAGCCCCGGCGCGCATGGTCAGCCGGCCGACGACGCGTGCTCGCGTACGGCGTCGGCCGCCCAGGCCACCACGAGGCCGAGCACCGTCATGACCGTGTAGCCCGCCACCTCGTGCCCGTCCGGTATGAGGAAACGGGAGAAGCCGAAGAGCGTCGGCAGCCGGTCCACCCACTCGCTGAGCAGCCCGCTCACGCCCGCCGCGATCAGCACGAAACCCAGAAAACCGAGGATTGACTTCATGCTCCGAGGCTAGGAAGCGGGGGCGGGGCCGGGCATCGGCCGAAGGGATCGACGGGCGTGACCAAAGTATCGACCCGGGGTGGGCGGAGCCCCGGTTCCGGCCGGGGTGCCGGGTGGGCGGAGCCCCGGTTCCGGCCGGGGTGCCGGGTGGGCGGAGCCCCGGTTCCGGCCGGGGTGCCGGGTGGGCGGAGCCCCGGTTCCGGCCGGGGTGCCGGGTGGGCGGAGCCCCGGTTCCGGCCGCCGGGTCCCCGATCCGGCCCGTACGAGCCCGCCCGCCCCGCATGCCCGGCTCGCACGGGCCGGCACCGCCCCTTGCCTTGGACCGCACTCCAACTCCTAGAGTGCCCGGCATATGCCCCAGAAGTCGCCTGACCAGCAAGGGAGCACGACATGCGTTACCGCACACTCGGCCGCACCGGTATCGAGGTGAGCGCCCACTGTCTCGGCACGATGATGTTCGGGTTCATCGGCAACAAGGACCACGACGACTGCGTGCGCGTCATCCACGCCGCGCTCGACCGGGGGATCAACTTCGTCGACACGGCGGACATGTACTCCGCCGGTGAGTCCGAGACGATCGTGGGCAAGGCCCTGAAGGGCCGCCGCGACGACGTCGTCCTCGCGACCAAGGTCCACTTCCCGATGGGCGAGGGCCGCAACCGGGGCGGCAACTCGCGGCGCTGGATCGTCAGGGAGGTGGAGGAGAGCCTCAGGCGGCTGGACACGGAGTGGATCGACCTCTACCAGATCCACCGGCCCGACCACACCACGGACATCGAGGAGACGCTGTCCGCGCTGACCGATCTGGTCCGGCAGGGCAAGATCCGCGCGTTCGGCTGTTCGACGTTCCCCGCCGAGGAGATAGTGGAGTCGCACGTGGTCGCCGAACGGCGGGCGCTCCAGCGGTTCCGGACCGAGCAGCCGCCGTACTCGATCCTGGCGCGCGGTGTCGAGAGGTCGGTGCTGCCGGTCTGCGAGCGTTACGGGATGGGTGTCCTGACCTGGAGTCCACTGGCGTCCGGTTTCCTCACCGGCAAGTACCGCAAGGGGAGTTCGGTCGACCTGAGCAGCGGCCGGGCCGCGCTCATGCCGGCCCGCTTCGACCCGGCGCTGCCGGTGAACGTGGCGAAGCTCGACGTGGTCGAGCAGTTGGTGGAGCTGGCGGACGACCTCGGCTGCACGCTGCCCGAGTTGGCCGTGGCCTTCGCCGCCGCGCACCCGGCAGTGACGTCGGTCATCATCGGGCCGCGCACGAGTGAGCAGTTGGACGGGCTGCTCAAGGGCGCCGAACTCACCTTGGACGACGCGGCACTTGACCGCATCGACGAGATCGTGGCCCCGGGGACCGACGTCTACCACCCGGACGGCGCCTGGCGTCCGCCCGTACTGGCGGACGCGGCACTGCGCCGCCGCCCGGTCGGTGACCGAGCGGCGGCGTGAGCACCGTTCCCGTCACGTGACGCCGCACGTCGTCGTCATACGGCCCGGTACGTCGTCGGGAACCACTGAGCTGACGGCACGTCAGTTGTCAAGCGACCTGCGGGAGAACTGACTTGAGCGTGGTGGGCGGCGCGAGCACCTGGTCCTTCGGGACGCGTGCCGCCACCATCCGCCAGTAGCGGTCGAGTTGGGAGGGCGCGTTCACACACAGCACCCCCGTGATGTGCTGCCCGTCCGTGTAGAGGGCGACGAACCTGCGCTCCACGAGCGTCCCCGCGACGATGTGCGGGCCGCCGATCGCGAGCCCCGCGAACTGGATCTCGGCGCCGTACTGCTCCGAGCGGACGTACGGCAGCGACTCGAAGGGCATCGCGTCCTCGCCGTCCGCCAGCAGCGTGTCGGCGGCGGCCACCGCCTGCCGGTCCTTGTCGCTCCGGTGCTCGGCCCGCATCACCTCGCCGAACATCGGGTTGCACCAGCGGGCCACGCTCCCGGCCGCGACGACGCGCGAGGTGCGTTCGGCCGCGCAGGTGGCGTCCAGGAGAACGCCGTCGGTGACGTCCAGGCCACTGCCCAGCAGCCACTCCGTACGCGGCACCCGGCCCGCCGCGAGGACCACCACATCGGCCGGTACGAGCGTGCCGTCGGCCAGCAGGACCCCGTCGGGGCGGAGCGAGACGGCCGGGGAACCGGTGGCCAGGACCGTGCCGTGGTCGCGGTGCAGAGCGGCCAGCTCACGGCCCATGGCGGTGCCGAGCAGGCGTTCCATCGGGGCGGTCCGCGCCTCGACGAGGGTGACGTCCAGACCACGGGCCCGGCAGTCGGCCGCGATCTCGCAGCCGGTGAAACCGGCGCCGATGACGGCCACGCGCGGATTCCGTCCGAGCGCGGCGTCCAGGGCGGGGCCGTCGTCGGCGGTCAGACGTTCCTCGAAGGTACGGAGCGCGTAGACGGCCGGGTGGCCGCCGCGCAGCGCGTGGGGTCGGCGGGCGGCGGCGCCGGTGGCGATGACCAGCCCGTCGACGTCCAGGATCCGGCGCCCCGACAGCCGCACCCTGCGGCGGGTGGCGTCGGTGAGGTCCAGCCCGACGGCCGTGCTGTTCGGCAGCGGCTCGACATCGGGGCCGGGGGTGGAGGTGCGGCCGGGGGCGGGGTCGTCCGGGCCGGGCTCACCGGTCCCGGGCGGGAAGCCGCTGCCCGCGTCGACCAGCGTGAGCCGCCCGTCGTAACCCCGCAGGCGCAGGGCCTCCGCGGCTCGTATCCCGGCCCGGGAGGCGCCGACGACGGCGATGTGACGGAGAGTTCCGTCGGTGCCGTGCGTCCCGGTCATCGTTCTTCGCCGACCCGGAGCACCGGCACGGCGGGGTCGATGGTCATGAGGGACCCCTTCCTGCTCGTTGCTCGTTTGCTGCTTCGTCGATGGTTCGAGGCTGATTCGCTGATGGTTCGATGGCGCTTCACCGACGGTTCGATGCTGCTCCGATTCGTTTCCGGGCAGCGCTCGTTCACTGCTTGGTCTCTTACCCGCGCCCTGTGAAGACGCCCTAAAAGTCCCCAGAGGTCCCCGGGTGTCCGGGCTCGCTCGCCTCGCAGGTCATGGCTCTGCGGGAGACCCTGGGGACGACGGCTCGGGGCACCCCTGCCGTACGTTTCGGCCCTTCCCGCCGCTTCGACCGAGGGGACGGTTCTCCTTGTCTTCCGCTGACCCCACCGGAACCGCCGCCCGCACCACCTCCGGAACCGGAATCGGCACCGCTCCCGCGCCCGCGCACTCGGCCGACGTGGGGCTGCTTTCGCCCGGCCGGGCGGGTTCCGGCGCCGAGGCGGCGACCGGCGACGACGCCTTCCTGCGGGCGATGCTCGACGCCGAGGCGGCGCTGTCCCGCGCGCAGGCGGCGGTGGGGCTCACTCCCCTGGCGGCGTCCGACGCGATCACGGCGGCCGCGCTGCTGGAAGGGGCCGAGGGGGTCGACGTACGGGACCTGGCGCTGCGGGCGGCGCGCGCCGGGGGCGACCCGGTGACCCCGCTGGTGGCGGATCTGACGGCGGCGGTGGACGACGCGGAGGCCCGCACGGGCGAGAGCGCGGGCGTGGGTGTGGGCGGGGGCACGGACGCCGGGCGGTACGTGCACCGGGGCGCGAGCGGCCAGGACATCGTGGACACGGCGATGATGCTGGTCGCCGCCCGTACGGTGCCCCTGATCCTGGCGGATCTGGACCGTACGGCGGACGCGCTCGCCGCCCTGGCCACCGCCCACCGCACCACTCCTATGGCGGGGCGCGCGCTGACGCAGCACGTGGCGCCGACGACGTTCGGGCTGAAGGCGGCGGGCTGGCTGTCGGCGGTACGGGACGCCCGCACCCGGCTGGCCGCCGTCCGGCTGCCGGTCCAACTGGGCGGTGTTGCGGGCACGTTGGCGGCTTTCGCGCGGCCGGACGAGACGGTGACCGGGACGCCGGGGCGTACGTCGAGCGCCGCGTCCGGCGAGCCGGTGTACGACCTGACGGGCGCGCTGGACAGCACCCTGGACACGCCTCCCGAGCCGCTGCCCGACCGCCCGCCCGTCGCCGGGAAGGACCCGAGGATCGACCCGGATGCCGGCCCGGACCCCGAGGCGCACGCCGGGACGGACTCCGGGGCCCACCCCGAGGCCGCCGCCCCGGCGGCCGTCCCCGAGAGCGGAGCGGAAGACAGGGCGGAAGCCGAGGCGGAAGCCAGGGCAGAGGCCGGAGCGGACACCGAGCCGGACGGGGAACCGGGTTCCCCCGCCCCGGCCGAACCGCTCTACGACCTGGCGGGCGTGGAGCCCAGCGCCTCGGCGGACGCCGACGACCGGACAGCGGGGAAGGACCGACCCGACGTACGACATCAGGCCGCCCGGCCCGCGCCGCCGGAGGCACCCGACGTCGGCGCCCACCCCGGCGGCCATCCCGACACGGGGGTACGTCTCCTCGCCGCGTACGCCGCCCAGCTGCGCCTCGCCGAACCGACCCTGCCGTGGCACACCCTCCGTACCCCCGTCGCCGACCTCGGTTCGGCGCTCGCCCTCACGGCGGGCACGCTCGGGAAGCTGGCCGCCGACGTACTCGTCCTGTCCCGGACCGAGATCGGCGAGGTCGCCGAGGCGCGCGGCCCCGGCGCGTCCGGGCCGCCGCACCGCCGTGACCCCGTACGGGCCACCCTGATCGCCGCCGCCGCCCGGCAGGCGCCCGCGCTCGCCTCCGTACTCCTCGGAGCGCTCGTCGCCGAGGACGAGCGCCCCGCCGGCCCCTGGCACGCCGAGTGGCAGCCGCTGCGCGCGCTGCTGCGGCTGACCGGCGGAGCCGCCCGGGACGCCGCCGAACTCGCCCACGGCCTGCGTGTCTTCCCCGACCGGATGCGGGCCAACCTCGGCCTCACCCACGGGCTGCTCGCCAGTGAACGGCTCACGGCGGCCCTGGCCCCCGCCGTCGGCGCGGAGCGCGCGAGGCACGTGGTCGGCGCCGCCGCCCGGCTCGCCTCCGGCGCGGGCATCCCGCTCGCCCAGGCGCTCACGGAGACGGACCCGGCGGTCGCGGAGCTGATCGGGGACGCGCGTATGCGCGTCCTGACCGACCCGGCCGGCTACACGGGCTCCGCCCCGGCCCTCGTGGACCGCGCGCTCGCCGCACACGCCGCGGCCGAGAGCGCGCGCGCCCGTGCCACACTCACCGACCCGGCCCCGGGCTCCGGGCCCGAACCAGGAACAGGGCCCACGCCGGGAGCCTGACCCGCGCGAGCAACCGGGCCCGCACGAGCAATCGGGCCCGAGCCGGAAGCCGGGCCCGCGCCCCACCCCCGCGACCGGCCCGGAAACCCCCCGCTGACCAGCGCGTCCGTCGGTCCACCCGTCCCCGACGCCAAGTCGCGCGCCCGGTTCGCCCCACTTAGAGTCGGATCCGGTGAACGACGACGCTCCCTGTCCGAGGGCGCGCACCACCCCGTTCCACCACCCCCCACATGACTGATTCCGCGTCCCCACCGCCGAACAGCGCGAAAGCCGCCGACGCCCCCGAGAAGGACGGCGGCGGCAACGGCATCGCGCTGGCCGTCATCGCGTCGTGCCAGTTGATGGTGGTGCTCGACATCACCATCGTGAACATCGCGCTCCCCCACATCCAGCGCGCGCTCGGCTTCTCGACCCAGAACCTGTCGTGGGTCGTCAACGCGTACACCCTGACCTTCGGCGGTCTGCTGCTCCTCGGCGGGCGGCTCGGCGACATCCTGGGACGGCGCCGGGTCTTCATGTTCGGTGTGGCGCTGTTCGCCTTCGCGTCTCTGCTCGGCGGTCTGGCGCAGGACGCCTGGCAACTGCTGGCCGCCCGCGCCGTCCAGGGCGTCGGCGGCGCGATCGCGTCGCCGACGGCGCTGTCGCTGATCACCACGACGTTCCGCGAAGGGCCCGCCCGCAACCGGGCGTTCGGGGTGTTCGCCGCGGTCTCGGCGGGCGGCAGCGCGATCGGGCTGCTGCTCGGCGGCATTCTGGTGGAGTGGCTCGACTGGCGGTGGATCTTCTTCGTCAACGTGCCGATCGGCCTGCTGATCATCTTCCTCACCCCCCGCTTCATCAAGGAGTCCGTGCCGCGCCCCGGCCACTTCGACATCGTCGGCGCGCTCACCGCGACGGTGGGCATGATCGCGCTGGTGTACGGGTTCATCCGGGCCTCCGAGGAGGGCTGGACGAACGTACTGACGCTCGGGTCGTTCGCGGCGGCCGTGGTGCTGCTGGTGCTGTTCGTCGTCATCGAGCGCCGTTCGCGACAGCCGATCACCCCGCTGTGGATGTTCCGCGACCGCAACCGGGCGGGCGTGTACGGGATGATGCTGAGCCTGTCCGCCGCGCTGTTCGGGATGTTCTTCTTCCTGACGCTGTTCGTGCAGGAGGTCCTGAACTTCAGCCCGCTCCGGGCCGGTCTCGCCTTCCTCCCGGTGAGTGTGGTCATCGCGATCGGCTCGGGCCTCGCGTCGCAGTTCCTGCCCCGCTGGGGCCCGAAACCGTTCATGGTCGTCGGCTCGGTCCTGGCCGCCGCGGGCCTCGCGTGGCTGACCCTGACGGACGCGCAGAGCACCTATGTGGGCAGTCTGCTCGGGCCGATCATGGTGTTCGGCCTCGGCATGGGCTTCCAGTTCGTGTCACTGACCCTGATGGCGGTCTCGGGCGTCGAGGCGGACGACACGGGCGCGGCGTCCGGCATCCTCAACGCGACGCAGCAGGTGGGCGGTTCGCTGGGGCTGTCGATCCTGGTGACGGTCTTCGGCACGGCCAGCAGGGACGAGTCGAAGACCCAGGTCCGCGACTTCCTGGCACACGCGACCCCGGCCCAGAAGGCGACGTTCCAGAAGACCGGCACCCTGCCGAAACACTTCACCGACCAGGTCCTGACGTCGGGCGTGTCCCAGGCGTTCATCGTGGCGGCGGTGTTCGCGGCGGTCTCGGTGGTGATCGCCCTGTTCGTGATCCAGGTCCGCCGGTCGGACCTCGAACGCCTCCAGGGCGGGATGCCGGCGCCGGGCGTGTGACGGGGAACGCGGGCCGGCCCGGAGCGCTTCCCGAGCGGCCCGCCTACGGTTCGACGATGTGCCGCAGATAGGCGTGCGGGTCGGCGAGGTAGCGGCGCCAGTGATCCACGACGCCGAGCTCCCGCCAGGCGACCCTCCGCATACCGTGCTCACCGACCTCGATGATGTCCGCACCCGGCAGCGCGGTCAGCAACGGGGAGTGCGTGGCACAGATGACCTGGCCGCCCTCCTTTGCCAACCGGTCGACGTGCCCGATCAGTTCGAGGCACGAGGAGAAGGAGAGCGCTGCTTCCGGCTCGTCGAGAACATAGAGCCCGGGGTGCAGGAACTTCCCGCGGAACGCCGCGAGAAAGCCCTCACCGTGGCTGACATGGTCCGGTGAGAACCCCTCTCTCCCCAGGGCGTCCAGCGCGGTCTCGGCACGCAGGAAGAAGCCCTTGCGGGCCGACCAGTTGGAGACCATACGGCTCCCGCGCCCCGGGACGGCGTCGAATTTCATACGCTCGCCGAGGGTCGACCTGCCGCGCGGGGAAGCGTAGCGCCAGTCGTGGGAGCCCCCGTAGGAGTCCAGGCCGAACCCCTCTGCCAGCGCCTCGACCAGGGTCGACTTCCCCGAGCCGTTCTCACCGACCAGAAAGGTCACCGGTGCGGTGAACCGCAGCCCCTCGTCGAGCAGCTGTCGGACACAGGGCACCGACCAGGGCCAGCTTTCCCCGTCGTACGAGGAGAGAGAGGCATACGCGCGTTCGACAATCACGGGACCAGTGTCACCCGGACCCGGAAAGCGAACACGCACCGCGCAGCCGGCGGTGCCTGACGGCGCGACCCGTGGTGGGTCCGCTCCCGCCGCTCGCACCCAGGGGGTGACGCACGCGCGCCGGTCCACGACCGGATGCTCGTCAGTCGAGCTGGATGCCGCTGTTCGCCCCGCTGCCGTCACCGTCCGCCTCGACGTCCCCGGTGTCCGTGGCGGTCGCCCGGACGGGGCCGCCCGAACCGGTGTGCTTGATGCCGGTGTTGGACTGGCCGCCGTTCCGTACGGTGTTCCTGCCGGTCCGGGTGGTCTCATAGGTGCCGGGCTGCTGAGGTGCTCCGCCACTGATGAGGGCGTACCCGATACCGACCACGCCGGCCGATGCCCCGACGACGCTGGCCACACCGTCCGCCGTTCCGAGATCCACCACCGTCCAGACCACGACCATCGCCAGGATCAAGGCGCCCGAGCCGACGACGAGTGCTGTTCTCTTCCATCCCCGCATGGGCGAATTCTCGCCCAATACACCACGTATGTCAGGCTGTTGACGAATTCAGGGCCGCCACGTGCGCAGCGTGTCCGGTGCCCGGAGCTGGCCCTGAGGGCCGGTCACTTGCGCCAGAACAGGTGGTGCCTCACTCCGCTCGGGCTGGGAACGACTTCGAGGTGGAACCGGTCGAGCAGCTCGTCGGGGGACTCCCAGAGCCGTACTCCGGATCCGAGCTCCAGCGGCGAGACCGCCACGTGCATGGTGTCGACCAGGTCCGCGTCGAGAAACTGCCGGATGGTGGTCGCCCCGCCGCCGAGTCGGACGTCTTTGCCCTGTGCCGCCTCCCGGGCCTGTTCGAGGACCGTGGCGGGGTCACCGTCGACGAAGTGGAACGTGGTGTCGGAGAGCGTGATCGAAGGGCGCTCGTAGTGGGTCAGGACGAACACCGGGGTGCGGAACGGGGGCTCGTCACCCCACCAGCCCTGCCACTCATGGTCCTGCCAGGGCCCGCGCTGGGGCCCGAACTTGTTGCGGCCCATGATCTCGGCGCCGATGTTGCGCGCGTAGTCCCGCGTGAGGTAGTCGTCCAGGCCCCGGCTCCCCCCGGGGTCGGTGCGCATGGGCCAGCTCGCCGTGGCACCGGCCCAGGCGAACAGCCTCCCGGGGTCGACATGACCGAACGGCCTCTCGAGGGTCTGGTCCTCGCCGGCACCGATGCCGTCACTCGAGATGTTGAAGTTCTGGACTCTCAATAGCTGAGCCACGCGTTCCTCCTGTGATGGGGCGACAACAGTGGTGGGACTCTCCGGGCCGGGCGAACTCATCGCCACCTCCACCATCGGTCAGAGAATCGGCTGAGCCGCCTACTGACCTGTGAGGTTTGCGCGGTTTGAGCAGGCTTTTGCGGTGAGGGGCATTCGCCCCCCGGAGCCTTTCACTGTCTGCTCGGTTCATCGAGGAGGCTTGAAGGAGCTGTCACGGATGGCGGGCGGCCCATACGGTGACGTGTTCGGCGCACGGTGACCACGAGCGCCCAACCACCCGCGTGGTCGGGCGCTCCGCAGGGTCGGGCGTTCCGCGCGTGGGCTCGGTGGGCGCGCTCAGGCGAGGACGGCCGTGGCCTCGATCTCGACCAGGTGCTCGGGCACGTCCAGCGCGGCGAGTCCCAGCAGGGAGACGGGCGGTACGGGGGTGACTCCGAGCTTCGCGAACGCCCGAGCCGCCCCCTCCAGGAACAGGGGCATCTTGTCGGGGGTCCAGTCGACCACGTAGACGGTCAGCTTCGCCACGTCGTCGAAGGTCGCTCCGACGCCGGCCAGTGCGGTGCCGACGTTGAGGTAGCACCGCTCGACCTGGGCCGTGAGGTCGCCGGCGCCGACGGTGACCCCGTCGGCGTCCCAGGCCACCTGCCCGGCGACGAAGACCAGCTTCGATCCGGTCGCGACCGAGACCTGGCGGTAGACGTCGATCTCGGGCAGTCCGGTGGGGTTCGTCAGGGCGATGGGCATGCTGCTGCCTTTCCTTGCTCTCTTGTGGTTACTCGGGAACCGTAAGAGAGTTTCCTCTGACGTGGAAGAACGCACTTTTCGGTGACTGGAGAACCTGATGGTGACCAAGCAGGTCAGTGGCTCGCCCGACGACGCGGACCTGAGGCGGGCGGACTCGCTGGCGCGGGAGATCTTCTCGGACGTCGCCAACAAGTGGGCGCTCCTGATCATCGAGGCCCTGGGGGAGGGCACCCTGCGTTTCGGCGAGTTGCGGAACGAGGTCGAGGGCATCAGCCACAAGATGCTCACCCAGAATCTGCGCATGCTGGAACGCAACGGCCTGGTCGAACGGACCGTGCACCCCGTCGTACCGCCACGGGTCGAGTACACCCTCACCCAGCCGGGTCAGGCCCTGCGCGCGACGATCGACGGTCTGTGCGAGTGGACGCGTCGGCATCTCGGTCTGATCGAGGCGTCGCGCCAACGCTTCGAGTCGGAGTCGGTCCGCACCTGAACGGCCGGCCGGGATGGGCCCGGTGGCTACGGGCGTACGATCCGCGCCACCAACTCCGGTACCCACTCCACGTATTCGACCTCCGCTCCGCCGGGGTGGCGCGCGTACAGGAAGCGGCCCGTACCGCGCCGCCCCGCCGCCCCGTACCGCCGCCCGTACCGCACCGCACCGCCGCGCCAGCGTCACGGCCCGGCGTGCTCCCAGTGGTGTAGACATGAGCCCGTTTGGTACGTCTGGGTGCATGACGCAGCCCGTGCCCACAGAAGTCCACGCGTGGGAAGAACGCGAGATCAATCGGATCGTCGACGAACGCGTCGCGAATCCCGCAGTCGGCGTGCCGATCGAGGGCGTCATGAGGGAGACGCCGGCGCGCGGGGAGTGACCGCGCCACCCGCATGGCCGGGCACTCCCCCCGCCCCGGCCCACGACGCTCGGGCGCAGCCCTACGACCCCGCCAGCACCTTCCGCAGCACCTCCGCGAACTCCCCCGGCGCCTCCACGAAACCGCCGTGGCCGCCCGGGAATTCGGTCGGGGTGACGTCGAGCCGGGCGGCCAGTTCCGTGGACGTACGGAAGGTGAGGAGCGGGCCCGAGGTCGCGCCGATGCCGATCACGACGCGGGACGGGGCGGCCGTCAGGGCGGCGGTGTCGGGGACGTAGCGCGTCGTGCCGCGCAGTTCGTGGGCGAGGAAGCGGGCGCCGTCCGCCATGTCCTGTTCCGAGGGCTCCTCCGGCGGCCCGGCGGGGGCGCCCTCCTCGGCGTCCGTCATGCCCGAGATCGCCATGAACTTCATGAACGCCGGGCCCGGCCCCTCCCGGTGGAACGTCTCGACGATGTCGTCCGTCTCCGCCCGCCGCTCGGCCGCGTCCGGCAGCACCTCCAGGACCGGGGGCTCGTGCGCGACCAGGGTCCGTACCCGCGCCGGGTGCCGGGTGACCAGCGCGAGGCCGGTCACCGCGCCGCCGCTGCTGCCGAGGACGTCGGCCGACTCCGCGCCGAGGTCGTCCAGGATCGCGGCGATGTCGTCGGCGCGCAGGTCGGGGGTGGAGTCCTGCTCGGGGTCGTCCAGGGTGCTGGCGGAGATGCCTCTGGGGTCGTGCGTGACGACGGTGTACGACTCGGCGAGCGCCTCGGCCAGCGGCGCGAAATGCACGGCGCTCATGGGCGCGCCGGTCAGCACCAGGAAGGGGCCGGAACCCCGTACCTCGTAGTACAGGTGCGCGCCGGGAACGTCGAGCGTGTGGGTGGTGACCATGGTGGAGCCGTCCTTGCGATCGGAGCACGGTCAGCCGCAGTCGCGGGTGACACACGTACGACCCCGCAGGCGGCCGAAACTCATCGCTCCGGCGGGAGAGGCGGCTCCGCGAGAGCGGCCCGCAGCCCCAGGTTCGCCGTCAGGATGCCGCCGTCCACCGGCAGGGTCACGCCCGTGATCCAGCCCGCGTCGGCCGACGCCAGGAACGCCACCGCCGAGGCGACGTCGTCCGGCCGGCCCACCCGGCCCGCCGGGTAGTGCGGTGCCGCGCGTTCCAGGTTGGCCTCGCGGCCCTGCCAGGCGTCGGTGTGGATCGTGCCGGGGGCGACGAGGTTGACCCGTACCCCGCGCGGCGCCGCGTGCCCGGCCAGTGTGCGCGTGAGGCTCGCGAGGCCCGCCTTGGCGGCGCTGTACGCGTGGTTGCCGAAGTCCTGCTCACCGTTGACGGAGCCGATGTTGACGATCGCGCCGCGCCCGGTGGCGGTCAGGTGCGGCAGGGCCGCCCGCGCGCAGCGGAAGGCGCCGGTGAGGGTGAGATCGAGGTCGCGGGCCCAGTGCTCGTCCGGTTCGTCCTCGAAGCGCGGGGCGTCCGGGGAGCAGGAGTACGCGTTGTTGACGAGGACGTCGAGCGAGCCGAACCGTTCGGCGGCGTACGCCACGGCCGCCTCGACCGACGCGCGGTCGCCGACGTCGCACACGTACGGCTCCGCCCCGTCGATCGCCCCGGCCGCCCGTTCCGCGCGCGCCCCGTCCACGTCGGTGACCAGGACCCGCGCGCCCTCGGCGGCCAGCCGCCGGGCGATCGCCTCGCCGATGCCGCGCCCGGCTCCGGTGATCAGCACGCCGTGGTTCTCGAATCGCGGTCCCGTTCCTGTTCGCGCGCCCGCTTCCGCTCCTGTTCGTGCTCCCGCTTCCGTTTCCGCTCCGGCTTCCGATTCCGTCATGCGGTGATCATGTCGCCGACCGGACCGCGCGCACCAGGGCCTGGGCGCGCGGATCGGCCGTGACGCCCTTGCGCATGCCGTTGGTGACGTAGCCGAAGGCGATGCCCGACTCGGGGTCGGCGAAGCCGAGCGAGCCGCCGCGCCCCGGGTGGCCGAACGAGCCGGGGCCCAGCATCGGGGCGCCCGAGCCGTGCAGCATGAAGCCGGGGCCGAAGCGGGTGCCGACCACGAGCACCCGGTCGGGGCCGGCCGACTCCTCGGTGCGGGCGAGCGTCAGCGTCGCCGGGGCGAACAGCCGGTCGCCGCCCCGGTAGCCGTGGCCGGGGCCGTCGACCGGGCCGATCATGGCCGCGTAGCAGCGCGCCAGGGCCCGCGCGGTGGAGATCCCGCCGCTCGCGGGCATCTCGGCGGCCCGGTACTCGGGGCTGTTCTCGTCGGGCAGCGGGTCGATCACACCGAACGCCCGCCGGGTGAGCGAGTCGGGGTCCCGGTACGCCTCCGAGACCGACCGTTTCGCGCGCAGCCGCAACTCGCCGCCGGTTCCTGCGGGTTCCTCGATCTTCCCGATCCGGCCCACCCGGTGCGCCTCCTCGGCGGGCAGCCCGATCCAGAAGTCCAGGCCGAGCGGGCGGGCGATCTCGTCGGCGATCCACCGGCCGACGGAGCGCCCGGTGACCCGTTTGACGAGTTCGGCGACCAGCCAGCCGTAGGTGTGGGCGTGGTAGCCGTGGTCGGTGCCCGGTTCCCACGCGGGGCGCTGCGCGGCCAGCGCGCGGGCGCCCGACTCGCCGTCGAGGGCCTCGGCGGGGGTGAGCGGCCGGTCGAGCACGGGGACGCCCGCGCGGTGCGACAACACGTGCCGTACGAGGACCCGTTCCTTGCCCGCCGTCTTGAACTCCGGCCAGTACGTGCCGACCGGGGCGTCCAGGTCGATGCGCCCGCGCTGGTGCAGCAGCAGCGGTACGGCGGCGGCGACACCCTTCGTCGCGGAGCGGACGACCTGCGCGGTGTCGACGGCCCACGGCTCGGTGCCGTCCACGTCGCGGGTGCCGGCCCACAGGTCGACGACCTTGTGGCCGTCACGGTAGACGGCGACGGCGGCGCCGCGTTCGCCGCGTTCCTGGAAGTTCCGTACGAACGCGGCCCTGACAGGTTCGAAGCCGTCGGCCACCGTGCCCTGGACATCAGCGACGTCGATCATCCCGCTCCCGCTCCCCATCCCGCTCATGTCTCCATGGTGCACGGTTCGCGGGTAGGGCGGTGCCACCGGGGTTCAGCGTGACGCGACCGACCCGGGGCCGTAACCGGAGCCGGGCCCCGGGCCGCGACCGGGGCCGCGCCCCGGGTCGAAGCCGGGGTCGAAGCCGAACGGCAGCTCCAGGCGGTGCGCGCCCATCAGCGCGGCGTCGGCGAGCAGTTCGCGGGTCGGCCCGTCGGCGGCGATGACGCCCTCGCTGAGGATCACGGCGCGCGGGCACAGTTCGAGCGCGTACGGCAGGTCGTGGGTGACCATCAGCACCGTGACGTCCAACGCCCGCAGGATGTCGGCGAGTTCGCGGCGCGAGGCCGGATCGAGGTTGGACGAGGGCTCGTCCAGGACGAGGATCTCCGGCTCCATCGCCAGCACCGTCGCGACGGCGACCCGGCGGCGCTGGCCGAAGGAGAGATGGTGCGGGGGCCGGTCGGCGTACTCCGCCATGCCGACGCGGGTGAGCGCGGTGACCACCCGGGCCTCCAGCTCCGCGCCGCGCAGCCCGGAGGTGGCGGGGCCGAAGGCCACGTCCTCGCGCACCGTGGGCATGAACAGCTGGTCGTCGGGGTCCTGGAAGACGATGCCGACGCGGCGGCGGATCTCGGCGAGGTGCTGCCTGGCGACGGGCAGTCCGGCGACGGTGACGGACCCGGCGCCCGCCGTGTGGATGCCGTTGAGGTGCAGGACGAGTGTGGTCTTGCCCGCGCCGTTGGGGCCGAGCAGGGCGACGCGCTCGCCGCGCCCGACGGTGAGGTCGACGCCGAATAGGGCCTGGTGGCCGTCGGGGTACGCGTAGGCGAGCCCGCGCACCTCCAGGGACGGCGGCACGGGTGTCGGCTGCGGGGACTGCTCGGGGAACGGCGTGCTCATAGGGCCCAGCCAAGCAGACAGACCGCGAGCGCCGAGAGCGGGAGTGCCGCGGCGGACGTCCACTGCGCGCGGGAGGCCGTGATCTCGTCGATGACGGGCATCGTGCCGGTGTAGCCGCGGCTCATCATCGCCAGATGGACCCGCTCGCCGCGCTCGTAGGAGCGGATGAACAGGGCCCCGGCGGATTTGCCGAGCACACCCCAGTGCCGTACGCCGCGTGCCTCGAAGCCGCGCGAGCGGCGGGCGATCGACATCCGGCGCAGCTCGTCGGTGATCACGTCGCCGTAGCGGATCATGAAGGACGCGATCTGGACGAGCATCGGCGGGAGCCCCAGCCGTTGCAGGCCCAGCAGCAGGGCGCGCAGTTCGGTGGTGGAGGCGAGGAGTACGGAGGCGGCCACGCCCAGGGTGCCCTTGGCCAGCACGTTCCAGGCGCCCCAGAGGCCCGGCTCGCTCAGCTGGAGGCCGAGGACCCGGACCTGGTCGCCGGGGACCACGAACGGCATCAGTACGGCGAAGGCCACGAACGGCACCTCGATCAGCATCCGGCGCAGCAGGAAGCCCGCCGGGACGCGGGCCAGCGCCGCGACCCCGGCGAGCAGTGCCGCGTACAGGCCGAAGGCCCACACCGCCTCGCGCGGCGTGGCGACGACGACGAGCACGAAGCACAGGACGGCGGCGAGCTTGCAGTGCGGCGGCAGCGCGTGGACCGGGGAGTGGCCGTGCCGGTAGAGCTTGTGGGCGTGGCCCGCGCCCATGTCAGGCCCGCCCGGGGGTGGCTGCCGACGGGGACGCCCCGTCGCCCTCCGTGCGGCGGCGGTGGACCGCGTAGAAGATCCCGCTGCCGACGACGACCGTGGCGCCGACGCCGATGACGCCCGCGAGGCCGCCGGAGAGGCGGGAGTCGGCGATGTCGCCGACTCCGTAGTCGGCGAGGGGAGAGTCGGCGGCGGCGTGCTCCTCGACCTTCCGGTCGAAGCCCTTGTCGGCGGCGACCTTTTCCAGGCCGTCGGGGCTGGCGGAGGCGTAGAAGGAGACGACGCCGGCGAGGAGGAGGGCCGTGCCGAGACCGGCGGCGAGGATGCCGCGCGGGGAGCGGGCGGGGGCGGGCGCCGGGGCGGCGGGAGCGGGGGCGTCGATCAGTTGCCCGTCGACCCGCAGCTTGAGCGGCGCGGCGAGGCCGCGGGCCCCGTACACCAGGTCGGGCCGTACGGCGATGACCGCGCCGACCGTCAGGGCGGTGATCGCCGCCTCGCCGAGACCGATGAGGACGTGCACGCCGACCATCGCCGTGAGCACCTTGCCGATCGGGATGTCCGTGGTGCCGCCGATGGCGTAGAGCAGGGTGAAGGCGGCGGCGGAGGCCGGCACGGACACCAGGGCGGCGACGAACGCCGAGGCGGTCACCGAGGGCCGCCGGCGGGGCAGGACCCGGAGCAGGCCGCGGAAGACGGCGTACGAGACGACGACCGTCACGAGGCCCATGACCGTGATGTTGACGCCGAGCGCGGTGAGCCCGCCGTCGGCGAAGAGGATGCCCTGCATCAGCAGGACGACGGCGATGCACAGGACCCCGGTGGCGGGGCCGACGAGGATCGCCGCGAGCGCGCCGCCGAGCAGATGGCCGCTGGTGCCCGCCGCGACCGGGAAGTTCAGCATCTGCACGGCGAAGACGAAGGCGGCGACGAGGCCCGCGAGGGGCGCGGTGCGCTCGGCGCCGTGGCCCTCGGCGAGCGGTCCGGAGCCCAGTTCGCGGCGGGCGCCGCGCAGGCTGACGGCCACCGCTCCTGCGGCGACGACGCCGGCGGCGGCCGACACCGGAAGGTTGATCATTCCGTCGGGGACATGCATGGGTGGGCTCCGATTCCGGCCGACGCGGGGAACGGCCGAGGCGAACCGTTCGGATAAATAGTCCTCTGTTGCGAACGAGTTGCAAGAGCGGGGGCCATGCGAATCGGTGTACGGACGTCGAACGGCGCGAAAAGCGTGGGGGCGGGAGGCGCGGGACCTTCGGCCCGGGGTCCGGGACCTTCGGCACGACATAGAGGATAAAAGGTATATTGTGCGTAAAGCTCAACGCACAGCGCCGAGAACGCCCCAGAGGAGCGAAGCGATGCCAGCCGTCGTCGAGCAGCCCGCCAAGGTCCGTGTGATCACCGACGCTCCCGACCACGCGTGCCTCTCGGTCACCCTCCGCTACGACAGCGCCGACCCCCTCGCCGTACGCGTCGTCTTCCCCGCCGAGGTCTCGCGGGACAGCGGCGAGGTGGTGTGGACCTTCGCCCGCGAACTCCTCGAAGCGGGCCTCCGAACCCCCTCGGGCGACGGCGACGTACGCGTCTGGCCCTGCGGCCGGGCCCAGACGATGCTCGAATTCCACAGCCCGGAGGGCGTGGCGCTGACCCAGTTCGACACCGCGCCGCTGCGCCGCTTCCTGCGGATGACGTACGAGACGGTGCCGGTCGGCGAGGAGCGCTACCCGCTGCGCGCGAAGCGCGGCCTCGACCGGCTGCTGCACCCCGCGTCCGACCGGGACCCGCGTCGTGCGACGGACCGCGAGACCGTCCGCGAGGCGGACGGGGACCGGGCCCCGGCCCCGGATCCGACCGCCGGCCGCGGCACGGGTTCGGCGGGCCCGCGCGGCGGCTAGGTCCTGTCGTCTGGATCCCGCCGGGCTCGCGTGCCCCGGCACCACGCCGCGCCGCGTCCTCGGCGGAGCAGGGGGGCACGGCCTCCGCCGTGCCCCCCTGCTCCGGCCCGCGGTCCACGGCGGCCCACGGCACCGACGTGACATCGGCCGCCGACGTGGGGCGGGCGCCTCACCGATCCGGCCCGAGCCGGACGGCGGACCCGGGTTCGGCCGCCCCGTCCCTCACACCCCGACCAGCTCCTTCTCCTGCCCGGGGCCGGAGTCGGGGTCGGTCCCCGTCCGCTCCTTCTCCAGCGTCCTTCGCAGCCGATCGCCCTCCACGTCCACGTTCGGCAGCAGCCGGTCCAGCCAGCCCGGCAGCCACCACGCCCGGTGGCCGAGCAGGGCCAGCACCGCCGGCACGATCGCCATGCGGACCACGAACGCGTCGAAGAAGACCGCGACGGCCAGCGAGAAACCGATCATCTTGATCATCGACTCGCCGGAGCCGATGAAGCCCGCGAAGACCGCCATCATGATCACGGCTGCGGCGGTGACGACCCGCGCCCCGTGCCGGAAACCGGTGACGATCGCCTGGCCGGGCCGCTCCCCGTGGACGTACGCCTCACGCATCCGCGTGACCAGGAAGACCTCGTAGTCCATGGCGAGCCCGAAGACCACACCCACCATGAAGATCGGCATCATCGACATGACCGGTCCGGTCTGTTCGACGCCGAACAGGCCCGAGAGCCAGCCCCACTGGAAGACCGCGACCACGGCGCCGAGCGCGGCGACAACCGAGAGCAGGAAACCGAGGGCCGCCTTCAGCGGTACCAGGACCGACCGGAAGACCAGCATCAGCAGCAGGAACGCCAGGCCCACGACGAGCGCGAGATACGGCAGCAGCGCGTCGTTCATCTTCTCGGAGAAGTCGGTGTTCATCGCGGTGGCGCCGGTGACCAGGACCCTCGCCTCGCTGTCTCCGGTGATCTCGCCGCCCGCGTCGCGGATGGCGTGGACCAGGTTCTCCGTCTCCACCGAAGAGGGGCGGTCCTTGGGGACGACCGTGATCGTCGCGGTGTCGCCCGCCTTGTTGTACGTGGCGGGGGTGACGGCCGCGACACCCTTCAACTCCTTCACCGTGTCGGTGACTTGACCGGCGGTCTGCCTGGCGTTGTCGTCGCCCCGGCCGTCGACCACGACCACCAGCGGGCCGTTGAAGCCGGGACCGAAGCCGTCGGAGAGCAGGTCGTACGCCTTGCGCTGCGTGGTGCTCGTGGGCTGCGAACCGTCGTCGGGCAGCCCCATCTCCAGTGACGTCGCGGGGACGGCGACGACTCCGAGGCCGACGACTCCCGCGAGGAGGACGGCGACGGGCCTGCGCAGTACGAAACGGGCCCAGCGGGTGCCCATGTTGGGCTTGCCCTCGGCGACCTTCCCGTCCGCCGATGCCGCCCGTTCCCGGTCGTGCCGCTCACGTACCTTCCTGCCCTGGACGCGCCTGCCCGCGAAGCCCAGCACGGCCGGGACGAGGGTGAGCGCGACCAGGACGGCGATCACGACCGTACCGGCTGCGGCGACGCCCATCTTGGTGAGCATCGGGATGTTGACGACGGAGAGCCCGACGAGCGCGATGACGACGGTGAGCCCCGCGAAGACGACGGCGGATCCCGCCGTCCCGGCCGCCCGCCCGGCGGCCTCCTCGGGTTCCCGCCCCTCGGTCAGCTCCGCCCGGTAGCGGGAGACGATGAACAGGGCGTAGTCGATGCCGACCGCGAGGCCGATCATCATCGCGAGGATGCTGGTGGTGGAGCCGAGGTCCAGTACTGCGGCCAGCGCGGTGATGGTGGAGACACCGATCCCGACGCCGATGAGCGCGGTGAGCAGCGGCAGTCCGGCCGCGATGAGCGAGCCGAAGGTGATGACGAGGACGACGGCGGCGACGGAGACGCCGATGATCTCGGTGGCGCCGGTCTCCGGTACGGCCTGGAGCGCGTCCCCGCCGATCTCGACCGTCAGTCCCGTCTCCCGCGCCCCGGCCCCGGTCTCCTCCAGGGCCGTGCGGCTCTCCTCGGTCAGCTCCATCCCGCCGACCTCGTAGGTGACGGAGACGTAGGCCGTCGAACCGTCCGCCGAGACGGCCTTCGCCGTGTACGGGTCGGTGACGCGCGCGATCTGGTCGGAGCCGGCCGGCAGCTCGTCGACGATCTTCTCCACCTCGGCCCTGTTGGCGGCCGAGGTCATCTTCTCGCCGGCCGGTGCCTTGAGGACGACACGGGCCGTGGCCCCGTCGGCGCTGCCGCCGGGGAAGCGCTCTTCGAGCAGGTCGAAGGCTTTCTGCGCCTCCGTACCCGGGATGGAGAAGGAACTGGATGTCGCGGTGGACGCGGACGCGGCGCCGACACCGGCCAGGGCCAGCAGCGCCACCCATACGAGAGCGACGAGATTTCGGCGTCGGAAGGCGAACCGTCCGAGCCGGTAGAGGAACGTGGCCATGAGGCGTACTCCCGGTCTGGGGGTGGATCAGGGCATGGGGAGCCGACCGACGGCGCGAGAGCGACACGCGTCAGGTACTGGGTACTGCGGGGGAACCCCGGAGTTGGGCGAGCGGCCCGGGGAGGTCCGGCGGGGTGCTGCGGGGAGGGGTCAGACGCCGAGGGCGGGGAGGATCACGGCGTCGAGGTACTCATGGAGGAACGCCTGGTCGACCGGCCGGTCCTCGATGAGCTGCCGGGCGACGAACGCGCCGACCAGCATGTGGGGGACGAACGCCACCGCGGGATGGTCCGCGCTGATCTCGCCCCGTTCCGCGGCCCGGCGCAGGAACGCGCCGAGCCCGTTGATCTCGGACTCGACGAGCAGTTCGCGCAGCGCCAGGAGGAGATCGGGATGGGTGTGTACGGCATGGGCCAGGCCCCGCATCAGCGCGGAGTCCCGTTCCATCTGACAGTCGTCGGCGAGGGACACCATGGCGTGGAGGTCCCCGCGCAGCGAGCCGGTGTCGATCCGGTCGGCCTCGGCGGGTTTGCTGTGACGCAGGGCCCGTACGACCAGCTCCGGCTTGCTTCCCCACTGGCGGTAGAGCGTGGCCTTGCTGGAACGGGTGCGACCGGCGACGGCGTCCATGGTGAGGGCGTCGTAGCCGACCTCGCGCAGCAGGTCGAGCACGGCTTCGTACAGCTCGCTCTCGCGCTCCGGCGTGAGCCTGCTGCGTGCTGCCACGGTCGACCTCCCGTCGAGGAATCGATGAGCCGAACGGACTCGATGAGTCGAACGAAACGGTTTCGTACAGTACGAAGATAGCCCGGTCGCCATCGAAACGGCAACGTTTCGTTTGTGGGCTCGACCACACCCCTGTCCTTGCGAACACATCCGGCCAACCCGGCTCGTCCCAGAAGTTGCCGCGCCCCTCCCGCACGGAAAGCATTGGGGGGTGAGTGACGACGTCGCGTATCTCCGCCATCCGCACCTGCACGACGACTTGCTGTGCTTCGTCGCCGAGGACGACCTCTGGGTCGCGCCCCTCCCGACGGCCGAGCACCGCCCCGACCGCGCCTGGCGGGTGACCGTCGACCGCACCAGAGTGGGGCACCCGCGCTTCTCGCCCGACGGCACGCGGATCGCCTACACGAGCTGGCGCAGCCTCGATCCGGAGATCCATCTGGCACCGGTGGACGGCGGGCCGGCCCGGCGCCTGACCTACTGGGGGTCGACCGACGCCCGGGTCTGCGGCTGGGCGCCGCCGGGCGAGGACGGCACCTCGCAGATCCTCGCCGTCTCCTCGCACGGCCAGCCGTTCTCGTACTACTCCTGGGCCTACAGCGTCCCCACCGACGGCTCCCCCGGCGGGAAGCTCCCCTGGGGCCCCGTCGCCGACATCGCGATCGGCGACGTCGCGGGCGAGCGGCGCAGCCTGCTCCTCACCGGAAAGCCGCCGCACGAACCGGCCGCCTGGAAGCGGTACCGGGGCGGCGCCATGGGCCGGCTGTGGCTGCACGGCGAACGGCTGCTGGCCGATCTGCCCGGCCATCTGGACTGCCCGATGTTCGTCGCCGGGCGCATCGCGTTCCTCTCCGACCACGAGGGCGTCGGCAATCTGTACTCGACGCTGCCCGACGGCACCGACCTGCGCCGGCACACCGACCACGACGCGTTCTACGCCCGCCACGCCTCGTCCGACGGGCACCGGGTCGTCTACCAGTGCGCGGGGGACCTGTGGCTGGTGGAGTCGCTGGTGCCGGACGCGGTGCCGCGCAGGCTGCCGGTACGGCTCGGGGGCCCGCGCACCGGGCGGCGTTCGTACCAGGTCCCGGCGGCCCACCACGTCAACGCGGTCTCCGTGGACACCACGGGGCGGGCCAGTGCCGTCTCCGTACGGGGCAGCCTGTACTGGCTCACCCACCGCGACGGGCCGGCCCGCACCATCGCGGACACTCCGGGGGTACGGGTGCGGCTGCCCGAGATGCTGGGCAGCGGCGGCCGGGTCGCCTATGTCACCGACGCGGACGGCGACGACGCGATCGAGATCGCGCATCTGCCGCGTGCGAGCGGAGATCTGCCGCCGGTACGGCTGGCCTCCGGACGGCTGGGGCGGGTCCACGAGCTGATCGCCGACCCGGACGGGGAGCGGCTGGCGCTGAGCACGCACGACGGAAGGCTGCTGATACTGACGGTTCCTGACGAGTCGTCGGACAACCTCCCGGGCGCCGCTCCCGTCCCTTCCCCCGTTCCCCCCGACGCCGCCCCGGAGACCGGGGCGGGTACGGACACCGGCACCGGGCCCGAAGTCAGCACGGAGGCCGGCACCGAGGGCGTCGTCCCCGACGCGGTCCCGGACGTGGTCCCCGAAGACATCACCGACGACCTCACCGAGCTGATCCGCTCCGTCAACGGCCCCGTCACCGACCTCGCGTTCTCCCCCGACGGCGCCTGGATCGCCTGGTCCCACCCCGGCGTCGGCCGCTCGCTGCGCCAGATCAAGATGGCCCGGATCGCCGACCGGACGATCGTGGACGTCACCAACGGCCGCTTCGAGGACGAGAATCCCGTCTTCACCCGCGACGGCCGATATCTCGCCTTTCTTTCCTGGCGCGGATTCGATCCCGTGTACGACGTGCACACCGGGGACCTCTCCTTCCCGCTGGGCTGCCGCCCCTATCTCGTCCCACTGTCGTCGGCGACGCCCTCACCGTTCGCGCTCCTGCCGGACGGCCGCCCGGCCGCCGGGGGCCTCGACCCGCTGACGGTGGTCGTCTCGTCCGACGGCACGGCCGCCGCCGTCCCGGACGGCACGGTCACCGTCGAGGTCGAGGGGCTGGAGAGCCGCGTCACGCCGTTCCCCGTCTCCGCGTCCAAGTACTCGGCCCTGCGGCCCGTCAGCGGCGGCGGGCTGGTCTGGCTGCGCTGGCCGATCTCGGGCGCGCTCGGCGAGACGTTCGCCAACCCCGCCGACACCTCCGGCCGCCCGACCCTCGAACACTTCGACCTCACCAAGGCCCGCAGAAGCGAACTGGTCGACCACCTCGACTGGTTCGCCGTCAGCCGGGACGGCACCCGGCTCGTGGTCGTGGACGACGACGAGCTGCGCGCCGTGCCCGCCACCGAGTCCGGCGACGGCGACTCGACCGTCCACCTCGACCTGCGCCGCATCCTGCACGAGGCCGACCCGGCGGCCGAGTGGCGCCAGGCGTACGCGGAGGCGGGCCGCATCATCCGCGCGTACTTCTGGGAACCGGACATGTGCGGCATCGACTGGGACGCGGTGCTCGCCCAGTACCGCCCGCTGGTCGAACGCGTCGCGTCCCCCGACGAGTTCGCCGATCTGCTGCGCGAGGCACTGGGCGAGCTGGGCACCTCGCACGCGTACGTCACCCCCGCCCGCCGCAACGAGGGGCCACCGCACTACCAGCGCGCCATGGGCCTGCTCGGCGCCAACCTGGTGTGCCGGGACGGCGAATGGCTGGTGAAGCGCATCCTGCCGGGCGAGTCGTCGGACTCCAAGGCCCGTTCCCCGCTCGCCGGTACGGGCATCCGCGAGGGCGCCGTCCTCACCCATGTCGACGGCAGGCCCGTCGACCCGGTGGCCGGGCCGTACCCGCTGCTGTCCGCCGCCGGAGGCACCACCGTCGAGCTGACGTTCCGCCCCGCCGGGGACCTGTCGCCGGCCGACGGCGGCACCCGGCACGGCAACGCCCGCCGGGTGGCGGTCGTGCCGCTCGTCGACGAACGGCCGCTGCGCTACCAGGACTGGGTGGCCAACCGCCGTGCCGTCGTACGGGAGTTGAGCGGCGGCAAGTGCGGCTATCTGCACATCCCCGACATGGGCGGCTCGGGCTGGGCCCAGTTCAACCGCGATCTGCGGCTGGAGGTGTCCCGGCCCGCGCTGATCGTGGACGTACGGGGCAACGCGGGCGGCCACATCAGCGAACTCGTCGTGGAGAAACTGACCCGGCGCATCCTCGGCTGGGACCTGACACGCAACGCCCAGGCGGTCAGTTACGCCTCCAACGCCCCGCGCGGCCCGGTCGTCGCGGTCGCCGACGAGGCCACCTCGTCCGACGGCGACATGATCACGGCCGCCTTCCGGCTGCTGAAACTGGGCCCGGTCGTCGGCCAGCGCACCTGGGGCGGGGTGGTCGGCATGACCGGCAGGCACCGGCTCGGCGACGGCACCGTCATCACCGTGCCGATGAACGCGGCCTGGTTCGACACCTACGGCTGGTCCGTGGAGAACCACGGCGTGGAGCCGGACATCGAGGCGCTGCGCACCCCGCTCGACTGGGCGGAGGGCCGGCACGCGCAGCTCGACGACGCGGTGTGGGTGGCGCTGGAGCTGCTGACGCAGCAGCCCGCCGCGACCCCGCCCGGGTACGGCGACGTCCCCGACCGCCGCCGCCCGCCGCTGCCGCCGCGGAGCTGAGGAGCCGACGAGCCGAGAACGGCCGAGGAGGCGCACCCCGTGCTGCGGGTGCGCCTCCTCGGCCGGGCTGTGCTCGCGCGCGGCCGGCCGCGCGTGCCTTGCTCGATGCGACGGCCGGACCCGGCGAGGGTCAGAAGGTGAGGCCGCCACCGAGGTCGATGCCGATCGCGGAGGCGGGGGCGGCGAAGGCGGTGACAAGGGCGAAGGCCCCGAGCAGGACGGTGGTGATCCGACGACGCATGAAAGCTGCCTTTCTCAGATGAATTCGTGCCGAGCTACCGCCAAAGTGAAGATCACGGGCATGGAATATCGGGCGAGCCACGCCGGGAACGCCTGAATACGTGAGCGAAGTCCGCACGTGCGTGTCCCGGTCCCGGTTCACGGGAGCCCGGCCGGACCGCGCATTCGACGGGCCGACTCACCTTCCGGGCAGGGACGTTGAACGACGACCTCGCGGTGGGGGCCGGACCTACTCGTCGTGGGTACGGCCTCGGTGCCCGCGCTCCTTCTCGTCCGCCGCCCCGCCCGCGCCCACGAGCCCCGTGCGCACCGACCCGGCCCGCGCGCCGAGCCCGCGCATGTGCCGGGCCCCGACGGTCGCGACGAGCCCCGGCAGATATCCGCGTACCGACTGGGTGCCGCGCAGCCACCACTGCGCGTACACATGCGCCGAGCGGCGCTCGATCCCCGCGACGATCCGCTCGACGGCGGGCCCCGGCGGATAGGTCCGGTTCGCGGGCCACGGCAGCCGCCCGCGCATCTCACGCATCACCTCGTCCTCGTCGGCGCCGCGCACCATGTCGGTGTCCGTCCAGGACAGATAGCCGACGCCGACCCGCACCCCGAGGTGCGCGACCTCGCCGCGCAGGCTGTGCGCGAACGCCTCCACACCTGATTTGGAGGCGCAGTACGCGGTCATCATCGGCGCGGGGGCGATGGCGGCGAGCGAGGCGATCTGGAGGAAGTAGCCCCGGCTCGCCGTCAGCGCGGGCAGGAACGCGCGGGCCGTCACCGCCGCGCCGACCAGGTTCACCTCCACGACCCGCCGCCAGGCGACGGGGTCGGAGTCCAGCAGCGGGCCGCCCGCCGCCACCCCGGCGTTGGCCACGACGATGTCGACCGTCCCGAACCGCTCCTCGATCTCGCGCGCGGCCCGCGTCATCGCCCCGTGGTCGGTGACATCGGCGTACCAGTGCCCGCACTCGCCGGGCAGCCCGCCCGCCACGGACCTCAGGGTGTCCTCCTCCAGTCCCACGAGCGCCACCTTCGCGCCGCGTGCGGAGAGCGCGCGGGCCAGCCGCTCGCCCACACCCCGCGCCGCGCCGGTGACCACGGCGACCTGCCCGTCCAGCCGGACCCTGCTCATACGGCGCTCTCCCTGCTCCCACTGTCGGTGTGCCCGCCGGTCCCGGTGCCGGTGTGCCCGGACGGTTCCGCTCGCGAAGGCCCCAGATGGTCCGCGACGAGCGTCCGGATCGCGGCGGTCACCGCCTCGGGCGCCTCCACCGGAGTCATGTGTCCCATGCCGACGAGCTCGGTGAAACCCACGCAGTCGGGCAGCGCGTCGGCCAGCCGCCGCGCCAGTACGGGGGGTGTCAGCCGGTCGGCGGTCCCGGTGAGGACGGCCGTCGGAACGCGCAACTCCCGTACGCCCGCGTCGAGATCGAGCCCGGCGAGCACCCGCGACCAGGCCACCCGCACCGGGAGCGGACACGCGTGCACGATCCGCGCGCAGGTCGCGACCCGGTCCGGCGGCGTACCGGGCCCCATCGTCCCGTAGCGCAGCATCCGCTTCGACACGGGCGTCACCGGCCCCAGCGGGGCCCGCGACCCGAGGATCAGCCGGGTCAGCCGCGTCCGCACCCGGCCGGGCCGGATCGGCACCACCAGCGACTCGGCCACCAACCGCGAACTGCCGGTGCTGCACAGCAGCGCCGCCGCCGCGTGCTCCCGGAAGGCGGGCCGCGCGGACGCCGCCATCAGCGTCATCCCGCCCATGGAGTGCCCGGCCAGGACGGCCTTCTCGCCGGGCGCGAGGGTCGTGCCGAGCACCGCCTCCAGGTCGTCGGCGAGCGCGTCGGTGGTGCAGCCGCCCGCCGGGGCGGCGGGCGAACGGCCGTGCCCCCGCTGGTCGTAGACGATCACCCGGTGGTCCCGTGACAGGTCCTCGATCTGCGCGGCCCAGAACAGCGTCGAGCAGGTCCACCCGTGCGCCAGGACAACCGCGGGCGCCCCCTCGGAGCCGTACACCTCGATCGGCACCCGCGAGCCGTCGGCAGAGAGCGCGGAGACCTCACGGACGGCGGGCCCGGCGGGCCGGGCGGGCGGAGTGGGACGGTTCATCGGACGCTCTCCTCGCTCCGGGTGCCCGGGGTCCTCGCCGCCCCGGGCCGGACGACGTCGTACTCGCGCAGGTCGACGGCCCGGGTAGCCCGCCGGAACTCCGTCGTCGTCCCCGGCCAGATGGTCGTGTTGCGCCCGTTCGCGTCGAGATACCAGCTGGTGCAGCCGCCGGTGTTCCACACGGTGCGCCGCATCCGGTCCTGCACCCGGCGGTTCCAGGCGTCGACGGCCTCCGGCCGGGGGGTGAGCGCCGCGCCCGGCCCGAGCGAGCCGAGCGTCCGCAGATAGTCGCCCAGATAGCTGAGCTGGGACTCGATCATCAGGATCATCGAGGAGTTGCCGAGACCGGTGTTGGGACCGATCACGGTCATCCAGTTCGGGAATCCGGCGGCGGTCGCGCCGCGCAGCGCCGCCATGCCGTCCTTCCACGCCTCGGCGAGCGTGACGCCGTCCGCGCCCACCACCCGCTCCGCGATCGGCATGTCCGTCACATGGAAGCCGGTGCCGAAGACGATCGCGTCGACCTCGGTCTCCGTCCCGTCGGCCGCCACGACGGTCGACCCGCGCACCTCGGCCAGCCCGGACGCGACGAGGTCCACATTCGGCCGCGTCAGCGCCGGGTAGTACGTGCTGGAGAGCAGGATCCGCTTGCAGCCGATGCGGTACGACGGGGTGAGCCTGGCCCGCAGCGCCGGATCCTTGACCGCCCGTTCCATGTGGGCGCGGGCGACCCGCTCCACCAGCCCCAGCTGGCCGGGGTGCCTGGTGAACGCCTGGACCTGCAACTCCCTGATCCCCCACAGCAGTCCGCGCCGTACCGCGCCGGTCACCGGGACCGTACGGTGCAGCCACCGCTCGGCCCCGGAGATCGCCCGGTCCGTGCGCGGCATCACCCACGGCGGGGTGCGCTGGAACACCGTCAGCCGCGCCACCTCGGGCTGGATCGCCGGGACGATCTGGATCGCCGACGCACCGGTCCCCACCACGGCGACCCGCTTGCCCCGCAGGTCGTAGCCGTGGTCCCAGCGCGCGGAGTGGAAGACCTTGCCGGGGAACGAGTCGAGTCCGGGCACGTCCGGCACCTTCGGGTCCGACAGCGGCCCGGCCGCCGAGACCACGACGTCCGCCGTGAGGGTGCCGCGCGAGGTCTCGATCTCCCAGCGCGCCGCACCCGCGATCCAGCGCATCCGCAGCACCTCGTGCCGCAGCCGGAGGTGCGGCCGGAGCCCGAAGGTGTCGGCGACATGCTCCAGGTACGCGCGGATGTGCCGCTGCCCGGAGAAGGTGCGCGGCCAGTCGGGGTGCGGCGCGAAGGAGAAGGAGTAGAGGTGCGAGGGCACGTCGCAGGCGCAGCCCGGATAGCTGTTGTCGCGCCAGGTCCCGCCGACCGCGCCGGCCCGTTCCAGGACCACGAAGTCGGTGATGCCGTCGCGCCGGAGCCGGACGGCGGCCCCGAGGCCGCCGAATCCCGATCCGATCACCGCCACCCGTACGTGCTCGTGCTCGGCCATACCGCCGCCTCCCGCCGGACCACCTCACCGGACCGTGCCAGTAATCACTGGCACTGTGGGGAGAGTAGGGCAGCTTCCTACCGGTGGGTAGGGGGCGTGCGAGATTAGTTACCGGCGGTACGCGCCGGGGCCGGGGCGACGGCGCGGCATAGGCTGGCCGCCATGTCCGACCGGGAGGAAGTCCGCGAGTACCGGGTGCGGGAGCTGGCCGAGGCGGCCGGCGTCCCGGTGCGCACGGTGCGCTTCTACCGCGAACGCGGCCTGATCCCACCGCCCCGCCGCGAGGGCCGCATCGCCTGGTACGACGCCCACCACCTGGCCAGGCTCCGTACGATCACCGCCCTGCTGGAACGCGGCCACACCCTCAACGGCATCGCCGACCTGGCCACCGCCTTCGACAGCGGCCGGGACGTCGGCGAGGTCCTCGGCCTCGGCGAACCGACGGACGAGACCCCCGTCCGCCTCACCCCCGAGGAGCTGGCCGACCACTTCGCGGGCGAGGTCACCGCCGAGAACCTGGCCACCGCGCTCGCCCTCGGCTACCTCGCCACCGACGGCGACGACCTGGTCCACATCAGCCGCCGCCTGCTGGACGCCTCGGCCGCCCTGGTCCGCGCGGGCGTCCCGCTCGCCGCGGTCTTCGAGGCGGCCCGCGCGGTCCGGGTCCACGCGGACACCCTGGCCGACCTGTTCACGACCACACTCCGCACCCACGCGCCCGGCGCCTCCCCCGAGACACTGCGCCCGCTGGCCCGGAGCGTGGTCGACGCGGAACTGTCCATGGCACTGGACCGCCGGCTGCGCCAGTCCGATCCGCGGGCGCGGACCGACTCCGAGGCACCGACCGACTCGCAGCGTCAGACCGACTCGTCGGCGCGGACCGAGCCGCGGGCTCAGACCGATTCGTAGGCGACGCTCACCGGCGCGTGGTCGCTCCAGCGCTCGCCGTGCGTGGCCGCCCGCTCCACCCACGCCTTCACCGCGCGCGCCGCGAGACCCGGCGTCGCCACCTGGTGGTCGATGCGCCAGCCCGTGTCGTTGTCGAAGGCCCGGCCCCGGTACGACCACCAGGTGTACGGCCCCTCCTGGTCCGGGTGCAGGGCGCGGACCACGTCGACGTACGACGCCTCGTCGAAGACCCGCGTCAGCCAGGCGCGTTCCTCGGGCAGGAAACCGGACGCGTTCCGGTTGCCCCGCCAGTTCTTGAGGTCGGCCTCCTGGTGGGCGATGTTCCAGTCGCCGCAGACCAGCACCTCCCGGCCGTCCGCCGCCGCGCGCTCCCGCAGCCCGGTCAGATAGGCGAGGAACTCGTCCATGAACCGGTACTTCTCGTCCTGGCGCTCCGTCCCCACGTCGCCCGACGGCAGATAGAGGCTGCCCACCGTCACCCCGGGCAGGTCGATCTCCACATACCGCCCGCCGGTGTCGAACTCCGCGCTGCCGAAGCCGATCCGCGTCCCCTCCGGCTCCCGCCGCGAGTAGAGCGCCACGCCCGCCCGGCCCTTGGCCGCCGCCGGCGCGAACACCGTGTGCCACCCCTCGGGCTTCCGTACGGCCTCGGTGAGCTGGTCCTCCTCGGCGCGCACCTCCTGGAGACAGACCACGTCGGCCGAGGTCCCGGCCAGCCAGGGAACGAAGCCCTTCTTCGCGGCGGCGCGGATCCCGTTCACATTCACGGACGTCACAGTGAGCATTCCGGCACCCTACCGAGGCCCTACGATCTGTGCCGTGCTCATCGACATACGCCAGGTCCGTTACGACCACCCCGACGCCGTCACGCTCGCGGCCGAGGTCCAGCTGGAATACATGGAGCGGTACGGGAACGGCGAGGGCGACGCCACCGTGCTCCGCACCGACGAGTTCGACCCGCCGCACGGCCTGTATCTGCTCGCGTACGACGCCGACGACCGCCCCGTCGCCACCGGCGGCTGGCGCTCGCAGGAGAAGAACGACGAGGGCTACTCGGACGGTGACGCCGAGATCAAGCGGATGTACGTGACGGTGGCGGCCCGGGGTCTCGGGCTCGCCCGCCGTGTCCTCGCCCGGCTGGAGGAGGACGCCCGCGCGGCGGGCCGTACCCGCATGGTGTTGGAGACCGGCATCAAGCAGCCGGAGGCCATCGCGCTCTACCGGTCCAGCGGCTACACGGACTGCGCCAAGTTCGGCCATTACCGGAACGACCCGCTGAGCCGCTGCCTCGCCAAACCGCTTATCTAGCCCCCGCCCGGCGGGCCCGTCCCGCGTCGTTTCCGGGAACGACGAAGCCCGGTCCGGCAGCCGCGCTGCCGGACCGGGCCGGGGGGAACGTCAGTGGTTGCCCACGCCGTTCGCCGAGAGGATCGGGATGTCCTCCAGGATGTGCGACAGGGGCTCGTCGCCCTTCGCCTGGGTGGAGTTCTCGGTGCACTGCTGGTTCTGCGGGGAGGACAGGACGTTGATGTCCTGGACCGCGATCGGAACCAGGCCGATGAGCGAGCCGACGTTGGCCTTGACCGGCAGACCGACACAGGGCTTGTTGAGCGTGCCCTGCACGAGGCTGAGCTGCGGGCTCATGTCCCCGTGGGTCTCCGAGTTGCCGAACTCCTGCTCGGCACCGTTGCCACTGAGCGACGTCGTGCCCGTGTCGTTGCCGATCGCCAGCGCCGGCGACGCGGTGGCGGCGAGGCCGCCGACCATCGTGGCCGCCACAGCGGCGGAAGCCCACAGCTTGTTCATTTTGTTGCCTTTCCGGAAATTCGGAACTCCACCGGTGGAGTGCCGGTTTGTTCAACTCGCCAAAGGGGGTTTGGTTGCGCCCGTTCCCCCGAACAGCTGAAAAGACATACCGGCTTACCGGGGTGCGGGAGAAAACAACCGGGCCACCGCCGCGATTCGCACGCGGCGATGACCCGGAAGGGGTGATCAGGCCGGCGATCAGCCGTTCTGGACGCCGTTGGCCGACAGGATCGGGATGTCGTTGAGCAGGTGCGACAGCGGCTCGTCGCCCTTCGCCTGCGTCGAGTTCTCGACACACTGCTGGTTCTGCGGGGAGGACAGGACATTGAGGTCCTGGACCGAGATCGGCACGACACCCAGCAGCGAACCCGCGTTGACCTTGGCGGGCAGGCCGATGCAGGGCTTGTTGAGCGAGCCCTGGATGAGCGCCATCTGCGGGCTCATGTTCCCGTAGGTCGCCGAGTTGCCGTACGACTGGATCGCGCCGTTGCCGCTGAGCGACGTGGTGCCCGCGTCGTTGCCGACGGCGAAGGCGGCCGGCGCGGCCATGCCCGAGATACCGACGACGGAAGCAGCGACGGCCGCGGTGGCCATAACCTTCTTGATCACGATGAGTCCCCTTCTGAAGGATGCCCCAAGTCCCCGGGGCGCACTGAGCAACTCCATTCCGCAGGTTTAGTTATCGCGCTTCACTCCAACAGCCCATTAGGCACTCAATCAGCCTGCGGGAACCACCGACTCCGATCGGGTGAAGCACCGGAACCAAACCCGGCCCATGCGGTTGGGCAGGCCGCACCACCTGCATTTCTTGAGAAAAGGAACCAACCGTGATCAAGAAGATTCTGGCGGCTGCGGCGGTCAGCGCCTCCGTGGTCGGCGTTTCCGCCGCCGCCGCGCCTGCCGCCTTCGCCGTCGGCGACGACACCGGCACCACGTCGCTCAGCGGCAACGGCGCCAAGCAGTCCTACGGCAACGCCGTCACCCACGGTGACCTCAGCCCGCAGGCCACCCTCGTCCAGGGCACGCTCAACAAGCTCTGTGTCGGCCTGCCGGCCAAGGCCAACGTCGGCTCGCTCGTCGGACTTCTCGTGCCGGTCGCGGTCCAGGACCTCAACGTCCTGTCCTCCCCGCAGAACCAGCAGTGCACCGAGAACTCCACCCAGGCCAAGGGCGACGAACCGCTGTCGCACCTGCTCAGCGACATCCCGGTCCTCTCGGCCAACGGCGCGGGCAACGGCTGAGTCCCCCCGCACCCCCCGGCGCCGTCACGGGCCGGGACCGGGGCCGGCCGGGGCGTCCTCGCCCCGGCCGGCCCCGGTGTCATATGAACACCCCTTTCGTCGGAAGAAACGTCAATTCCTCCGGCGATCGAGTGAACCAAAAAGGCCGTAAAACAGGGCAGTTTCCTCATAAGCGCGTACTCGTTGGAGATCCAGCAGCGGCGGTGCGGGCTGAGAAAGCCGTGTTCGCACGGCGCCAGAGCCGTGCGCGCGACCTCCGTTGCGGAAAGGGCTCCACCATGAATGCGAAGAAGGCAGCCACCCTCGTCGCCGGTGCTCTCCTGGCCGTCGGTGCCGCGTCACCGGCCGTCGCCGACGCGGGCGCGCAGGGCGCGGCCGTCGGGTCCCCCGGCGTCCTGTCCGGCAACGTCGTCCAGATCCCCGTGCACGTTCCCATCAACGTCTGCGGCAACAGCATCAACGTGATCGGGCTGCTCAACCCGGCCTTCGGCAACACCTGCGTCAACGCCTGACCCGTAGGCGCGCGCCACGGCGCACAGCGGCGCCCCCGGGGGCGCCCGCACCGGGCCGGTCCCGGCCGCGTGAGCGATACGCGCGCCGGGACCGGCCTCGGCCGAGACCCGCACCGACCCACCGGCACACCGGCACACCCGCACACCGCCAGACCGAGACACCGACACACCGGCGACACACCGGCGACATCAGGAGAACAGATGCGAGAACTCATCGGCAAAGGACTGCTCACCGCCGCGGCGGCGTCGAGCGTGTTCGCCATGACCGGTGGATACGCCCAGGCCACCGACGCCGCGGGCACCGCGGCCGGGTCGCCGGGGCTGCTCTCGGGCAACAGCGTCCAGGCACCCGTCGAGATCCCGGTCAACGTCTGCGGCAACACGGTGGACCCGGTCGGTGTGCTCAACCCCGCCTTCGGCAACAGCTGCGCCAACGTCTCGGGCGCCCAGACGTCGTCCGGCACCCAGGCGTCGTCGCCCGGCACGCACCGGCCCGCCCAGGGCGCGGGGCCCGTCGCCCCGCGCACCGAGCCCGCACCGTCCCGGCCCCATCACGTCGACGACAACGACCACCACCCCGGCAACAACCACCACGGCAACGGCCGGGACCACGACGCGAGTTCGACGCACCAGGGGCCCCGCGAGCACGCCGGTTCCGGCCCCGCGACGGACGCGCCGCTCCAGGCCGGCCCGGCGGACCACGGAGGCTCGTCGGCGTCCGGCGCCGCCACCAACTCCCCCGGACTGCTGTCCGGCAACCTGCTCCAGGCCCCGCTCGACATCCCGCTGAACGTCTGCGGCAACAGCGTCGACGTCGTCGGGCTGCTCAACCCGGCCTTCGGCAACGGCTGCGCGAACGTCTCCGACGACACACCGGAAGCCCCGGTCCTGCCGCCCGCCCCGGTCGACCCGCCGGAGACGTCGACCCCGCCCCGCACCGTCGAGCCCCCGACCGTACCGGGCGGCCACGAGCCGATGCTGCCGGAGCGCTCCCCCGTCGAGGAGGGCGAGGTCGTCGAGCAGCTGGCCGAGACGGGCACGGACGCGAACCTGCTCGCCGCCGCCGCGATGAGCGCCGGTCTGCTGATCGGCGGCGGCATCCTCTACCGCCGCAGCCACGCCGCCGGGCGCCGCTGAGCCGACCCGGTCCGTCCTCGGTGGCCGCACGGACCCGCCCGTACGCCCGTACGGTGCCTCCGGCCGCCACCGGGGACAGCCGCGGCGGCCACCGGGACACCCCGGTGGCCGTCCGTCAGAAGCCCTCCGTCCCGGCCGGCAGCGGCTCGCGCGGCTCCCCCGCCGCCGCGAACCGGGAGCCCGTGCCCAGCCGGTGCCGTACGCCGCGCACCACCCGCCCCGCCGTGTACGTCGCGCCGTACACGAAACGCATCGACGGGCCGAACGACGGCGCGCTCAGCAGACCCACCACGAACAGGCCGGGGTGCGAGGTCTCGAAGACCCCGTCCGTCTCGGGGGCGCCGCTCGCGCCCACCGTGCGCAGGCTCCGCCGCAGCCGCTCGTCCAGCAGCGGCAGCCGTTCCAGACCGGGTGTGAAGCCGGTGGCGGCGATCACATGGTCGGTGGTGACCGCGCCCACCGGGCCCCGGGCGGAGACCAGGTCGAGCCGGAGGCGTCCGCCCGCCGGGGACGCGGCGGCCACACGCTCGCCGAGCCGCACCTCCCCCACGGTCCGCTCGAACCGCTCCCGCAGCCACCAGGCCCCGGCCGGGCCCAGCGCCGAGGTGAAGACCCGGGACCGGGTCGGGGCGGGCAGCCGGTGGAAGAGGCCGGGGGTGCGCGCGTAGAGCCAGTTCCGCCAGCCGCAGCCGAGGCCGGTGTGCGGGGCGCGGGCCGCCTCGCCGAAGGGCCGGTCCAGCGGGGGCGGGAGGGTGTTCCAGTCGATGTGCCGGGAGCGGGCCACCACCCGTACCGCCGTGCCCTGTTCGGCGAGGAGCGTCGCGGTCTCCAGCGCGGCCTGGCCCGCCCCGACCACCGTCACGTCCATGCCCTTGAAGCGCGTCAGGTCCGCGTGGCCGGTGCTGTGTGACACCCGCTCGGGCGGGAGGCCGCGCAGCGGGGCGGGGATGTCGCCGAACGGCCGGACACCGACGGCCAGCACCACCGTGCGGGCGAGGAACGTCTCCCCGGCGCCGCCCGCCCCGTCGTCGGCGGTGACCTCGAAGCCGCCCCCGGCGCGCGGCCGGACGGCGGTGACGGTCCGTTCCTCCACCGGGGGCGCGGCCCGTTCGGCGAACCAGAGGCCGTACGCGGCGAAGAAGCCGACCGGCAGCGGGACGCCGTGCCGGGCCCGGACGCCCCGGGTCGCCGCGTAGGCGGCCAGACCGTACGCGCCCTTCGGGTCGGACAGGTTCGACGCCCACGGCTCCGACTTGAGGAACATGCCGGGGGGCATGCCGTCGCGCCAGGCCGCCATCGGTCTGCCGAACACCCGTGCCCGGAGGCCGGCCGCCGCCGCGTGCGAGGCGATGGACAGCCCGTAGGGGCCGGCACCCACAACTACCAAGTCCTGCATACGAGTTCGCCGTTCTTTCGCGGTTCTGGAGGGTCTGCCGGCCGTGCGGACCGGCGTAGGTCAGCGGGAGGTGGTGCCGTCCGGCGCGCTGTCCGGGGCACGGCGTCGCGCGGGGAGCGGGGACAGCGGTGAGCGGGGTGCCCGGCCGGCCCCGGCCGGTCCGGCGCGCGGCCGGGGCAGCAGCATCTGGGCGCCGCCGCGTGCCGCGCGCACCAGCCAGGCGCGGCTCATGGCGTACGCGGGCCGGGGGTCGTCCCGCGCGAACCACGCCGTCTCCGTGCCCGCCGACCGGGTCCGCCGGCGCTCGTACCGTGGGCCTCCGCGCCCGCTCCGAGGGGGCGCGGAGAGCGAGGACAGGGCGGACAGCAGCGCGTAGTTCTCCACCACGAACGTCCGGCCGTGCGCGGGGACCGGGGCCGGGACGGGGCGACCGGTGAGGTCCAGATGCAGTGCCCGTACGACGTCCGTGCCCGACGGGTCGGTGAAGAGGCGGAACTGGGCGCCGGGGCGCGGGTTGAAGTCCAGCAGGTGGTACGCGCCGGTGGCGGTGTCGAGCCGGAAGTCGAGATCGAGGATGCCCCGGTAGCCGAGCGCGGCGACCACCTGGCCCGCCAGCCGCTCCACGGCGGGGTTGGGCAGCCAGCGGCCCACGGCCGTCAGCCCGGCCCCGGCCGGCCAGGCCCGTTCCTTGCGCCCGGCGGCGCGCACCAGGAGCGTGCCGTCACCGCCGCAGTAGCCGTGGAAGAACCAGTCGAGACCGCGCCCCGGCGGCAGCCGTTCCTGGAGCAGCAGCCGGCTCCCCGCCTCGGGGCTGCGGCCGAACAGCTCCCTGGCCTCGCGCCGCGAGCGCACCACGACGGTGCTGCGCAGCCCGGAGCCCTCCGGCAGCAGCCAGGGCCGGCTCCACTTGGCGACCGCGGGCAGCCCGAGCGCGCCCGCCGCGCGGGCGGCCTCCTCGCCGTCGCCGGGGACGGCCGTGCGGGGATGGGGCAGCCCCAGCGTGGCGCAGAGCGCGGCGAGTTCCGCCTTGTCGGCGACGCGCTCGGGCAGGTCCGGTGGCTGTGCGGGCAGCAGGTAGCGGCCCGTCAGCCGGGTCCGGAGGCGGGCGACCACGATCGCGCTCAGATCGTCCAGGGGGACGAGGACGGCGGGGACGCCGAGCCGCTCCGAGATCCGCAGCAGCAGCTCGTGCAGGGCGTCCGCCGAGGCCCCGTCGGGCCGCCGGTGCGCGCCGCGCAGATAGCGGGACGCGGCGACCGGGCTGTCCACCGACTCGATGACCGCGTGCACCGTGATTCCGGCCCGGCCGAGGGATCTGACGGCGCCGAGGGTTCCGTGATGGAACGGATTCCGGTCGAGCCGTACGAGCACGGCCGGGACGCTGATGTCAAAGCTCGCCACGGGGTGTCCTTCATTCTCGATGACCCATGCGGGGGATGAAATTCACGAACGGTCCAGCGAAACGTCCGACCGGAATCCCGATCGGATTGCAAGAAATACTTTTGAGGCACGTGCGGAGTCCCGTGCGAAGCGTGCGTACGCGTTCGGCGTCGGCGTGTCCGGCGTGGCCGCGAGACGCGTCCCTTTCATGAGGAGCACCCATGTCCCAGCGACGTCGACGGCTCATCAGTACGTACGTGGGTGCCGTCACGGCCGGTCTCCTCGTCTCGGGTTCCGTGCTGCCGATCGCCAGTCACGCCGCCGGTCCCCCGGCTCCCGGACGGCCGGAGGTGGCCTCACCGGCGGTCGGCGCGTACCTCGACTACGGCGCCGACGGCGTGCGCCGGATCGCCGGTATGCAGCGATGGCTGGGCGGTACGGAGCTGCGGGTCGGGCACACGTACCTGCCGGGCGACGTGTGGTCCAACATCGAGGGCGCCCCGAGTTTCCTCGGGGACTGGGCGGAGTGGCGCAAGGCCCGAGCGGACCGGATGTTCGTGCTCAACGTGCCGATGCTGGAGCGCAACGAGGAGCGGGTGCGCGACCATCTCGTCCGCCGGGAGCTGCGCCGGGGCGCGCGCGGCGCGTACGACCGGCACTTCGAGGTCCTGGCGGAGCGGCTGGTCGCGCTCGGGGTGCCGGACACGGTGATCGTCCTCGGCTGGGAGATGAACGGCACCACGTACACCCATCGCTGCGGGCCCGACCCGCGCGCGTGGAAGGCGTACTGGAAGCGGATCGTCCGCACCATGCGCGCGGTGCCCGGCCAGGAATTCCGTTTCGATTTCGCGCCCAACCGGGGCCGGGACGCCATTGCCTGGACCGAGTGCTATCCGGGCGACGACGTCGTGGACATCATGGGAATGGACTCCTACGACCAGCCGCCCGGACGGACGTTCGAGGAGCAGGTGAACGAGCCGTTCGGGCTCCGGCACCATGTGGAATTCGCGGCTGAGCATGGAAAGGTGATCTCCTATCCGGAGTGGGGCCTCTTCCGTAACGGCGACAATCCCGCGTACATGCGGGGGATGCTCGAATGGATCGAGGAACACCGGCCGCTCTATCACACGCTCACGGATTACTGCCCGCACGGTGTGTGGCAGTGCGAGGAGAATCCGCGGTCGTCGGACGTGTTCCGTTCAACGCTGTACGGGCGGACGCCGGAGCCCCGGCCCGAGCCGGAGCCGGAGCCGAGCGTGCCCGTGGAGCCGGAGCCGGAGCCGAGCGACCCGGTCACCCCCGTGCCCGACCCCGTCACCGAACCCGCGCCCAAGCCCGAACCGGAGCCGGAGCCGGGTGACCCGCTGGAGCCCGGTGAACCGGCGGAGCCCGAGGCCCCGGACGACTGCGCCGCGCTGAATCTGAGTTCGTGGATCGAGGCGCTCCTCGGGAAGAGGGTCTGTCTGGCCTTCGAGGACTGGCGGCGCCGGCTGTCCTGACGGCCCGTCGTGGCACGGCCGGTCATCGCGGCGGCACGGCGGCGGCCGGGGCGGGGGCGGGGCACGGCGCGGCCGGGTCCGCCCTGTCGGGCCTCATCCCTTGCCGTCGCCGCGGCGGGTCCGCCTCGCCAGGCCCGCCTTCATCACCGGCAGCCGCTCGTTGACGAGCACGGCGGCCCGGTTCCGGGCGGTGGCGTGGGCGGCGATCAGCCGCAGCGCGGGGGCCAGCCGGCCGCGCGCCAGCAGCAGCCGCTGGTTGTGGACGGCCTCGGGGCGCCAGTGGTGCTTGTACGGCTCGTTGCCCCGCAGCATGCTCAGCGTCGTACGCCCGTCGGCGCTGATCCGCCGGGCGCTCCCGCGCAGCAGCATCGTGGCGACGTCGATCTTCCGCTCGCGCAGTATCGGGTCGGCGCCGTACAGATAGCCGCCCGCGAGGCTCCCGGACATCAGGGTGAGATCGGCGGCCACCACCTCGCCGGCCAGCCGGAATTCGGTGACGGCCGCGTCACCGGAGGCGGCCATGGCCCGTACCGCGCGGGCCAGATGGTCCGCGAAGCGGGCGCTGAGGTGTTCGGGGGTGACGCCGCGGCCCTGCCACTGGAGCCGGTGCAACTGGAGGAGGCGGGCGACGGCGGTGGGGATCTCCTCGCCGGGCACAAGGCGTTCCTCGATGCCGAGCGAGTCGATCTTGCGGATCTTGGCGCGGGCGCGCTGGGCGCGGGACGACGGGAGCCGGGCGAGCAGGCGGTCCATGGGAACGGCGGGCAGTTCCAGGCAGAGCGAGTCGTCGAGTCGGTCGCGGGGGCCGTCCCAGCAGTGGTAGACGCGTTCGGCGGCGGCTCCGGGCCGTACCTCGCGCAGGTCGATGACGGCGGAGCGCGCGGCGGTGGCCAGGGCACGGGCCAGGGCCCGCGCCGCGCTGTCGGCGTGCTCGTCGTCGAGCAGGACGTCGGAGAAGTCGGAGATGGTGCCGCCGAGCGGGACGAGCGCGGGGAGCGGACGGCGGGCCAGCATCAGCGGGGCGGCGGCGACGAGCGCCCCGCCCCGGCGGACCAGGACCACACGGAGCCGGCCGGGTGTGCCGTACGACAGCCACCAGGAGTGGAGCCAGGCGTGGCTCTGGAAGGGGGTGGCGGCGGAGGTACGGCGGTGGAGCGCGGTCCATTCGGCGGCGAGCGCGCCGAACCGGCCGGGGTCGTGGCAGATGTCGGAGGTGAGGGCGGCCGGGGCGGCCCGGCGGACGGACGCGGGGCGGGTCCGCCGGCGGGACCCGGGGTGCTCGGTGGCCGATTCCGTCGCCATCACACGCGTTCCGTCTGTGGCCCGGGTGCCGGCGCGGGAGCGGGGACGCAGGCGCGGATCTCGGCGGTCCGCCGCCGGGGGCGGACCAGCAGGACGAGTCCGCCGAGGAGTCCGCCACCGGCGGCGCCGACGAGCGCGGCCACCGGCGGGGAGACCGACACGGGGCTGGTGGGCCGGACGGCGCGGGAGAACTGGACGACCCGGACGTTCGTACTGCCCTGCATCTGCGTGCCGTTGAGCACCAGCGAGCGGGCGACGCCGTCGGCCATGCCGACGGCCGTCCGCGGGCGGCGGGAGACGGCCGTCACCGAGATCATCGGGGCGTCGGGCGAGGTGGCGGCGGTGACGCTCTCCTTGAGGACCTTCGCGGAGACCCCGGCCCAGACCTGGGCGTCGCCCGTGGCGGCGACCTGGGAGGCGACCCGCCCGTACGCCTGCGCGAAGCCGAGCGCGGCGGCCGGGTCGGCCTTGTCGGTGGGGACGACGAGGACGTAGCTGGTGGCGGAGTACCGCGGGGGGCGGAGCTGTCCGTACGCGCCGCCCGCGAGCGCCCCGATCAGGACGGCGAGGGGCACGATCCACCAGCCGGGCACGGCTTTCCGCCGGGACCGGACGCGGCCGGGGCGCTTGCCCGCGCGCGTGCCCTCGTGGTCCTCCCCGGTCGCGGTCCCGGTGTTCGCCGGGGTCTCGGTGTCGGTCTCGGTGTTGGTCTCGGTCGTGGTCATCGGGAACTCACTCCTCGGGGGTTGCCGGGCGGCGGAGAGGGCCTGGGCGCCCGGAGGGGCCGCCGTTCCGGCGCAGGGCGTGGTCGTAGACGGACATGAGCTGTTCGGCGCTGCGGGAGATGTCGTAGTGGCGCGCGGCGGGCGGCACCGGCAGTCGGCGGGGGCCGTCCCCGGCGGTGAACCGCCCTTGGTGCGCGGCCAGTTCGGCGACGAGTTCGGTGACCGTCCCGCCGATCTGGCGTGCTCCGGGCGCGGCGTCCGGGGGCAGGTCGGTCAGGGCGGGGCAGGCGACGTGCAGGACGGGCAGTCCGGCGGCCAGTGCCTCGACCACGGCGAGCCCGAACGCCTCGTCCTCGGAGACGGAGACGAAGAGGTCCATGGCGGCGAACAGGGACGGCAGGTCGGGACCGGCGGCGGGGTCGGGGGGCGGGTCCTCGCACGCGCCGTGGAGCAGTACGCGGTCGGCGGCGCCCAACTCCCCCGCCAGGGAACGCAGTCGGTCGCCCTCCGGTCCTTCGCCGACGAGCAGGAGCCGGGCACCGGGGCGGGCGGCGACGGCCCGAACGAGGATGTCGAAGCGTTTGCCGGGGCTGAGCCTGCCGACGCCGCCGACCACGAACGCGTCTGCGGGCAGGCCGAGTTCGGCCCGCGCCTTGTTCCGGACGGTCTCGTCGAAGGCGAAGCGCGGCACGTCGATGCCGTTGGGGACGACGTGGATACGGTCGCGGGGCACACCCCAGCGGCGCAGCCGGTGCGCGACGGTGGTGGAGACGGCGACGGTCGCGGTGCCGAGGCGTTCGCTGCCGAGGTAGAGGGCGCGGGTCCCGGCGGTCAGCGGTCGGCCCTCGATCCGGTGGGCGCCCAGGGAGTGTTCGGTGGCGACGACGGTGCGTACGCCCGCGAGCCGGGCGGCGAGGCGGCCGTACACGCAGGCGCGGTAGAGGTGGGTGTGGACCAGGTCGTACCGGCCGTCCCTGATGAGCCGGGTCAGCCGGGGCAGCGCGCCGAGGTCGCGGTTGCCGCTCATGGCGAGGTCGGTGACGGGGAAGCCGTCGGCGGTGATGCCGCGGGCGACGGCGCCCGGGTTGGTGAGTGTGACGACGGCGCTGTCGGTGGGCAACTGGCCTAGCAGGAGCCGTAGTTGCTGTTCCGCGCCGCCGATGCCGAGACCGGTGATGATGTGCAGGACTCTCATCCGGCGCCGCCTTCGGGCACGGTGACGGGCGCCGACGCGCGGGTACGGGGCCCGTACTGCTCGTACCGTGCGCCCGGCCCGTACGGTTCGTAGGGCCCGTAGGGGACCGGTTCGCGGCGACGGTGGTGCAGGGCGCGTTTCAGCAGCAGCCGGGGGCCGGTGTCCTCCTGCCCGATGTGCACGCGCGGCAGGGCGAAGAGGCCGGTGAGCGGGCCGGGGCTGATCCCGGCGGCGTACCGGTAACCGGCGTCCCGGACGGCCGCGACGGCGCGCTCGTCCACACTGCCGTACGGATAGCAGAACCCGGTCACCTCGACGCCCGTGAGCGCGCGCAGCGCCTCCCGGCTGCCCCGGGTCTCCTCCCTCAGCAGCGTGTCGTCCGCCTGGGTGAGGTCGCTGTGGCGCAGCCCGTGCGACCCGATCTCCATACCGGCCGCCGCCGCCTCGCGGATGCCGTCCTCGGTGAGCAGGGGTTTGCGGGGGCCGGGGCTGTCCCATTCGTTGCTGCCGCCGAGGCGGCCGGGGAGCACGTACACGGTGGCGGTGAACCCGTGCCGGCGCAGCACCGGCACGGCGCCGGTGAGGAAGTCGGCGTAGCCGTCGTCGAAGGTGAGGCCGACGAGTCCGGCGGCGCGGCCCCGCGCGCGGGCGGCGAGCAGGCGGTCCATGCCGACGCCGGTGAGCCCGCGCCGGCGCAGCCAGTGGAGCTGCCGGTCGAGCCGGGCGGGCGAGACCGTCACGCGGTAGGGGTCGTCGGCCGGATCGGTGATCGAGTGGTACATGGCTGCCCACAGGGGGCCGGTGGAGACCGGGTCAGCGGACATCGTTGAGCCTCCGGGTGGCGGAGCGGACGAGGGAGTCGATCTCGGGTGCCTGGAGTGCGCGGGCGATGACGAGGAACACGGCCGCGACCACCGGGCAGGCGACGGCCGCCGCCACCACGGGCCCGGGGACGAGGGCGCCGCAGAGCCATCCGGCGCCGGTGGCGGCAGCGGCGGCGGCGCTGAGTTTGACGAGCCCTCCGGTCATGTGGCGGACCCGCAGGGGGATGCTGTGGCGGGCGACGCCGTGCAGCAGCAGGGCGGCGGTGACGGTGATGCCCAGTGCGTTGCCCGCCGCGATGCCGAGGACGCCCCAGGCACCGACCAGCAGTGCGCCGCCCGCGGTGGTGAGGGCGAGCCCGGCGAGCATGGCGAGCGCGGGGAACCAGAGGGGGCGGGCGGCGGAGAAGTAGCAGCGGACGAGGGCGCCGACGAGGGTGTGGCCGAGCAGTCCGAGTGCGTACACCCGCATCACGGCGGCGGTGTCCGCCGTGTCCGCCCGGTCGAAGGCCCCGCGCTGGAAGAGGATTTCGATGATCTGCGGGGCGCAGGCGATGACGGTGGCGGCGCCGACGAGCACGATGACCCCGGCGAGGGCGAGGTCGCGTTCGACGCGCCGCCGGGCGCGGTCGGTGTCCCCGGCCGCCATGGCGCGCGCGACGACGGGGAAGGTGACGGTGCAGAGCATCAGGGACAGGACCATCGGCATCTGCGCGACCTTCTGCGCGTAGTTCAGGTGCGAGATGGCCCCGGCGGGCAGGGGCGCGGCGAGGAAGCGTTCGATGAGGACCTGGGACTGGCGGGTGAGGGCGAAGACGATGACGGGGGCGAGCAGACCGAGGGCGACGAGCGGGCGGCCCGCGCCGCCGGGCTGTTCGCGGGCGGGCTCCGGTGACGGGGCAGGGGCGCGGGCCGCGCCGGGGCCGGGGCCGGTCGTGCGGCGCTCCCGCAGCCGCCGCAGCACGCCCGGCGCCTGGACGAGGACCATGAGGACGCCGCCGACGGCGACCCCGGCCGCCGCCGCCCGCACGCCGAGCCGTTCGCTGAGGAGCAGCATCGTGGCGATGATGCCGATGTTGTACGCGACGTAGATCATCGCGGGCGGCAGGAAGCTGCCGTGCGCCCGCAGGGCGGCGCTGCAATATCCGGCGATGCCGAAGGTGAAGGCGCAGGTGGCCGTCAACCGGGTGCAGGAGACGGCGAGTTGGCTGTCGGGCAGGCCGGGGGCGAGCAGCGCGACCACCCAGGGCGCCGCGAGGACCAGCAGGGCGGCGCCCGCGGTGAGGACGAGGAGCAGGCCCGGCAGGGTCGTCCGCAGCAGGGCGTGCACGGGGTCGCGGCCGGCCGGGGCGTCGGGGGGCGGGGTGTCGGGGAACGGGTCCCCGGCGGCCCGGCGGGCGAGCGCGAGGCTGAAGGCGGGCACCAGGATCAGTGCCATGGCGTCCTCGATGAGCAGCGTCGAGGCCACTTCCGGGACGGTCCAGGCGACGAGGAACGCGTCGGTGCCGGGGCCCGCGCCGTGCAGATGGGCGATGGTCTGGTCCCGTACGAGTCCGAGCAGCGCCCCGGCGGCGGTGAGCAGGGCGGTCAGCAGGGCCGCGCGGGCGAGGAAGCGGTTGGAGGGGAAGGTGCCCGGGTCGGGTGCGACGGCCTTCTCGGCGGCGGTTGTGGGAGGGGGCGTCGGGGTGGTGGTGGGAGGGGGTGCGGGCGGTGGCGGGGGGCGGCGGCCGGGGACGGTGGGTTCGGCCGCGGCCCTGCCGGGTTCCGTGGACGGTGCCCGGGACGCCGCCTCGGCCGTCTCGGCCGCCTCGGTGGTCTCCGCCGCGTCGGTCAGGTCGGTCATACGGCTCCGGCCTCCCGCCGGACGGCCGCGGGGCCGGGCGCCGTGCCGCCGGGCGCCGTACGGCTGAGCGCCCACCACGCGGCCAGGCCGAGGACGACGGCGGTCTGCACGGTCGAGGGCCCGCCGATGTCCGCGTAGCCGAAGTCGACCAGCTGCCAGACAAGCAGTCCGGCGGCGACGAGACCGCAGTCGGTTCCCGTACTTCCACGGGTCGGTCCGGGCCGCGCGGCGCGCAGCCGGCGCAGGGTGAGGACGAGCAGCGCCCCCCAGCTCCCGGTCAGGGCCAGCAGTCCGAGGAGCCCCTGCTCGCTGAGGACGAGGAGGTACATGTTGTGCGGCGAGAGCAGCGGCCGGCGCTCGAAGCTGCGTCCGGCGCCCGCCGTGTCGCTGCCCGACGACAGGGCGAGCGAGGAGTGGGTGTCGCGGTGGGCGGGGAAGCCCTTGAGCCCGACGCCGGTGACGGGGTCGGTGCGCCACATCCCGGCCGCCGCCGCCCACATGGTGTACCGGTCGGTGACCGACCGGTCGGGCGTCCCGGTGACCTCGGTGATGCTGTCGAGGCGTTCGGTGACGAGTTGTGAGCCGACGCCGAGACCGCCGACGAGGACGGTGCCGAGTGCCGCCGCCACGAGGGCGACGCGTGCCGCGCGGCGGAGTCCGGAGAGCGCGAGTTGCAGGGTGACGGCCACGGCTGTCGCGATCCAGGCGCCCCGGCTGAAGGAGAGGACGAGCGGCACGGACAGCAGCGCGGCGCAGCCGAGCGCGGCGGCACGCTGCCGCCGCGCCGCCCCGCGCGCCGCGCCGGTCCCGTGCGCCCCGACTCCCAGGGCCAGTCCGACGGCGGCGACCAGGCCGTACGAGACGACGGTGGCCATACCCATGACGTCGGTGGGTCCGAACGTCCCGACCGCGCGGACGTCCTCGCCCATGTACGAGGCGCCGGTGCCGGTCACGTACTGCACCGTGCCGACGGCTCCCTGCGCCAGTGCCCCGGCGACCACCGCCCAGGTGACGAGCCGGAAGTCCCGGCGGTCCCTGAGGAGCAGCAGCAGCGAGCCGGGCACCAGGACGAAGACCTGGAGGTAGCGGGCCAGGCCCGGCAGCGCGGCGTGTGCGTCGGCCGCGGTGATCGCCGCGACGCACACGCCGAACACCGGAAGTCCCAGGACCAGGGCGGCTGTTCGGGTCAGCGGGCGGGCACGCTCGCGTACCGCCCGGAGCAGGCAGAAGACGACCAGCAGCGCGGACGCGGCGTCGGCGGGGGTGCCGGAGCCGGCCGCACCGTCCCCGGCGGGGCCGGTCACGGGGACGGCGAGCAGCGCCACGACCGCGAGGACGGGCAGCAGCGGCGCGGCACGCCGGACGGCGTCGCGCCGGTTACGGGCGCCGGGCCCGTCGGCTCCCACAGGGCCATCGGCTCCTGCGGGCCGGCCGGGTCCGGCGGACGGGGCGGGGTTCGGGAGCAGCGCGCCCGGGGTGTCGGTCATGTCAGCTCCCCGCCGGGCGGACGAGCGAGAGGGCGGTACGAATGATGAGGCACACGTCCTGCCACAACGACCAGTGGTCGATGTAGTGGTTGTCGAACCGGGAGCGGTCCTCGATGGAGGTGTCCCCGCGCAGCCCGTGGACCTGTGCGAGTCCGGTGATGCCGACGGGCATCCGGTGGCGGGCCGCGTAACCGGGGTGGGTACGGCTGAAGTCGGCGACGAAGAAGGGGCGTTCGGGGCGGGGGCCGACGAGGCTCATGTCGCCGCGCAGGACGTTCCAGACCTGGGGCAGTTCGTCCATCGACGTACGCCGCAGCAGGTGGCCCACCAGGCTCATCCGCCGGTCTCCCGCGACCGACCAGCGGGTGGCGGCCTCGTGGTCGTCGGCCGGGCGCAGGGTGCGGAACTTGAGCAGGGTGAAGGTGCGGCCGTGCTGGCCGACGCGTTCCTGGCGGAACAGCACGCCGGGGCCGTCGAGGAACCGTACGGCGAGCGCGCACACCAGCAGCACCGGGGAGATCACGACCAGGACCGGGCCCGCGACGGCGATGTCGAGCAGCCGCTTGGCGAGGGTGCCCCGGCGCGTGGCGGGCGGGTCGACCCGTCGGCAGGCGTGGCCCCAGACGTGGTCCGGCATACCGCCCTCGCTCCGTCCGCCGCCGACGAACCAGGTGGCGCAGCCGTACGCGTGGAAGAGCGCGACGAGTTCGGAGCGGTCGATGTCGCCGCCGGCCGGGCGGGTCCCGCTCCCGCCGCCGTACACCGGGCCGGCGAACACCGCCTGCCGGACGCCGTTCCGGACGACCGCGCGGTGGATCTCCTCGGTGGTGGTCAGCACGGGAAGCGAGGGGGCGGGGGTGTCGGTGTCCGGATGCGCGCCGGACGGGCGCTCGTCCCCGCGCGGGGCGGTGGCCCCGTCCTCACGCGGAGGGGCGACGATGCCGACGGGCCGCAGGCCGTACTCGGGGTGCCGGGCGAGCAGCGCGGCGAGCCGCCGGCCCGCCTGTCCGGTGCCGACGACCAGAGTGGAGCTGAGCCGGGCGGGCGCGGTGCGCCGCCGGTGGGCGTGGACGGCGGCCCGGCAGCAGGCGGTGACGAGCAGTTGGGCGCCGCTCCCGGCCAGCAGGGCGC